>NZ_JAXOJT010000001.1:2100000-2336855 GCF_036663835.1 Sphingomonas sp. LT1P40
GTCGCGTCCTCGGTTGCCAGCAGCGCGTGACCGAATGTGGTGGCGATCAGCGGCTGGAAATTGGTTCGCGTCGTCGCCTCGCGCAAGGGCGGGATCGCTTCCCTGACCTTGCCCGATTCGAGCAGAATCTGTCCCTCCAGCTCCAGGAAATAGGGGTTTTCCGGCTCGGCGCGCACCAGCGCCGCCGCCTCCGCCGCAGCTTCCTTGGGATAGCCGGACAAATGATAGGCATAGGCGCGGGCATAGCGCGCAGGGACCGTCACATCGCTCTCGGGATATTTGCGCAGCGTATCCTTGGGGTCCGCGACATAGCCGCGCAGTTTTGCCTGTACGCGTTTGAAGCGATCCTCCAGCCCCGGTGCGCCCGCCTTGCTCCAGGCCGGGTCGGCCTGAAGATCGGCGGTCAGCGTGGCGATACGCTCACCCGACATCGGATGGCTCATCACATAGCTGGTTTCGCTGCCGCGCTTCAGACCCCAGCGATATTCCTGCTGTTGCAGCTTCTTGAAGAAATCGAGCATGCCCTTGCCGCTGACCCCGGCGCCGGACAGATATTTGACGCCGGCGGCATCGGTGGTCGCTTCCTGTGCGCGGCTGAACGCCAGGAAATTGCCGAGCGCGGCGCGCTGGCCGAGCTGCATCAGTCCCATGCCGGCATCGGCCGATCCGGCGGCCATCGCGGCAGCACCGAGCAACAGGCTGAGGATGGTGATGCCGGTCGCACCCTTGGCCATGCGATCGCTCAGCGACACATGCCCGCCGGTGATATGACCCAGCTCGTGCGCGATCACGCCCTGCACTTCGTTGGCGCTGCTGGCGGCATCGATCAGCCCGGAATGGACATAGACGGTCTGTCCGCCCGCGACGAACGCGTTGATCGACTGATCGTTTATCAGGACGATGCGGACATTGGCGGGCGAGAGGTTGGCGGCGCGGATGATTTCGCGCGACATGTCGACCAGCAATGCCTCGCTCTCCGCATCGCGCAGGATCGACTGGGCGAAGGCGGGGCTCGTGATGCCGATCAGCAGGAACAGAGCAAAGATGGAGACGAGGCGCTTCATGGCCGTCATCATGGCGGATTATCCCCTGCGATCAACGGTCGGTTGCCTCGGCATGCGTCGCGGCGGGATGGGTCGAGCCGCATGAACGGGGAATGAAAGCGGGCGGGAACGGCGTTCGCTGTCCCCGCCCTCCTTCGTCAGGTGCCGAAGGTGCGCTGCCACCAGCCCCGGCGCGGGCCGGTGCCGTCGTCGTCACCCTCTACGTCGCCGGCATTGGCTGGCTCGGCATCGGCTTCGGCAGTCGGCGCAACGTCGCTGCTGACGGCTTCGGCGGGAGCCGATGCCGCCTTGGCGCGGCTGCGGCGCTTGGGCTTGGGTGCTTCTTCGGCTTCCGCTGCGACGGGTTCCGCCGGAGCCTCGACGGGCGCTTCGACAGCGACCGGCTCGGCCTCGGCGGCTTTGCGGCGGCTGCGCTTTGGCTTGGCCGGGGCTTCGACCTCGGGCTGTGGCTCGGCGGCGATGCCGGCTTCGGCGGTGGCTGCGTCGATATCCGTGACCGGGGTTTCGGCGGCGACGTCGTCGGCCTTGCGGCGACGGCTGCGCTTTGGCTTGGCCGCGACGTCCGGCTCGACTTCGGCTTCGACTGGCTCGGGGGCTGCTTCGGCTGCCTCCTCGTCAGCAGCTTCCGAACCCTCGGCCTGTTCGCCGGCCTGATCGCCTTCACCACCGCGACGCGATCCACGACGGCCGCGACGGCGGCGCTTGCGCGGCTCGCCCGAATCGTCGGCGACCGGTGTTTCGGCAGTCACGGCTTCGGCATCGCCCTCAACCGGCTCGGCATCCGAATCGTCGTCGCCTTCGCCCGCTTCACCGGCCTCGCCACCTTCGCCATTCTCGTCCTCACGACGGCCGCGACGACCACGACGGCGCCGGCGACGCTTGCGGCCACCTTCGCCATCGGCTTCGCCGCTGCGCTCACGCTCGCGTGGCTGGCGGGCTTCGACGACTTCTTCTTCCTCGTCCTCGATTTCCTCTTCGTCGATCTCCTCGACGTAATCGTCCTCGATTTCCTCGATCACGCGCGTGAACTTCGGCGCATAGGCTGGCGGCGGGCCGCTGGCCTCGACCGACATGCGGCTGCCTTCCGGCTCGCCGTCGGACAGGATTTCGACGCGGACGCCATAGCGATCCTCGATCTCGGCAATGTCGGCGCGCTTGCGGTTGAGGACGTAGAACGCCGCTTCCTGGCTGGCGCGCAGCGAGAGCAGCGAACCGCGACCACGCGCCGCTTCATCCTCGATCAGGCGCAGGGCCGAAAGACCAGCGGACGATGCCGTGCGAACGAGGCCGGTGCCTTCGCAATGCGGGCATTGGCGCGTCGACGCTTCGAGCACGCCGGTGCGCAGCCGCTGGCGGCTCATTTCCATCAGGCCGAAAGCCGAAATGCGGCCGACCTGAATGCGGGCGCGATCGTTCTTCAGCGCCTCCTTCATCGCCTTTTCGACTTTGCGCACGTTCGAGCCGTGGTCCATGTCGATAAAGTCGATGACGACCAGCCCGGCCATGTCGCGCAGCCGCAACTGGCGCGCGATTTCCTGTGCAGCCTCAAGGTTGGTGGCGGTCGCGGTCTGCTCGATCGAATGCTCGCGCGTCGAGCGGCCGGAGTTGATGTCGATCGACACCAGGGCTTCGGTCGGGTTGATGACGAGGTAGCCGCCGGACTTCAGCTGGACGACCGGATTGTACATCGCGGACAGCTGTTCCTCGACGCCTGCGCGCTGGAACAGCGGCACGGCGTCGCTGTAATGGATCACCTTCTTTGCGTGGCTGGGCATCAGCAGCCGCATGAAGTCCTTAGCCTGACGATAGCCGTCATCGCCTTCGACGATCACCTCGTCGATATCCTTGTTATAGATGTCGCGGATCGCGCGCTTCATCAGGTCGCTGTCGCCATAGACCAAAGCGGGCGCGTCGGACGCCAGCGTCTTTTCGCGGATTTCGTCCCACAGGCGGGCGAGATAGTCGAAGTCGCGCTTGATCTCGACCTTGGTGCGCTGAAGCCCGGCGGTGCGGACGATGCAGCCCATCGACGATGGCAGCTTCATGTCCGACATGATCGTCTTCAGCCGCTTGCGATCGGCGGCGCTGGAAATCTTGCGCGAGATACCGCCGCCATGCGCGGTGTTGGGCATCAGCACGCAATAACGACCGGCCAGCGACAGATAGGTGGTCAGCGCCGCTCCCTTGTTGCCGCGCTCTTCCTTCACGACCTGAACCAGCAGCACCTGACGGCGGCGGATCACGTCCTGAATCTTGTAGCGGCGGCGCAGGTTCATGCGGCGCTGGCGAAGTGCCTCGACCTGGTCGTCATTGCCCTTGCGACCGCGACCGCCGCGACGCTTTGGCGCATCGCCATTCTCGTCGACTTCGCCGGTTTCCTCGTCGCCGTCATGATCGGACTCGTCATGGTCCGAATCGTCCTCGTCACCCTGCGGGCGATCGAGCACTTCGACTCCGTCGTCGTCATAATCATGGTCGTCGTCGCCATCGATGTCAGCGCGCAGTGCGGCTTCCTCGGCGGCGTGTTCGGCCTCTTCGCGAAGCAGCGCGTCACGATCTTCCTTGGGGATCTGGTAGTAATCGGGGTGGATTTCGCTGAACGCCAGGAACCCGTGGCGATTGCCGCCATATTCGATGAACGCCGCCTGCAGCGACGGTTCGACCCGCGTTACCTTGGCGAGATAGATGTTACCCTTGAGCTGCTTGCGCTCAGCACTCTCGAAATCAAATTCCTCGATTCGATTCCCTTTGACGACCGCCACACGGGTTTCTTCCCGGTGGCGTGCGTCGATCAGCATACGCGTGGTCATTTAAACTTCTCCGGGCGCGCCGGGCCGTCAGGCGGCCGGTCACGCGAATGAAAATGCGCGCCGTCAAAGCGGGCGCGCGGGGTTTTGATGATGCCTCTGCTGCCGGGGCACGGCCAAACCCGTGGGTCATGGCCTCCGTCGCCGCGCGATCGCTCACCGAAATGGTGCGATGCGGGATGGACGGAAATTGCCTCATTACAGCGTCAACCTGAAATGCCGGACCGAATGCGGCCCGGCGTGGATCGCCGAAAATGCTTTGATAAAGCCCCGGCTGGCGCAATGCGTAGCACCCGCGAACCCGGGCGGCAACATTGGTCTGCGCGACTTCATCCGTGCGCATCGCCCGGCAGGTTCCTGCCGCCCCTGCCGGCAAAATCATGCCGAATCAGTCATTAACCGCACCGCTTCACCGCATTTGAAACACCCGTCGCCTATCCGGGTCCGGTCAGGCTAATTCGCAGTGAAAGTAACAGTGCATGCTTTTGGGCTGGACCCCCCCCAGCCCGGCGCGCCATATCGCCCGGGTGTCATTCTTTCTTGCCCTCCTCGCCGGTTGGTTGACCGGCGCACCGAGCTGGGCCGGAACCATCCGCGATATCGACGTCCGGTCTAACCGTATCGTCATCCAATTCGACGCGCGTGTCGCACAGGCCAGCAGCTTCGTGCTCGCCGGGCCGAACCGGATCGCGCTCGACCTGATGGGCGCGGCCCCCGGCGCGCGTGCCGATGCGTCCGGCCCGGTCACCGCGGTGCGCCAAGCTGCACGCGGCGACGGCGCGCGCGTCGTGTTCGACCTCGCCCGACCCGCGATCATTACCGAAGGCCATTTCGCTCAGGACGGCACCGCACTTACGCTCGAACTGCGCACCGTGGACGACGCCCGTTTCGCCCGCGCCGCAGCAGAAGGCCGGATGAGCTTCCTGCCCCCGTTCAGCTTCGTGCGCGCCTCCACGCGCCACAGCTACAGCGTCTCCGCGTCTGTACCCCCCCGCCCCGCCGCCTTCGCGCTGCCGCGCATTTATGGCAGCGACGACGATCGCCCGCTGGTGGTGATCGACGCCGGGCATGGCGGGCACGATCCGGGTTCGATCTCGGCCGACGGGCTCAAGGAAAAGGATCTCGCGCTCAAGATCGCGCGGGCGATGCGCGACGAGCTCCTCGCCTCTGGCCGCGTCCGCGTGGCGATGACGCGGGAAGACGACCGCTATCTGATCCACCGCGACCGGTTCGAGGTTGCCCGCAAACTGGGTGCATCCTTGTTCATCTCGGTCCATTGCGATGCCGCGCATACGCCCGACGCCAGCGGCGCGACGGTCTACACATTGTCCGAAGTCGCCTCCGACAAGGAAGCCGCGCGGCTGGCGGCGCGTGAGAATAAGTCCGACATCCTCGCCGGGATCGATCTCGCCAGCACCAACCGCGACGTGTCGTCGATCCTGATCGACCTGACCCAGCGCGAGACGATGAACGCCTCCGCCAAATTCGCGCGGCTGCTGGGACGTGAGGCGCAGGGGCTCATCCCGGTCAAGCCCAACTATCACCGCATGGCGTCGCTGCTGGTGCTGAAGGCACCCGACATGCCCTCGATCCTGTTCGAGACCGGCTATATCTCGAACGCCAGCGACGTCGCGTTCTTGAACTCCGCCAATGGCCGCCGCCGCATCGCGGAAAGCGTGAACCGCGCGGTGGCGATCCATTTTGCGACGAGAATGGCGTCGCGTTAACGCCCTTATCCTCCCCCGCCAGGGGGAGGTGGCAGGCGCAGCCTGACGGAGGGGGAGGAAGGGATGCCTTCCACTTAGAATGCGACGCCACCCGCCCCCTCCGTCGCCTTCGGCGCCACCTCCCCCTGGCGGGGGAGGATTAAGCAACATCCCCCGCTGGCAACCCGCATCATTCCTGCTAAACCGCGCGCGTAATGGCGGATGCGTACCAACCCAATTTCACCCTGAAATTCACGCGAGAGGATGCGCGCAGCGGTTTTGCTGCGATTCGGCATCGCTGGTGGTTCCGCATCCTTGCGTGGTTGTTGCTGCTCGCCGGTGTCGGCACTGCGGTGCTGTGGGCGCTGCTGCTGCGCGACCTGCCCTCGGCCGACAAGTTGCGCGATTACGAGCCGCCTTTGCCGACCAACGTCCGAGCGGGCGACGGCACGCCGCTACGCAGCTATGCCCGCGAACGCCGCGTCGAATTGTCGTTCGAGGAATATCCCAAGCTGATGGTCGGCGCGTTCCTGTCGGCCGAGGACAAGACCTTCTTTCAGCATAGCGGCGTCGATTATCCGGGGCTGGTGCGCGCGGCGTGGCAGGGGTTGACCAGTGGTGAGACGCCGCGCGGCACCTCCACCATCACGCAACAGGTGGCGAAGAACCTGCTGCTGACCAACGAGGTCAGTTATGTCCGCAAGGCGCGCGAGGCGATCCTGGCGTTCCGCATCGAGAACACGCTGTCGAAGGAGCAGATCCTCGAACTCTATCTCAACCAGATCGCGCTCGGCCGGAACGCGTTCGGGGTCGAGGCGGCGGCGCATGCCTATTTCGACCGCGACGTGAAACAGCTGACCATCCCGCAATTCGCCTATCTGGCGATCCTGCCCAAGGGGCCGTCCAACTATATGCCCGAGCGCCATGCCGAGCGCGCGATCGAGCGGCGAAACTGGGTGCTCGGGCAGATGCTCGAAAACGGCTATATCGACGAAGCGCAACATGCCGCCGCGATCGCCGCGCCGCTGGGTGCGGTGCCACGCCAGACGCCAAGCACCGATCCACTGGGTGGCTATTTCATCGAAGAAGTGCGCCGCCAGCTGCTCGACAAGTTCGGCGAGACGCAGGAATCAGGTCCGTACAGCGTCTATGCCGGCGGATCATGGGTACGCACCTCGTTCGATCCCGAGCTGCAAAAGGACGCACAAAAGGCGTTGCGCGAAGGCTTGCTCCGTTACGATCGCGGACGCGGCTGGTCCGGGCCGATGCGCGAAACCACCTTCACCGGCGACGGCTGGCGCGCGGCGTTGCTCAACACCAATATCATGCTCGATTACGAGAATTGGCGCGCGGCGATCGTCATCTCGAAGTCAGGCGGCAACGCGGAGATCGGGTTCGGCGACGGCAAGACCGCAACCCTCCCTACATGGGCCGCGCAGATGCCGGTTCGCGGCAAGGGCGGCACCGCCTTCGCCGCGCTCAAGCCCGGTGACGTGATCGCGGTCTCACCCGAAGGGCCGAATTTCGTGCTGCGCGCAATTCCGAAAATTTCGGGCGGCATCGTCGTGCAGGACCCACGCACTGGTCGCATTCTGGCGATGCAGGGCGGATTCGACGCGACGGTCCAGAATTTCAACCGCGCGACGCAGGCACAGCGCCAGCCGGGCTCCACGATCAAGCCGATCGTCTATGCCGCCGCGCTCGAAAACGGGATGACCCCGGCATCGATCATCGTCGACGGCCCATTCTGCGTCTATCAGGGCGCGGCGCTCGGCCAGAAATGCTTCCGCAACTTCGGCGGCACGCGCGGCGCGGGTCCGCGCACGATGCGCTGGGGCATCGAACAGTCGCGCAACCTGATGACGGTACAGGCCGCCAACCAGACCGGCATGGAGCGCGTCGTCGACCTGATGCAGCGCATCGGTGTCAGCCAGCAGAAATATCCACCCTATCTCGCTTACTCGCTGGGTGCGGGCGAGACGACGGTGATGCGGATGGTCAACGCCTATTCGATCCTGGTCAATCATGGCCGCGCGCTTAATCCGTCGCTGATCGACTTCGTGCAGGATCGTCACGGCAAGGTGATCTGGCCAGAGAACTGGCGCGCCTGCGACCGCTGCAACGCGCCCGACTGGGACGGCAAACCGATGCCGCGCCCCGTGATCCGCTCGCGCCAGGTGCTCGACGCGATGAGCGCATACCAGATGGTAAACATCACCGAGGGCGTGATCCAGCGTGGGACCGCGACCGTGCTGCGCGATCTGGGCCGTCCGATCATGGGAAAGACCGGCACCTCGTCCGGCCCGCGCGACGTGTGGTTCATCGGTGGGACGCCGCAGATGATCGCTGGCCTCTATGTCGGATACGACACGCCGACCAATCTGGGCGGTTATGCGCAGGGCGGCACGATGGCGGCGCCGATCTTCAAGCAGTTTGCGCAAAAGGCTTATGAAGGCCTCGACGTCCTGCCCTTTACCGCGCCCGCCGGGGTACGCATGGTCCGCATTGACCGCACCACCGGCAAGCGCGTGTTCGGCGCATGGCCCGGCACGGACCCGAAAAGCGGTGTGATCTGGGAAGCGTTCAAGCCCGAGAGCGAACCGCGTCGCCTCGCCCGACGCGGCGAGGAAGAGGACGCGCCCAAGGCGGTGGTGAAGAAGAAGGCGGTCCGTCAGGAAGGGCCGCGCGACAGCGACTTCTTGCAACGCGAGGGCGGAATCTACTAGCGCAATCCGTCATCCCGGCGAAAGCCGGGACCTCAGGCCGCCAGCGAACGGCCTGAGGCGCGCGGTCCCGGCTTTCGCCGGGATGACGATTTAGTTTGAAAGGTTTTCTACCATGCGCGCCGAAGCGCAGGCTTACGCCGACAAGATCAATGCCGCGCTCGCGCTGCTTCGCCGCTTCCTCGACTGGGACAACGCGCTGCGTCGTCTCGACGAACTGAACGCGCGCGTCGAGGACCCGACTTTGTGGGACAATCCACGCGCCGCCCAGGCAGTGATGCGCGAACGTCGCCATCTGGACGAGGCGATCGCCGCCACGCGAGCGATCGAACAGGAGCTGTCCGACACCGCCGAGCTCATCGACATGGCCGATGAAGAAGGCGACGAGGCGATGGCGATCGAGGGGACCGAGGGCCTGGCCGCGCTGGCCGAGCGCGCCGAGCAGGACAAGGTCAAGGCGCTGTTGTCGGGCGAGGCCGATGGCAACGACACCTATCTGGAAGTCCATTCGGGCGCGGGCGGGACCGAGAGCCAGGATTGGGCCGAAATGCTTCAGCGCATGTATTCGCGCTGGGCCGAACGCCACGGCTTCAAGGTTGAACTGATCGACTATCATGCCGGCGAACAGGCCGGGATCAAGGCCGCGACGCTGCTGATCAAAGGCGAGAATGCCTATGGCTACGCCAAAACCGAAAGCGGCGTGCACCGGCTGGTCCGCATCAGCCCGTATGATTCGTCGGCGCGGCGGCATACCAGCTTCTCATCGGTATGGGTCTATCCGGTGATCGACGATTCGATCGATATCGAGATCAACGAAAGCGACCTGAAGATCGATACTTATCGCGCTTCCGGCGCGGGCGGGCAGCATGTCAACACCACCGACTCGGCGGTGCGCATCACGCATATTCCGACCGGCATCATCGCCGCCAGCCAGCAGGATCGCTCACAGCACAAGAACCGCGCGACCGCGATGGCGATGCTGAAGGCGCGGATGTACGAGGCCGAACTGGCCAAGCGCGAAGCGGCGGCACTGGGCGAATATACCGCCAAGACGGAAATCGGCTGGGGCCACCAGATCCGCTCCTACGTCCTCCAGCCCTATCAGCTGGTAAAGGATCTGCGCACCGGGGTGACTTCCACCGCGCCGTCGGATGTGCTCGACGGGGCACTCGACCCGTTCATGGCAGCTGCGCTATCACAGCGCGTGACCGGCGAGAAGGTCGAGGTGGAGGACGTGGATTGAGGATGGCAGACGCCATGATCGGACTGTTGATCGGCCTTGCGCTGGCAGGGTGCGACGAGACGCGTCCGCGCCCCGAGCCGACGCCGAGCGAGGCGCATAAATTCCCCGCCGCCGACCGGCCCGTCGCCACCATCGTCTCCGCCCGCTGGTCGACCGAGGAAGCGCGCGACCGGCTGAACGAGGCGGACACGGTGATGAAGCTCGCCGATATCCGCCCCGGCATGACCGTCGCCGATATCGGTGCGGGCGAAGGCTATTACACGATTCGTCTGGCCGCGCGCGTCGGCAAGCAGGGCCGCGTGCTGGCCGGGGACATCATCCCCGAGGTGCGCGACGCGCTGGCGCAGCGCGCGGCGCGTGAACGGCTCGACAATGTGAGCGTGCGGCTGGGCGAACCGGAAGACCCCAAGCTGCCCGACAACAGCTTCGACCGCATCTTCCTGGTCCATATGTATCACGAGATCGGCGAGCCCTATGAGTTCCTGTGGCGGATGCGTCCGGCATTGCGTCCGGGCGGGCTGGTCGTAGTGGTCGATGCCAATCGTGAGACGCAGAATCACGGGACGCCGCCCGAATTGCTGAAATGCGAGATGGCGGCGGTTGGCTATACGCTGGTGACGATGCGCGACATGCCTTCGGCCGGCGGCTATCTTGCGACGTTCAGGGCCGAAGGGCCGCGTCCCGACCCGTGGGCGATTCGGGCATGCCCCAATCAGGGGCTGCCGAAGGGCAAGGGCGGCGCATCGCCCAGCCCGACGATGACCGACGAGTAAGCCTCTAAAGCAACCCCGCTGCCCGAAAACTCCAGCGCGCACCGTTCGACCCGACGATCACATGATCGTGCAGCCTGACGCCCAGCGCCTGCATCGCCTCAGCAATCCGCCGCGTCGTCGCGCGATCCGCCCGGCTGGGCCATGCATCGCCCGACGGATGATTGTGCGCCATCACGACGGCCACCGCGTCGAAAGCCAGCGCATCGATCGCAATGCGGCGCACCGGCACATCTACGGCATCGGCCAGCCCCGATCGCGCATGACGCAGGCCGAGCACCCGTCCAGCCCGGTCACACCAGGCAAAGGCCGCGACCTCCGCCCGTTGCCCCGTCACGCTATCCGCAACCAAATCGCCGACGGTGTCGAACGAAGTTTCTAACGGAAAAACAAGGGCATGCGACGCCATGACGTCATCTTTGCCGCTATCGCTTTCGGGGTCACGCCAAAGCGTATCCAAAACGGAGATAGGTAGCGCGGCATTGGTGCAACCCCGCTTGGCGGCGCACCTGCGCTGGGCTAGGTTCGCGCACGATGCAGCAATATCTCGACCTGATGGAACGCGCGCTCAGCCACGGTGCCGAGCAGATGGATCGCACCGGCACCGGCACGCGCAGCGTGTTCGGGCATCAGATGCGATTCGACCTGTCGAAGGGCTTTCCGGTCCTGACCACCAAGAAGCTCCATCTACGCTCGATCATCGTCGAATTGCTGTGGTTTCTGCGCGGCGACACCAATGTGAAGTGGCTGAACGATCGCAAGGTCAGCATCTGGGACGAATGGGCCGACGCGGACGGCGATCTCGGCCCGGTCTATGGCAAGCAATGGCGCGACTGGGAGTCGCCCGATGGCCGCCATATCGACCAGATCAGGGAATTGATCGAGACGCTGAAGACCAACCCGTCGTCGCGCCGCATGATCGTGTCCGCGTGGAACCCCGGCGAGTTGCACGCGATGGCGCTGGCCCCGTGCCACTGCCTGTTCCAGACCTATGTCGCAAACGGCAAGCTCTCGTTGCAACTCTATCAGCGCTCCGCCGACATCTTCCTCGGCGTCCCGTTCAACATCGCCAGCTACGCCCTGCTCACCCACATGCTGGCGCAACAATGCGATCTGGAGGTCGGCGAATTCGTGTGGACCGGCGGCGATTGCCACCTTTATTCCAACCATCTGGAGCAGGCCGAGCTGCAATTGTCGCGCGCACCCGGCCCGCTCCCCCGCCTCGAAATCCTCCGTAAGCCTGCGTCGATCGACGCATACGAGTATGAGGATTTCGTGCTGCACGACTATATTGCGCAACCGCATATCAAAGCGGCGGTGGCGGTCTGATTATCTTCCATCTCGCGCGTGCCGATAATGGTGTGATCGGCGTCGATGGCGGCTTGCCGTGGCGGCTGCCAGCCGACCTGAAACGCTTCAAGGCGCAAACGATGGGTAAACCCATGATTATGGGTCGCAAGACGTTCCAGAGTTTTCCTGCGCCGCTGCCCCGACGGCGGCATATCGTGCTGACACGCGATGCGTCGTGGCAGGCCGAGGGGGCGGAGGTCGCGCATTCGGTGACGGATGCGGTCGCACTCGCTGGACCGGGCGATATCGCAGTGATCGGCGGGGCGGAGATTTTCGCGCTGATGCTGCCTATGGCCGATCGGATCGAACTGACCGAGGTGCATGTCGCGCCGGACGGCGATGCGTTCGTCCCGGCGTTTGGTTCCGAATGGCGGGAAGTGGTGCGTGAGGATCATTCGGACGAAGGCGAACGTCCGGCCTACAGCTTCGTCACGTTGGAGCGGCACGAACGCTTATAGTTTCCCCGTCACCCCGGGGCTTGACCCGAGGTTCCGCTTTCCGCAGCCAGACAGAAGAAGCGGAATCCCGGGTCAAGCCCGGGATGACTAGATGTAAAGGGAGCGGCGAGTGATGAAAAAATACCTGCTCTGGACGCTCGCCCTGATCGTCATCGGCGCGGCCGCCTTCTTCATCCTCGCCCCCGGCATCGTCGAGCGCGACATGAACAAGGTCGTGCCGACCACCCTGCCCCCCGTCACCGCCGAAACCCGCCGCCTCCACGCCAGCCTCAAGATCGCGGACATGCATGAGGACACGCTGCTGTGGAGCCGCGACCTGCTCGACCGCGCGAATCGCGGCCATGTCGATTTGCCCCGGCTGATCGAGGGCAATGTCGCACTGCAGGTTTTCTCGTCGGTGACCAAGACGCCGAAGGGGCAGAATTACGACAGCAACACCGCCGATACCGACAACATCACGCTGTTGACCGTCGCCCAGTTACAGCCGCCGCGCACCTGGACGTCGCTGCTCGAACGCTCGCTGTGGCATGCCGAGAAGCTCAACCGCGCCGCGAGCGCCTCGAACGACAGGCTGCGCGTCATCCGCTCCGGCCCCGATCTCGATACGCTGATGCTCGATCGTGCTGCGGGCAAACAGATCGTCGGCGGGCTGCTCTCGATCGAGGGCCTCCAGAATCTCGAGGGCAAGCTCACCAATCTCGACCGCCTCTACGATGCCGGGTTCCGCATGGCGGGCCTGGCGCATTTCTTCGACAATGACGTCGCCGGGTCGATGCACGGCGTGGCCAAAGGCGGCCTCACCCCGCTCGGGCGGCAAGTCGTGCGGCGGATGGAGGCGCGCGGGATGATCGTCGATATCGCGCATGCCAGCCGCAAATCGGTGGCCGACATTCTCGCCATGGCGCGCCGCCCGGTCGTGTCCAGCCATGGCGGGGTCCAGGCGGTGTGCGGGGTCAACCGCAACCTGACCGACGCGGAGATTCGCGGTGTGGCGAAAACCGGCGGCGTGATCGGTATCGGCTATTGGGACGCCGCGATCTGCGGCACCGAACCGGCCAAGGTCGCCGCCGCCATTGCGCATGTCCGTGATTTGGTGGGGATCGACCATGTCGGCCTCGGCTCGGATTTCGACGGCGCGGTGACGACCGGGTTCGACACGGCACAGCTGATCTATGTGACGCAGGCGCTGGTCGATCGCGGGTTCACGCCGGATGACATCGCCAAGGTGATGGGCGGCAATGTTCTTCGCGTCCTGCGCGCGGGGCTGGCACCGGGGCAGCCGATCCGGTGAGTTGGCACCTGCAATCGCTGTCTCTATAGGCCCGCGCATGGAGCGACTGGACGGGGCGGTGGCGGTTCCTGCCGCTTTGCGTGGCGGGATCGTCGCGCTGGGGAATTTCGACGGATTTCATGCCGGACACCAGGCGGTGGTGGGCCGCGCGGTGGCGCGCGCCCGCGCCGAGGGTCGTCCGGCGATCGTTGCCACCTTCGATCCCCACCCGATGCGGCATTTCCGGCCCGGTACGCCGCCGTTTCGGCTGACCACGCTCGATCAGCGCCAGCGGCTGTTCGCCGAAGCGGGGGCAGACGCGATGCTGGTGTTCGGCTTCGACGGCGCGCTGGCGGGACTGTCCGCGCGCGAATTCGCCGAACAGCGGCTGGTCGAGACGATCGGTGCGGGCGGGGTGGTGACGGGTGCCGACTTTACCTTTGGCAAGGGGCGCGACGGCAATGTCGGCGTGCTGGCGGCGCTGGGCGCGGAACTCGGATTCAGCACGGATGTGGTCGGCGCGGTCGAGGATGGCGGCGAGGTCATCTCCTCCAGCCGCATCCGCGATGCGTTGCAGGCGGGTGATCCGCGCGAGGCGGCGGCGTTGCTGACGCGCCCCTTTGCGATCGAGGGCATGGTCGAGCCCGGCGCGAAGCTGGGGCGCGAACTGGGTTATCCGACCGCGAATGTTCAGCTGGGGAATTATCTGCGCCCGCGTTACGGGATTTATGCGGTGCGGGGGCGGCTGGCCGCCAATAGTCCTTTTGGGGGCCGGGTGCTGGACGGGGTGGCGAATCTGGGGATTCGGCCGACGATCGAGCCGCCGGTGGAGTTGCTCGAACCCTATTTCTTCGATTTCTCCGGCGATCTTTACGGGCAGGTGATCGAAGTCGAACTGATCGAGTTTTTGCGGGACGAGGCGAAGTTCGACGATCTGAACGCGTTGAAGGCGCAGATCGCGGCGGATTGCGATGCGGCACGGGTGGCGCTGCGAATTACTTAGCCCCTCCCGGTTACGGGAGGGGCTTCGCGCTTTCCCCTTTTCCCGCTTTCCTCTAATCGGCGCACAACCATGACTGACACCAGCGAACCCACGCGCGATTACCGCGACACCGTCTTCCTCCCGAAGACCGACTTCCCGATGAAGGCCGGCCTCGCCGCCAAGGAACCGGCGATTCTGGAGCATTGGGCAAGGATCGGCCTGTACCAACGGCTGCGCGAGCAGCGTGCGGGGCGGGAGCGGTTCATCCTGCATGACGGCCCGCCCTATGCCAATGGCGACCTGCACATGGGTCACGCCATGAACAAGATCCTGAAGGACATCGTCGTCCGCTCACAATCGCTGATGGGCAAGGACGCGCCCTATGTGCCCGGCTGGGACTGTCACGGCCTGCCGATCGAATGGAAGATCGAGGAAGCGTATCGCGCCAAGAAGCTGAATAAGGACGAGGTGCCCGCCGCCGAGTTCCGCGCCGAATGCCGCGCCTATGCCGCCAAATGGGTCGATGTGCAGCGCGAGCAGTTCAAGCGGCTGGGCGTGATCGGGGACTGGGACGATCCATACCTGACGATGAAGTTCGACGCCGAGGCGACGATCGCGGGCGAATTGCTGAAGTTCGCGGAAAGCGGCCAGCTGTATCGCGGCGCCAAGCCGGTGATGTGGTCGCCGGTCGAAAAGACCGCGCTGGCCGAAGCCGAGGTCGAATATGAGGATGTCGTCTCGACTCAGATCGACGTTGCGTTCGAGATCGTGGATGCGCCGAATGCGCCGGAGCTGGTCGGCGCGCATGCGGTGATCTGGACGACCACGCCGTGGACGATCCCGGTGAATCAGGCTTTGGCCTATGGGCCGGAGGTTGATTATGTTCTCGTAACTGATGGCAGCCGCCAATACCTGGTTGCCGGGCAGCTTGCGGAAACATTCCTCAAGCGCTTGCCGGACGATCATCCAGAAGTGATGGACCTGTCGGCAATCAACGAACTTGCCGAACTCGTCAGCGGAAGCGACCGCCCTCGCTTCAAAGGTTCCGACCTCGCCGGGGCCTCCGCCCGCCACCCAATGCACCATCTCGGCGGCTTCTTTGCCAAGCCGCGCCCATTCCTGCCCGGCGATTTCGTCACCACCGACGCCGGCACCGGTCTCGTCCATATGGCGCCCGATCATGGCGAGGACGATTTCCTGCTGTGCAAGGCGCATGGCATCGACCCGGTCTTCGCGGTCGATGGCGCGGGCATGTACCGCGCCGACTGGCTGTGGCTGGGCGGCCAGGGATCGGTGATCAACAAGAAGTTCGTGGCCAGCGACGGCCCGATCTGCACCGATTTGCGCGCGGTCGGCGGGTTGCTGGCGGCATCGGACGATTTCGCGCACAGCTATCCGCATAGCTGGCGGTCGAAAGCGAAGATCATTTTTCGCGCGACCCCGCAGTGGTTCATTCCGATGGACCGACCGACCGGGCCGGATATCGATCCGACGATGGTTTCGTTCGGCAAGGCCATGCTGCCGGTCGGCGGCGGCAATGCCCCTACCCTGCGCGGCATCGCACTCGACGCGATCGAGCGGACGCGGTGGGTGCCGGAGCGTAGCCAGAATCGCATCCGATCGATGGTCGAGCAGCGCCCCGATTGGGTCATCAGCCGCCAGCGCGCCTGGGGCGTGCCGATTCCGCTCTATGTCCACCGCCAGTCCGGCGATTACCTCCGCGACGAAGCCGTCAACGCCCGCATCCTAGCTGCCTTCCGCGAAGGCGGGGCCGACGCATGGTTCGGCGCGGATCATCAGGCGTTGCTCGGCCCCGACCGCGATCTGGCGGACTATGAGGTCGTCAACGACATCCTCGACGTGTGGTTCGACAGCGGTTCGACGCACAGCTTCGTGATCGAGGCGCGTTATGGTGAAGGCACGCGCGCCAACCTATATCTCGAAGGGTCGGACCAGCATCGCGGCTGGTTCCAATCGTCGCTGCTCGAAAGCTGCGGCACCCGTGGCCGTGCGCCGTATGACGCAGTGCTGACGCACGGCTTCGCGCTCGACGGCAACGGGCGGAAAATGTCCAAGTCGCTGGGCAATGTCGTCGATCCGCTGAAAGTCATCAACGAATCGGGCGCGGATATCCTGCGGCTATGGGTCGCGCAGACCGATTATTTCGACGATGTCCGCATCGGCAAGGAAGTGCTGGGCGGCACCGGCGACGCGTACCGGAAGATGCGCAATACCTTCCGCTATCTGCTCGGCGCATTGGATGGCTTCGAGGACAGCGAGAAGGTCGGTGTCGACACGATGCCCGAACTCGAACTCTACGTCCTGCACAAGCTGGGCGCGCTCGACGTCGAGCTGCGCTCGGCTACGGAGGCCTATGAGTTTAACCGCTATGCCCGCGCGCTGTCGGACTTCATGAACGAAGACCTGTCGGCCTTCTTCTTCGATATCCGCAAGGACTGCCTGTACTGCGACGCACCGACCGACCCCAAGCGCCGCGCCTATCGCACCGTGCTCGACATCCTGTTCCACGCGCTGGTCCGCTACGCCGCGCCGATCCTGTCGTTCACGGCAGAGGAAGTGTGGCAGGCGCGCTATCCGTCCGAGGATGGCTCAGTCCATTTTCTCGAATGGCCGGAATTGCCACCCCTCCCCGGCGATGACGCGATCAGCACCGAATGGGAGGATATCCGGCGTCTGCGCGTCGCCGTGACCGAGGCAATCGAGCCGTTGCGGCGCGAGAAAACGGTGCGCTCAAGCCTGGAGGCCGAAGTCACGGTGCCGGAGATGCTGCGCCCCGCCGCCGAGCTGGCGGAGGTGTTCATCGTCGCCGATGTGAAGCTCGCGGAGGGCGGCGTCACCGTCGCCCGCACCGACAAGCATAAATGCGGCCGCTGCTGGCGGCTGTTGCCAGAGGTTGATGCGGACGGCGCGCTGTGCCACCGCTGCACCACCGTCACTTCCAGCCCCGTGGTCTCATGAATCGCACTCGCACTATCGGCTTCGCCATCGCCGCGCTCATCTTCATCGTCGATCAGGCGATGAAGGCCTGGGTCGTGGAAGGTCTGGGCCTCAGCTATCCCGGTGCGGTGCATGAAGTGCTGCCGTTCTTCGACCTGCGCTTCGTCGCCAATATCGGCGTTTCGCTGGGGCTGTTGCCCGCCGAAACCTCGACGATGCGCTGGGGCCTCGTGCTGCTGACCGCCGCGATCGCGGGCGGCGTGGCATGGTGGATGGTCAAGGAACAGCAGCGTCAGGACATCCTGGCGCTCAGCCTCGTGCTGGGCGGCGCGCTCGGCAATATCGTCGATCGCGTGCGCTTCGGCTATGTCGTCGATTATGCCGATCTGCACTTTGGCGAATGGCGCCCTTTTTTGGTCTTTAACGTCGCCGATGCAGCGATTACCATCGGCGTTCTGATTTTGCTCATCCGGGCGCTGTTCGTGCGTGAAAAACCTAAGGCCGAAGCTGCCCCAGTGGAGAATGTGAATGCGTAAGTCCTTGAGTGTCGCCGCGATCGGCGCTTCGGCGATGCTGCTCGCCAGCTGTGGCAGCGGCGGTATCGGAAATCGCCAGCGTCCCGACGAATTCGCCGTGGCGCGTCAGGCACCATTGGTGATCCCGCCCGACTTCGCGCTCAGCCCGCCCCAGCCCGGCGCGCCGCGTCCGCAGGATTCGGGTGGTCCGGCACAACAGGCGCTCGACGCGCTGTTCGGTGGTCCGGCGCAGCGTAGCGCTTCGGAAGCAGCGGCCGTCGATTCGGCCGGCGGACGCAGCGCCGCCGACACCGGCATCCGATCGGGCGTGGGCAGCCCCGGCACATCGGTGGTCGACAAGGGTAGCACCACGCGCGACATCGTCGCCGCGCCACAGGGCGATGGCCGCGACGCGCAGACCGGCACTGGCGGCGCTGCCCCGGCACCCGCCGCAACGCCGACCCCGGCTCCGCAGAACTAACGGGCACCGCCCACGCCCCAGCCAAAGAAAAAGGGCCGCGGAACATGTCGTTCCGCGGCCCTTTCTTGTGTCTGTCGGGTGTCGCTTAGAAAGCGGCGCCCAGCGTGAACAGCACGGCGCCGTCCGCACCGAAAGCTTCCTTGAACGGTGCGTCCTCGTTGGTGTTGACGTAGGAAACGCCAAGCGTCAGCACTTTCCACGTGGCTTCGACGCCGACCGAATAGTCGAGCACCTTGCTGTCGCCGTCATAGCCGCCGAGGTAGCTGTCGCTCCACGAATGGCCCAGGCTGCCCTTCAGCTTGAACGGCGTTTCCGGAATGCCGATCGTGGCGGTGACCGAGGTATAAACGGCGCTGGCGTCACCCAGCGAATCCTGGCCGCCGGGTGCATAGGCGACCATGCCCTTGATCGTGGCCGGGCCGACAGTGCCGGTCAGCGCGAAATAAGGCTCGATCACCGACGTGTCCGACACGCCCGGATACAGATACAGCGTCGCGCCGATATCGGCGGTCAGGCCCGAAGCGATTTCCTTGGCGAAACCGGCGAACACGTCGATCTCGGTGCCGTTGGCAAAGCCGATGCTGGAGCCCCAGGTGCCGACATAGAGGCCGCTCTCGTGCGCGACGGTAAAGCCGCCCTGGATCGCTGCTTCTTCGTTCGACTGCGAGAAACCGCGGAAGCGATAGTCGCTGACGACGGTGGCGCTACCGGTGATGGTGAACGGGTCGGCCGGCGCTTCGGTTTCTTCCTGCGCGAAGGCGGGGGTTGCGGTGGCGGCGAGCAGCAGCGCGCCGAGAGTCAGCTTGGTGATACGCATGGGATCCCTTTCGTCTTAAAGCGATGGTCCCCGCCTGCCGTGAGAAGCTCGCCGCATTGGCTCAGGACGTTCGTCCAGGCGCGGCTATTCCCTCCCACGGACCGAAATGTGCAATAGTCCGCTGCGTTGCACAATAATATTCCGCAGCGCCGCGAAGGATTGGGCCACACTGTTGCGTTGCCGCAACAGCATGGTCGCATCGGTAACCGGCTTTCAGCTTACCGCGACGATCGCGTCGATCTCTACCGCTGCACCACGCGGCAGCACCGCGACGCCAACGGCCGCACGGGCATGGCGACCGGCTTCACCGAACAGTTTTTCCATCATTTCCGACGCGCCATTGGCGACCAAAGGCTGATCGGTGAACGCCGGGTCGGAGTTGACGAACACGCCCAGCTTCACGATTCGCACGACGCGATCGAACCCGACCGCCTTGTCGATCTGTGCCGCCAGCATCAGCGCGCAACGCTCGGCTGCTTCCTGACCGTAAGCCAGATCGCGGTCCTCACCCAGCCGCCCGGTCATCACCACGCCGTCCTTGAACGGCAACTGCCCGGAGATGTGGAGCAAGCCGCCGACCTCGACCGTCGGGACATAGGCGGCAACCGGCGCGGCCGCTTCAGGCAGGGTCAGGCCGAGTTCGGCGAGCTTGGCGTGGACGTCGATCATGAGGCTTCTCCCAAGGTTTCCAGTTCGGTTGCGGGTTGTCCGGCGGCGAAGCGCGCGGCGATCCACGCCTGCGCTTCACGCCAGTCGTCGATCCGCGCATTGGCGTGCGACGCGGGTGCGATATGCGGAGCGAGTGCGGGTTCGGACACCATGTGCAGCCGGTGAACATACGGCGCGGCGCGCGCGACCGATTCGTGATGCTGCGGCAAATCATCGACGAAAACCGTGACGGACGCTCCGTGCTCCTCGACCAGCCGCGCCACCGGACGCCCCTTGCCACCTTGATTGCACTCGACCCGGTGGACGATGCCGTGCGTCTCCAGCTGGGCGATGCGCGAATCGCGGCAATGGTCCTGAAGGTTGGTCAGGATAACGATGTCGGCGACCTGCGACAGCGCCGCCAGCGCCTCACGCGCATGCGGCACCAATGTCTGCCGCGCCATTTCGGCGGGGAAAAAGCCGTCGAGATAGCCCCACATCGCCTCGGTCGTCAGCTCGCCGCCGTCGCGTCGCTTCATCGCCTGCGCCCATTCGCCACGCGACAAGTCGAAGTCGATATCGTGCGCCTCGTCCAGCCACACGCCGAAATGGCGGACCATGTGCAGCAGCACTTCGTCGCAATCACAGATCAACAGCGGTTTCATGCGGACTCCAGCGTGGCGCGGGCGGCGACCAAAGCGGCGGGCTTGCACCCCATTTCCTCGGCACAGGCGATCAAATTCGGCTCATAGGCTTCCAGAAAGCCCAGCACCGCTGCCAGCACATCCGGTTCGGCGGCGCGCGCGCGCAGGTCGGACGGGGTCAGGCCGGTGGTGTCGAGCAACCGGCGCGCACGATCGGCGTCGGACACGGTCCAGCCCAGCGCGGCAAGACCCAGCGCAACCGCATCCTCATTTGTTTCCGGCCCATTTGTTTCTGTGAGGCGCATCGCCTAGTGCTCTGCCCGTCTGTTCATGGAAGGTGCGCGTGGCAAAAAGGGTGCTGGTTGTCGAGGACAACGAACTCAATCTGAAACTTTTCTGCGACCTGCTGCGCGCACACGGGTTCGAGACATCGCCGGTGCGCGACGGGCGGGAGGCGGTGGCGACGGCGCGCGCGTTCGTCCCGGATCTGATCGTGATGGACATCCAGCTGCCGCATATCTCGGGTCTAGACATCATCGCGCGGATGAAGGGCGATCCGGGACTGAAGGCGATTCCGATCATGGCGGTGACCGCCTATGCCGGGCAGGAGGACGAGGTGCGGATTCGCGCGGCGGGGGCGAACGCCTATGTGACCAAGCCGATTTCCGTGATGCGGTTCGTGGAGGAGGTGAACACGCTCCTTTGAGAGGGTCGCGGTACCGGCCCGCTCCCCCACCCGGCCACCCATCGGCAGGATACTCTGGAATGGGTGGCCGGGTGGGGGAGCGGGCCGGCACTGTGACTCGAAGGCATCGCAAAAAGGCCGCCGGGCGGGTCGCCCGCGGCCTTTGGCCCGATCCTGTCGGGAGCGACACGGGGCGGCTCACGCCGCCCGCTGCATCACTTGATCTTGGCTTCCTTGAACTCGACATGCTTGCGCACGATCGGGTCGTACTTCCGGAAGCTCAGCTTCTCGGTCAGCGTGCGCGGGTTCTTCTTGGTCACATAGAAGAAGCCGGTGTCAGCGGTGCTGACGAGCTTGATCTTTACGGTAGTCGGCTTGGCCATCGCCCAAATCCTGCAATCTGTCTAAACGAATAAAGCGGCCGCGCGCTGGCAGGCCGCTATCAGGGGTGGGCGAATGACGGCTGGACCACGGAATGTCAAGGCCGGGGCTCGATTAGCAAGCTGTTAACCATAGGGCGCGCACGTTCCGGCAATGAGATAGCGAAGGGCGGGCGGCGATGGAAAAGGGACAGAACTGGGCGGTGGCGACGGAACTGGGCCGGCGAATCGATTCGATCGGCGCGCGGGCGGCGCGAGCGGCGACGTGCGACCTTGCCGCCGATCTCGATGCGATCCGCCGAATCGCCCTCGCCAACGGCATGACCCCCGCCCTTCCCGTGGTCCACGCGCTCGAATCGGCGCTGGCTTCGGGTCAGCGCGGACCGATGATCGCCGACGGACTGTCGCTGTTGCGCGATGCCGTGACCTGTGGTCGCGACGACCCACGCACCGGCGCAGCGTTCGTCGCCGCCTGTGCGATCCGGCTGACTGGCTGATTGGTGGAAGCGCTCGTCCCCGCCTTTATCGCCGCATTGCTGACTCAGGTCGGGGATCGCTCGCCATGGCTGGTCGCGATTCTGGCGGATCGATACGGTCGCCCGTTCACCGTAGCGCTTGCCGCGATCCTGGCGCATGGCGCGGGCATCGCCATCGCCGCGACCGGCGGCATGCTGATCGCACCGATGCTGACGCCCAATGCCCGACAGCTGATGCTGGCGCTCGCGCTGATCTTCGCCGCGATGGGGTTGCTCTGGCGGCTCAAGACACCCGACCGGCTGGAGGGGTGGCGGCTGGGTAGTTTCCTGACGGCGCTGTTCGGCATATTCATTCTCGCACTCGGCGACACCACGCAATTCTTCACGCTGGCGTTTGCTGCGCGCGGCCCTTCGCCGGTGTTGGCCGGGGCTGGTGCACTCGCCGGGGTCGCGGTGGTCAATCTGGCCGCCGCGCTGATGGGCGAATTGAGCTGGCGACAGCTGCCGATCCGCGGATTTCGCATCGGCTTCGGGATCGTCTGCCTCGCGGGCGGCCTGTTCCTCGCGGCCGGGGCGTTGCGGCTGATCTAGCCACTCGATCATGCTGATCTGACATTTCACGGCGAACCGGCGGACCCTATATGGCAAGGGATCGTTGCATAGCCGACTCGAATTTCAGGGGACCGATCATGACCGAACCGAATGCAAAACTGAAAACCCCGACCGATCTGAAGAGCAACGACGCCAAGACCGTCGCCGAGGCGCTGAACGGGATCCTCGCCGACAGCTTCGCGCTGTATTTCAAGACCAAGAATTTCCACTGGCACGTCTCCGGCCCGCATTTCCGCGACTATCATCTGATGCTCGACGATCAGGCGGCGCAGATCCTGGCGACGACCGATGTGATCGCGGAGCGCGTGCGCAAGACCGGCAACACCACGCTGCGTTCGGTCGGAGATATCGCGCGGCACCAGACGATCAAGGACAATGACGCGGCGTTCGTCTCCGCCGACGACATGCTGGCGGAGTTGCGCGAGGATAATCTGAAGCTGGTCGAACTGTTGCGCGAGGCCAAGGACATCGTCGACGAGGCGAAGGACAATGCCACCAGCGGCATTCTGGACGAATGGACCGATCAGGCCGAGGAACGCGCATGGTTCCTGTTCGAGACCAGCCGGAAAGCTTAGAAAACCGTCACCCCGGCGAAAGCTGGGGTCTCCAGCCGCAAGCGCACGGCCCGTGACGCGAGACCCCGGCTTTCGCCGGGGTGACGGCTATTGTGGTGTGGGCGCGTCCGGACGAATCAGTCCGGCATCCTTGAGGTGCGACCATAAATCTGCCGGGATCGGGTGCCGCATCAGCGCCAATGCATCATCCACTTGGCTGGGCGTTCCCATCCCCGGCACTACCGAGGCGACCTGTGGGTGTGCCAGCGGGAATTGCAGCGCTGCGGCGGCGAGCGGGGCGCCGTGCGCGATGCAGATATCCTCGATTGCGCCGACCTGCTCGACGATCGCGGACGGTGCGGGAGCGTAGTTGAAGTTCGGGATCGCGCCGCTGTGGCGAACGCCTTTCGCCAATATGCCCGAGTTGTACGGCCCGGCAATCACCAGTTGCACACCACGCTCGGCGCAAAGCGGCAGCAAGTCGTCGAGCGGTTCCTGCTCCAGCAAGGTATAGCGTCCCGCGAGCATGATCATGTCGATATCGTCCGCCTCCAGCATTTCGATACACACCGCCGTCTCGTTCACGCCCAGCCCGATCGCGGCGACAGCGCCTGAATCGCGCAGTTCCCGCATGGCGCGATAGCCACCGTTCAGGAATTCGGCGAAGCGGCGGGGATGATCGTCGCCATGCGCGAAGCTGCCGATATCGTGCGCATAGAGGATGTCGATGCGGTCGCGCTGCAACCGCTTCAGGCTCTCCTCATGCGATCGCATCACCGCGTCATAGCTGTAGTCGAATACACTCTCGTACGGCTCCGGCGTGACGAACGCCTGTCGCACAGCGGACAGGTCGGCATCGGGGCGCGGATCGAGCCGCCGCCCGATCTTGGTCGAGATGATCGCGCTGCCATCCGCGTCCAGTTCGGCCAGCGCCGCCCCCAGCCGCTTCTCGCTAAGGCCAAAGCCGTAATGCGGCGCAGTGTCGAAATAGCGGACGCCAGCATCCCACGCCCGCGCGACCACCTCGTGCGCCTGATCGTCCGGCACCGCACGATACAGGTTCCCGATCGAAGCCGCCCCGAACGCCAGATCGCCCAATTGCATCAGAACAGCACCCGCACATCGACGATGGCAATGCCATGGCTGTCCTTTGCCGTCACTGCCTCGCCGCGTGGCTTGCTCGATGCCAGTTCGTCGATGATCGCACCCTGCACATGCCGCAACGCCACCGTCGGACGGGCGTCGGCCTTGTCCACGCTGAACCGGCAATCCTTGACGGTCAGACGTTTCGCATGCCGCGCCCAGAGCCCATGCGCGGGCAGAGTCCTGAGATAGCTCACCTCCAGGCTGGTCTCGCGGCGGTACTCCGGATCGCGTGCCGCCTCCGCCGTCGTGCCGCCGCCGGGCGACGCCACGTCGATGCCACGAAAGGTGACATCCTCGACCGGTCCGTCGGCGATCCCCTCGACCCCGCAAGGATAGCGGGGGTCGGCGCCGGACACCTGCACATCCTCGAACCGCACCCGCCGGATCGCGCCGATCGTCGTCCCCTTCGGCGCACGCAGCCGCGCCGCGTGATGCACGAACAGCGGGTGATTGACGGGATCGCGCAGCGTGATGCCGCTCACCACCACATCCTCCATCACCCCGCCATCGACGATGCCGATCAGGATGCCGCGGCTGTTGGTGCAGATGCAATCGCTGATCCGCACGTTGCGGAACCCGCCATTAGTCTCGGTCCCCAGCTTGATCCGCCCCAGCACGCCGGTCTTGTCCGGCGCGCCGTAATCGGACTTGCGATACGTCCCGTCGAGCAGCGATCCCATCAGATAGCCGCTGGTCTTGCAGCCCTGAATCAGAATGTCCTCGCACCTCACCTTGCGGCCCAGCGCATAGCTGCTCTTGAGCACGATCGCGTCGTCCTTGGGCGCGTTGACGGTGCAGTTGGTGACGCGCACGTCGCGGCAACAATCGATGTCGATGCCGTCGCGGTCGGTGTCGATCACCACACCGTCCACCGCCATGTTGCTGCAGCCATGCGCCATGATGCCGAAATGCCCCGCCTGAAGGATCGTGAAATCCTTCAGCTGCACGTTGCGGCAGTTCATCAGGCCGATCATTTTGTTCGCGCGCCCGACCTGTGCCGCCTCGTTCGGGTCGCGCAGCATATATTCCTTGGGCGAGATGCCGAGCGCCTTGGCCGATTCCCAGTTATCGCGCTTCCACCAGCGATCCCCCGGCCCTTCGCGGTCGATGCCCAGACCGTGCAGCATCCCCGGACCGACCACCGCAATGTTTCTCGCGCCATCGGCGTAAATGAGGCTGTTATGGACATGCGTGATCCCGAAATCCTGGAGCTGTTCCTCCAGATAATTCTCCGGCGGGTCGTAATTGCGCCCATGCACATCGGGGTCCGCTGCCTCGATCACCGCGCCCGCCGACAGCGCCAGCGTGATATTGTCGGTCAGCCGGATCGAGAAGCTGAGGTAGCGCCCCGGCGGCACCAACACCACGCCGCCGCCGCGCTTCGCCGCTGCCCGAATCGCGCGGTTGATCGCGGGGCTGTCGATCGCCTTGCCGTCGCCCTTGGCCCCGTGCTTGCGGACATCCTCGACCCCGCCACCGGCCAGCGCGGATTGTGCCAGTGCCGGACTTCCGAACAACAGCGCCAACATCCCGAGGGTCGAGCGGCGATCGAGGCTTGCATGCGCATCAAACATAATTCATCATACGAATAAGCAAGGCATTGTCCATGCCGCATCACCCATCAGGAGAGTTTATGGGCCGTCTGGAAGGCAAGATCGCACTGGTGACCGCAGCGGGCCAGGGCATCGGCCGGGCCACCGCCGAGGCATTCGTCCGCGAAGGCGCGCGTGTCATCGCCACCGACGTTCGGGTCGAGGCATTGGAAGGACTGGAAGGCGCGGAGCACCGCCAGCTCGATGTCACGAACGCCGACGCGGTCAAGGCGATCGCCGCAGAATTTCCCGAGTTGAACGTACTCTACAACTGCGCCGGCGTCGTCCATGCCGGGACCATTCTCGATTGCGGCGAAGAGGACTGGGACTTCGCTTATGCGCTCAACGTTACCGCACAATATCGCATGATCCGCGCCGTGCTGCCGAACATGATCGCGCGCGGCGGCGGGTCGATCATCAACATGTCCTCGGTGTGTTCCAGCATCAAGGCGGTGCCGAACCGCTTCGCCTATGGCGCGACCAAGGCGGCGGTGATCGGCCTGACCAAATCGGTGGCGATCGACTATGTCACCAGCGGTATCCGCTGCAACGCGATCTGCCCCGGCACGGTCGAAACGCCGTCGCTGATCCAGCGGCTGCACGACACCGGCGATTTCGACAAGGCCTATGCCGAGTTCACCGCGCGACAGGCGATGGGCCGGTTTGGACGCCCGACCGAACTGGCCGCGCTGGCGGTGTATCTCGCCTCTGACGAAAGCGCCTTCACCACCGGCACGGTCAGTGTGATCGACGGCGGTTGGGTCAATTGAGAGAATTTGTCATGATTGCACGCACGCTGGCACTGACTGCCGCTTTGCTCACCGCCTCATCCGCGTTGGCGCAGACCACGGTGCATGTCGCCCCCGCCGGAGACGACCGCCACGCGGGAACGCTGTCGAAACCCGTCCGCTCGCTGGAGCGTGCACAGGCGCTGGTCCGCGCGAAGAATGCGAAGGAGGACGTCACCGTCATCCTCGCCAACGGCACCTATAAGCTGACCGCACCGCTGATCTTCCGCACCGCCGATGGAGGGCTGAACGGCAAGCGCGTCGAGTGGCGCGCGGCGGCGGGCGCGAAGCCGGTCATTTCCTCGGGCATCAGCGTCACGGGTTTCACGCTCCACGACCAGAAGGAACGCATCTACGTCGCCGACACGCCGAAGGGGCTGGATACGCGCCAGATCTGGGTCAACGGCACCGTCGCCGAGCGCGCATGGATCGAGATCAAGGCGGCGGACGTGAAGTTCGGCGTGAGCGGGTTCGAGATCGTCAATCCGAAGCTGGCGTATCTCGACAAGCTCGCCCGCCCCGCCCGGCTGGAGCTGGAGGCGACCGGATTTTTCACCGACCGCTACTCGCCCGTGAAATCGATCAGCGGCACGACCGTGACGATGCAGCAGCCCGCCTGGGACAACAACACCTGGGGCTATGACACGATCACCAAACCGATCTTCCCGGAGGATTCGCGGCTGTTCCTGGTCAACGCGCTGGAGTTCATCGGCAAGACCAACGACTGGCACGCGCGCTATCATCAGTGGGTGATCGACCCGCAGGCGGGCAAACTCTATCTGCGCACCGGGATCGACGAGGACATCAAGGATCTCAAGGTCGTCGTCCCCACGTTGGAAACGCTCGTGTCGATCAGCGGCACGCCCGCCGCGCCGGTCGAACGGCTCACCTTTCGCGGCCTGACCTTCGCGCACACCTCATGGATGGGGCCAAGCAAGCCGACCGGCTATGCCAATCAGCAGAGCGGCGCGTTCCTGCACGATGTCTCCCCGATCCGGCCAAAGGACGCGTGGGACAAATGCGGCTGGGGCTGTGTCGAGTTCGAATCCATGCGCCTGAAATGGCACCAGATGCCCGCCGCCGTGCAGGTCTCCGCCGCACGCGACGTGACGTTCGAGGGCAATGAATTCACCCAGCTGGGCCAGATTGCGCTCGGCATCGGCAACGAGCCGACCGCGCATCTGACCGGCGTAGGTCTCGCCACTAGCGGCATCCGCGTGTCGCGCAATCGCTTCAGCATCCTGAGTGGCGGCGCGATCATGGCGGGCGGCGTGCGCACCGATGCGCATCACCCCACGGACCCCAATCTCATCAACCGCGACCTGACGATCGAGGACAATGTCGTCGTTACCGTCAGCCAGGACTACAAGGACAACGCCGCGATCCTGACCACATATATCGACGGCGCGAAGATTCGGCACAACGACATCAGCGATGCGCCATACGACGCGATCGCGGTCGGCTGGGGATGGGGCTATAACGACGCAGGTGGCAACCCGAATTACGAGCAGAACCAGAAGGGCTATGTCCACAACCCCAAATTCACGACGCCGACGACGCTGCGCAACACGCTGGTCGAGGGCAACCGCATTCACGGCGTGAAGCTGTGGTACGAGGACGGCGGCGCGATCTACAACCTTTCCGCCAACCCCAATTCGGTGATCCGCGGCAACCATATCTTCGACATCTCGAACCGCATCGGCATCTATCTGGACGAGGGCAGCAAGCACTTCACCGTGACCGGGAATGTCGTCGAGACAGGGGGCAAATGGCTGAACATCAACACCGCCGGCAAGATGTATGCGCGCAGGATTTCGACCGACAACCGGGCGTCGGGCAACTGGCACAATTCAATGTCGACCGGCGGTCGCTGGCTGCCCGAGATCGGCAACGACGCGCGCGGCAATTTCCTGATCCCCGACCGCAACTGGCCCGCCGAAGCGCGCAAGGTGATCGCGGAAGCGGGGCCGCGCGATTAGCGATCAAATCCTCCCCCGCCAGGGGGAGGTGTCAGCCTCGAGGCTGACGGAGGGGGCGGATGCCAGACCTCTAGCGATGTGCGTCCTCCCCCTCCGTCGCTTCGCGCCACCTCCCCCTGGCGGGGGAGGATTATTCGTTTGCCGGAGTCGACATCGCTGTCATTTGAAATAGTATGACTATTACTAAAGAACGATAACCGCCGGAGAGAGCGATGATCCTGCGCAGCCTCATTGCCCTTGCCGCCTTGGCCGGACAGGTCGTCCCTTACGCTCCGCCGCCGCGCGATCCGCGCAACTGGCCGACGCCGGTGATGGACAGTGCGCCGCCCACGCTTCCGAAGCTGAAGGCCGGCGCAATCCTCGTCTTCTCCAAGACCAACGGTTTCCGCGATCCCGAACAGATTGCTGCCGCCAAAACAGTGCTGACCGACCTCGTCCGCAAACAGCGCCGCGACGTGTTCGAGACCGAGAATGCCGCCATCATGAGCCCGCGCGATCTCGCCCGCTTCTCGGCAATTGTCTTCAACAGCACGAGCGGTAACATCTTCACGCCCGATCAGCGCGCTTCCTTCAAGGCGTGGGTCGAGCGCGGCGGCGGGGTCGTGCTGCTCCACGGCGCGGGCGGCGATCCGACCTATGACTGGCGCTGGTGGCCCGAGACGCTGATCGGCGCGCAGTTCATCGGTCATACCGGGCGACCCAAACAATTTCAGCAGGCGACGATCGACGTGATCGACCGCACCCATCCGGCGACCCGCAAGCTGCCCACCAAATGGGTGCGGACCGAGGAATGGTATTCGTTCGATCGCGTGCCAAGCGGCCACGGCACCCGGATTCTGGCGACGGTGGATGAGACCAGCTACGACCCATTTCCGGAGCGCGTGCGCATGGGTAAGCCGCACCCGATTGTCTGGAGCCGCTGCGTCGGGCGCGGGCGTGTGCTCTTCTCGTCGCTGGGCCACAAGGCCGAAACCTATGCCGAACCCCTGCACCGCACGCTGATCGACGGCGCGATCCGCTGGGCATCGCGGCGTGAGGGCACGGGCTGCAACTGAACATCGGGAGGAGGACGTGGCCATGAAGGCGATCGATCGACGACGCATGTTGCAGGGCACCGGCATTGCGGGGGCGGCGCTGGCGTCGCCATCCGCCGCAACGCTTGCCCCCGGCACGCTGACGGTCACGGACCTCAAGGCACAAGGCCTGACCGACCCGATCGGCGTCGATGACCGCGACGTGCGGCTGTCGTGGCGCATCGAGAGCCGCGACCGCGCCGTGCGCCAGACGCATTACCGGATCGAGGCGGCGAGCAGCCCGGCGCTGCTCCGCGCCGGCAAGCCCGATCTGTGGGACAGTGGCGAAGTCGCCAGCGCCGCGGCGCTGGACATCGCCTGGGTAGGCAAGCCGCTGACCTCGCGCCGCATCGTCCACTGGCGCGTCACCATCCGCGACGCTCGGGGCCGCACCGCTACCAGCAAGCCAGCGCGCTGGGAAATGGGCTTACTCGACCCTGCCGATTGGTCGGCCAAATGGATCGCTGCCGAAACCGCCATCGCCAAGGCCGACCGCGAGGCCGGTCTTCTCTGGGTGCGCGGCGACCGCTCGAAGGACCAGACTCCGCGCTATTTCCGCCTCGCCTTCGATCTGCCCAAATCCGGGCCGGTCACGCTCTATTCCATCTGCAACTTCCCCGCGACGGTCTGGGTCGATGGCCAGCCAATCCATCGCGGCCCCAACCGCGACACGCGATCCGGCAGCGAACCGATTGCCGTCACCACCCACGACCTGCCCGCCGGGCGTCATGTCGTTGCCGTGGCGGTGAAGGACCCGCGCGGCTTCAACGCCCGCAAAATCCACGAATGCGCCACCGCGCTGATGATCCGCACGGGTGATGCGCGCATCACGACCAAAGGCGCCCGCACCGCGCTCCACGCCCCCGATGGCTGGCAGGCGATCGCCTTCGACGACAGCACTTGGCCAGTCGCTGAGCCGTCGAAGTATCAGCTTCAGGCATTCCCGGGCTGCGGTGCATTCCTGCTGCGACGCGGGTTCACCGTCACCAAGCCCATCATCCGCGCGCGCCTCTACGCCACCGCGCTCGGCGGGTTCGAGGCGGAGATCAATGGCAAGCGCGTCGGCGATGCGCTGCTGTCGCCGGAAAGCACCGACTATCGCGATACATTGCTCCACCGCGTTCATGACGTTACCGCGCTCCTGCGGCGGGGCGACAATGCGGTCGGCGCGATGATCACCGATGGCTGGTATGGCAGCTTTCACGGTCTCGCCGGGCGCTTTGCTTTCGGCCCGCCACCGCTGCGGCTGCTCGTCCAGCTCGAACTCACCTACGCCGATGGCAGTGTCGAGACCATCGCCACCGACGAAAACTGGCAGCTGTCCGAAGCCGCGCCGGTGGTCAAAAGCGAAATCTATTATGGCGAGGATTACGATGCCCGCCGCGAACAGCCGGGCTGGTCTTCACCCGGCTTCGACGCCGCCGGATGGCGTCCCGCCGAGATCGGCGCGGTCCCACCATGCGCGGTGAAGGCGCACATCGCCCCGCCGCTGCGCCGCATCCGCACCGTCCCGCTCAAATCGGTGAAGCAGGTCGGCCCCGACACCTACACGCTCGACTTCGGCCAGAACTTCGCCGGGTGGGTGCGGATTCTGGCAAAGGGCGATGCCGGCCGCAAGATCACATTGCGCTTCGCCGAAATCCTGAATCCCGACGGTGGCGTGAGTCGCAAGAATCTCCGCACCGCCGAAGCGTCGAACAGCTACATTTTTCGCGGTGATCCCACCCCCGAAAGCTACGAACCGCACTTCACCTATTTCGGCTTCCGTTATGCCGAACTGACCGGCCTCGGTCGCGCACCCACCGCCGCCGAGTTCGAGGGCGTCGTCGTCTCCAGCGACCTGGGCGAGACCAGCATCCTGCGCATCGACAACCCGATCATCACCGGCCTGTGGCGCAACACCTTGTGGAGCCAGCGCTCCAATTTCTTCGGCATCCCGACCGATTGCCCACAGCGCGACGAGCGGCTGGGCTGGACCGGCGACGCCAATGTCTTCTGGGACGCCGCCGCATTCAACATGGACGTCGCCGGTTTCACCCGCCGCTATCTGCGCGACATGCGCGACGCACAGGGGCCAAAGGGGGAGTATTCGGATTACGCCCCATCGGGCTGGCGCGACTACACCCATGGCACAACGCCGGGCTGGGCCGATGCCGGCGTGATCCTGCCATGGACGGTGTGGCAGCGTTACGGCGACACCGCGATCGTCGGCGAGCATTGGTCGTCGATGACGCGCTATCTCGACTATATCCGCGCGCACAATCCCGACCTGATCTGGCGCAACAAGCGCGGTTACGATTTCGGCGACTGGGTGGCGTTCGACGCCAAGGAAGCGGGCGACGAAACCACGCCCAAGGCGCTGATCGGCACCGCGATGTGGAAACGCTCGGCCGAGGCGCTTGCCCAAATGGCGGCGGTGACAGGCCGCAGCGCCGAAGCGAAAACCTATGCCACCCTCGCCACCGATCTCGCCCGCGCGTTTCAGGCTGGCTTTATCCAGCCGGACGGGACGGTCGGTAACGGATCGCATTGCGGCTATATCCTCGCGCTGCATTTCGGGCTGGTGCCGGACACGCTCCGCCCCGCCGCCGCCGCAAAGCTCGCCGCCGATATCCGGCGTCGTGGCACGATGATCTCGACCGGCTTTCTCGGCACCCCCTACAGCCTCGATGCGCTGGCCGACACGGGCCACCAGTCGCTGGTCTATGACCTGCTGCTGCGCACCGCTTTGCCCAGCTGGGGGCATATGATCGTGGCGGGTGCGACGACGATCTGGGAGCGGTGGAACGCCGACACCAGCAATGCCGAGATGAACTCGTACAATCATTATGCGCTGGGCGCGGTGAACGGCTTCGTATTTCGGCGCATCGCGGGCATCGACCCGATAGCACCCGGCTTCGCGCGCTGGCGTTTCAACCCGGTGCTCGACCCGCGCGTGCCGAAGGGCGGCGCGCGCTACCACAGCGCGGTCGGGCGGATCGAGACCGCGTGGGCGGTGCACCCGGGCGACGGCTTCTCCGCGCAAATCCACGTCCCTGCCAACAGCATCGCCGAACTCCATCTGCCTGCCACGTCGATCGACCAGTTGCGCGAGGGCGGAAAGCCGGTCGCCCGTGCATCCGGGGTCACGGCAAAGGGGAGGGTCGGCAACCGGATCGTGCTGGAGGCCGGTTCGGGCGACTACAGCTTCAGCATCGCCTGACCAAAAAAAGCCCGCCGCGCCGGAGAGGCGCGACGGGTTCGAGGGGGGAGGGTTGGGCCGTTATGGCCGCGTGGCAAAACGCCAGGTGACGTTGTCGGTGAGGGTTGTGCCGCCCGCAGCACGCCCGCGCGCCTCGACGCGGTTCTCGCCCTTGGTCAGCTCGATCGTCCATGTCGCCATGCGATCGGTCACCGGCACCGTCTTCCACGCACCGCCGTTCAGCCGCAGCTCGATCGTGGGCAGGTTGGAGAACACCATGACCTTCACCTGGCTGGTCCGCTTGTCCACGTCGCGGCGGCTGGTGATGTGCAGCATCGGCTTCTCGGCCCAGTTGGCCTGATACCAATAGTACGCATCCTTCTTCGTCTGTCGATCCTCGGTCACCAGCCCCTTGTCGTTGATCGCCGGGCGGTCGCCCTCGTTGCGCTTGAACGACGGGAAATCGATGCCCAGCCAGATGAAGGTCGACCACAGGAACGGCCGCTTCTTCATTTCCAGCCAATGCTTGACGTGGAAATCGGTCTGATACTGCTCCGGATGCCAGTAACCGTTGGACTCGGGGCGTTTCACCACCGGGTCTTCCTGATGCAGGATCGAGGCGCCCGCGCCATATTCGCTGACGCCGATCGGGCGGGTCGGCATCTTCGCGTGCAGCTCGTCCGCCCACGGCCCGATGTCCTCCGACTTGGTCCAGTACCAGCCGAAATAGCGGTTGTACGACACCGTATCGCTGTGCAGCGCGATCGGGTCGTTGTCGTCCAGACAGCAATGCGCGTAGGTCGTCGGGCGCCACGGATCGAGCGTTTTGGCGGTCGTGTTCAGCTCGGCCAGGATGCGGTTCGACGCCGCATCCGACTTGCGGATTTCGTTGCCGATACCCCAGAGCGCGACCGAGGGATTGTTGAACGTCTGCGCGATCAGCTCGCGCATCTGCGCCACCAGATTGATACGGAATGCGTCCGACTGATCATGGTCGTCGATCAGCGGCACTTCGGTCAGCAACAGGATGCCGAGCTCGTCGGCGCGGTCGTACACCCGCTGCGGGTGCTGCATATGCGCGAGGCGAATGGCGGTGACGCCCATCTCGTCCATCAGTTGCAGGTCCTCATCGATCTCAGCCTGAGTGACGATCGGTCCGCGACCATAGCGCGACGGGTGCTGGAGGTTGACGCCGTAGAGCGGGTAACGCTTGCCGTTGAGCAGCACGGTGCCGTCCTGCTTCACCGCGATGGTGCGAACGCCCAGCGGCACCGACTGGCTGTCGATCGTGCGACCGTTGGCCACCACGTCGCTGACGACGCGGTAGAGATAGGCGGATTTGCGCCCCTCCCACAATTTCGGCGATTTCAGCGTGAACTTCTGTTCCGCCGTGCCGCGCGCGCCGGGGGCGAGCGTCAGCGGGCTGCGCTGCGTCGCCACTGCTTTGCCGGTCGCATCTAGAATGCGGGTGACGATCTGAAAGCTGGCTGGCGCGGCGCGATCATTGACTACCGCCACCGTCGCGCCGATCGTGGCAGCGTTCTTGCCCAGCGCTTCCGTCCGCGCCCTGATCCCCGGTCCCGCATGATCGAGCCGGTCGAGATGCAACTCGGGCGTCGCGATCAGCTTCACCTCACGATACAGCCCGCCAAAGATATTGAAGTCGCCGTTGAGCGGCGAGATTTGCGGGTTCTTCGCATTGTCCACACGCACCGCGAGCAGGTTTTCGCCCGCCTTCAGGCTGCTGGTCACATCGAACCGGAACGCGGCATAGCCACCGGCATGGCCGCCCACCTTCGTGCCGTTCAGCCACACATCGGCCTTCAGCGTCGCGCCGCCGAAATGCAGCAGATAGCGGGTGCCGGGTTGCGGCTTGTGGTCGATCTTCAGGCGATACCAGGCGGGACCGCGATAATAGACACCCTCCGGCTCGCCGCGCGCCTTCGCCCCGCCGATCCCCGAATCCTCGGCATTATAGGTATGCGGCACCGCGACCCGCGCCCAACGCGCATCGTCGAAGCCGGGGCGTTCCGCGCCCTTTGCATCGTCCTTCACGAAACGCCAGCCTTCGGCCAGCGGCAGTTCCTGTGCAACCACCGGCACGGCGATCAGCGCCGTCAGCCATGCCAGAATAAGTCCGATCCGTTTCATCATGCGCCTGTTCCGACAAGGGTTTCGACCGATCCGATCGCGATATTGCGGCTGCCCGCACTGGCCCGCACTGCCGCCGCACGCGGCTTGGGCGAGCTCAGCCCGTCGATCACCGCGCCATCGACATTCTCCAGCACGATCGCGGGGCGCGCATCGGGTGTCGCGACGTCAAAGCTGCAATTGCTCACGCTCAGATTGCGGACGTGCCGCGCATACAGCCCATGCGCGGGCAGCGTTTTCATGAAGCTCGGCTCCAGACTCGAATTGCGCCGCTCCGGCACGACCCACGCCGCATCCTCGGCTGTGCCACCGCCTGCCGCCGTCACGTTCACGCCGCGAAAGCTGACATCCTCGATGATCCCGTCCGGGATACCCACGATGCCGCACGGATATTCCATCCGCGCGCCCGACACCTGAATGTCCGAAAAGCGCACGCGCCGAACCTTGGCAACGCCCGCCCCCCTCGGGGCGCGATTGCGGGCGGACAGGCGCAGGAAGATCGGGTGGTTGACCGGGTTGACCAGATTGATGTCGCGAAAGCTCACATCCTCCAGAACCCCGCCGTCGATCGCACCCAGTTGCAGCCCGCGTGAATTCTCGCACAGGCAATCGGCGATCAGGATATTGCGAAAACCGGTCGCGCTGTCCGTGCCCAGCTTGATCCGCCCCAGCACCCCGACATTGTCGGTCGAGACATAAGGCGATTTCCGGTACGTACCGTCCAGCACGGTGCCGAGCAGATAGCCGCTGGTCTTGCAGCCGATGACCTGCACATCCTCACAGAACACCGGTTCCTGCAGTGCATAGCTGCTTTTCAGCACGATCGCGTCGTCCTTTGGCGCATTGACCACGCAGTTGGTCACGCGCACATCGCGGCAGCAATCCAGGTCGATGCCGTCGCGGTCGGTATCCACCGTCAGCCCGTCGATCCGCACGTTGGTCGACCCCAGAACGTAGACCGCGAAATGCCCGCCCTGCAGGATCGAGAAATCCTTGAGCAGGACGTTGCGGCACCGCGTCAGTCCGATCGCCTTGATGCCCCGCCCTTCATATTCCATTTCCAGCGGGATTGCGCGGCGGGCGGCATCGGCGCTCAGCCCCTGTTCCTTCGGCGATTTCCAGCCCGCCAGCCCATGCCAGCGCGGCGGCGGTCCTTCACGATCCAGCCCCAGCCCGTGGATCAAACCGGTGCCGATGATCGCGATATCGCTGACCCCGTCACCATAGATCAGGCTGTTGTGAAAATGCGCGAGGCCGTAATCGACCAGCTGCTCCTCGAACACACCCTCGGGCAGATCATAGCGCCCCTTATGCTTTTTCGGGTCCGCCGCCTCGATCACCGATCCGGGCATCAGCACCAGTGTGATGTGGCTCTGCAAGCGAATCGAAAAGCACAGATAGCGCCCGGGCGGCACCACGATCGTCCCGCCACCTTTGCGGCTGGCTGCCATGATCGCGCGGTTGAACGCGACCGAATCGATCGCCTTGCCATCGCCCTTCGCGCCATAATCGCGCACGTCGTGAAAGCCGGTTAGTGATCCGGTCGCGCGCACCTGCACTGCGCTTGCCGCCATCGCGGCACCTACACCCAACAAAGCCGTCCGCCGACTGAACGCTGCGCGCGCCTCAAGCACTCATCTCTCCCGTCATCATTTGTTGTATGATGTATTATGTTGAGAGGGGGCGCAACCCCGGATGTCAGCTTACGACATGGCGATCGCTGTCGAGCCGCAGGGTCAGAGCGGCCCGACCGGGCATCTCGTCCAGGATTGCGCGGGTAATGCGCTCATAATGCTGGATGAAGCGCGCGATCTGCGCAGCATCCATCGCCAGCGCGGGATTGCGGCCTTCGCGGATCAGCGCGGCGCGCAGGTCATCCTCCTGCTGCGTCCGCCAGCCCTGGACGACTGCGAAATCGGGTGCGGCGAGCAGGATCAGCCGGTCGATCTTCGCGAACAGCGTCTGATAAGGGCCGGCCAGTGCGGCACTCACCGCTCGTCGCCAAACCCCATCCGGGTCTTCCTCGCATTCGAGATCGTTGACCGGCATCGACACATCGTCCTCGGCAATCGCGCCGACGCACCACCCCTCGAAGATCAGCAAATCGAGCGAGCCATCGACCCACTCGCCTTCCGGCAGGCGCTCGTCGCTGGCCTTATCAAAACGCGGCAAGCGCACGGATTCCCCCGCCTTAACCGCCGCCAGAATTGAACAGCCCAGCGCCACATCATGCGTCAACGGCACCCCGCGCGTGGCCAGCAGCGGATGAATCTCGCGCGCCAATTCGGCCCGCGCCGCCTTGCCCAGATAGAGGTCGTCGAGCGACAGCGTCGCGGCACGCACGCCCAGCCGTTTGATCAACCCGCGCGCCAGCGTCGACTTCCCGCTCCCCTGCGATCCGCAAATGCCCAGGATCAGCGGACGCGGCCCCTCCGCCAGCCAGCGCGTCACCGCATCGGCGGCGAGTTCAAGCGACCCGGTCACCCGGCTCCCGCCCCGCGAAGAACGCGTCTAGGTTATCAGCGACCTTCATCCCCATCGCCTCGCGCGTCTCCAGCGTCGCCGATCCAAGATGCGGCAACAGCACGACATTCTGCAACGCAATCAGCGCCGGTTCGACCTGTGGCTCCCGTTCGTAAACGTCGAGCCCCGCCGCCGCGATCACGCCATCGCGTAATGCCGCCGACAGCGCCACCTCATCGACCAGAGAACCGCGTCCGGTGTTTATCAGCACCGCCTCGGGCTTCATCGTCGCCAAAGCCGCGGCGTCGATCATGTGCCGCGTCGCCGCCCCGCCCGGTGCGTGCAGCGACACGATATCGGCGACTCTCAGCAGCCCCGCCAACGTCGGATGATAGTCAGTTTCCGGCACGTCCGCCGCCCGGCTGCGGCTGTGTATCGCCACCGTCAGCCCGAACGCAGTCGCCCGTTCCGCCACAGCGCGCGCGATCCGTCCATAGCCGACCAGCCCCAGCGTTTTGCCGCGCAGCGACCGGCCACGCAGCGGCGTCGGTCCCCAGCCGCGCCATCGTCCGGCGCGCAGTTCCCGCTCGCCCTCGCCTGCCCGCCGCGTGGCCATCAGGATCAGTGTCATCGCGATATCGGCGGTGGCGTCGGTCAGCACGTCGGGGGTGTTGGTGACAACGACGCCCGCCTCGCGCGCGGCGTCCAGATCGATATGCTCGAACCCGGCGCCGTAATTGCCGATGATCCGCGCCCGCCGCCCTTCGGCCAGGATCACCTCGCGCGTGATCTTGTCCGTCACGGTCGGGCAGACCGCGTCATAATCGCGCATCGCTTGGGCCAGCGCGGCGGCATCCATCCGCACATCGGCGTCATTCAAAGTCACATCATAGCTGGCCGCCAGCCGCGCCTCGACCGCATCGGGCCAGCGTCGCGTCAGCAGGATTTTGGGCTTGGTCATCCCCGCACCCTAGCGCCGTCGAAACACCGGCGCACGTTTCTCCGCAAAGGCGGCACGCCCTTCCTTCGCGTCCTCGGTCGCAAAACAGATCGCCTGCAGGTCGCGCTCATACTCGATCGCCTTGTCCCACGGCATGATGTGCGACGCGCGCAAGTTGAGCTTGGCCGTTTCCGCCGCGATCGGCGCGCGCGACGCAATCGTCGCTGCGATCTCGGCAGCGCGGGCGGTCAGCGCATCGGGCGCGACAACCTCGCTGACGATGCCCCAGGCCAACGCCTGTTCCGCGCTCACCATATCGCCCGTCAACAGCATCATCGCGGCGTTGGACGGCCCCGCCGCATAGGTCAGCCCTGCCGCCATTCCGCCGCCGCCGATCCAGCCCAGCTTGATTTCGGGTGCCGCGAACCGCGCGTTGGTCGATGCGATGCGGATATCCGCCGCCATCGCCGTCTCCAGCCCGCCGCCCAGCGCATAGCCGTTGACCGCCGCCACCACCGGCTTGCGGCACGCCCGCAGTGCGTCGCAATAATCGTCGCGATTGCGGAAATCCCACGGCGTCGCATAGCCATCCAGCGTCGTGATGTCGGACCCGGCGGAAAACGCCTTTTCCCCCGCGCCGGTGATGACGACGCAGCGCACCGCATCGCTGCCATTGCACTCGCTCACCGCCGCGATCAGCGCCGCCGCCATGTCGGGGGTCAGCGCGTTCAGTTTGGCCGGCCGGTTGAGGGTGATGGTGGCGACGAAATCCGCCACACCGAACAACAAGTCTGTAGTCATGTCTCTGCTCCGGCGGGGTGGTGGTTGCGATAGAAGGTTTCGATGTCGTCGAGGACGGCATCCGCCGCTTCCCGGTCCAGCAAGGCTGCCCGCAACCGCGCCGACGCCGCCGTCTGGAACGCAATCGCGCCGTTATGGCGCGGACGCAGCAATGCCGCCTCCACCGTAGCCAACGTGTCGGCAAAGAAATTGCCCGTCGCCGCATTCACCGCCGGATCGCGCCATGCGGATCGCAACGCCGGTTGCCCGTCATGCTGGGGGATGAAACCGCGCTGCACCGGCTCCGACATCAGCCAGCGCAGATGATCGAGCAGTTCCGGCGTTAAGTCGCACCGCTTCGACACGCCGATGCCGGTGCCGCCCAGCGTCGATCCGATACGTCCGCCGGGACCGGACGGCGCATCGGCAAAGCCGACGCCGCGCGTCGCGTAGTTCACATAGCCATAGATGAGCGGACACAGGTCGATCCCCTCGCCGCGCTCAATCGCCCCCAGCATCGCGATCGGGTTCAACGCCTGCGCCCGCACCGTCACCTCGCCAGTCAGCGCGAGCATGATCCCATAGGCTTCGCGTGCAATCGCGCGGTCGACAAAATCGTCGCCTGACCGCCCGGCACCCAACGCCCCGCAGATCGACTGAAAACTCAAAATCGCGTGCGGTCCCGCCAACGACAGCGCCACCTTATGCTGCGCAGCAAAGTCGGGCAGTGCGACCCACGAAATCGGCGGCATTTCGATCGCGTCTCGCCGATACGCCATCACCTGAGTCGCGGCATCCAGCGGCAACGCCCAATGCTGGCCCGCATAATGGTAGCTCGCCAGCGATGGCCCCGCGACCGCCGCGCACCAGCCCGCAATCTCGTCAGCGCTGAACAAGTTCTCGACCGGCACCAGGCAATCACTCGCGACCGCTTCGCCGACATGCGGATGGTCCAGCACCACCAGATCGTAACGCGCGCATAAATCGGCGATCGGGGCGGACTCGAACCCTTCCAGCGACTGCTTGTCCCACGTCAGCGACAACGCACCTGCCTGCGCCGCTGCCGCCGCCAGCGCGTTATAGCCACGTGGATGGTCCCAGGTCAGACCGCGATACGCCGGAATACTCATCCGTGCTGCTTGATCACGCCAGCCTCGACCAGCCGGTCGATCGCCGCCTCGTCCAGCCCGGCCTCGCGCAGCACTTCGCGGCTATGCTCGCCGACACGCGGGGCGCCGCGTTCGATCGTCGACGGCGTCTTGGAGAAACGGATCGGAAATCCTGGCACCTTCACCCGGCCCTCGCTCGCGTGATCATATTCGACGAACGTGCCGTTGTGCTTGATCTGCGCATCGTCGACCAGATCGGCATAGCCATAGACCGGCCCCGCCCAGATATCGCGCGCGCGCATCGCCTCCAGCCACTCGGCGCTGCTCCGCTTGACCAGATTGCGCTTCACCGCCGCAAAGATGTCGTCGCGCATCGCCCAGCCGTCGCGCTGGTCCTCCAGATCGGCAAAGAATGGATCGTCGAACAATTCCGCCAGCTTGGCATAGGGTGCCATCGCCAAGGTAATATACCCGTCCGCCGTCGCGAACACGCCATAGGGCGCACGGATATAGCTGTGCGCATGCGGCTCGGCAGAGCGCGTCTGCGGAACGCCGCCGACCGTGAACACCGACAATTCCTGCATCTGGATCGTCGTAATCGCGTCGAGCATGTTGACCTGAACCAACTGCCCCTCACCGGTTCGTTCGCGGTGGAAAAGCGCGGCCAGCGCACCCTCGAACGCCGAATAGGCGGTGATCGCATCGACCAGATATTGCCCGGCGGCGGATGGCGGCGCGCCCTCGATCCCTGCCGACATCATCGCGCCGGACATGCCCTGCAACAACAGGTCCTGCCCCGGGTAAAAGCGATACGGCCCGTCCTCGCCATAGCCGGACATCGACACATAGATCAGGCGCGGGTTGATCGCCGACAGCGTGGCGTAATCCACGCCCAGCCGCTCGGCCACGCCGGGGCGGTAATTCTGCAGAAACACGTCGGCGTCCTTGACCATCTCCAGCAACAGCGCCTTGCCCTCTGCCGCCTTCAGGTCGATCGCCAGGCTGCGCTTGTTGCGGTTAAGCGACAGGAACGAGACGTTGACTTCGTTCCCCACCGCACCACCGGCAGGCGCATGACGCTGCCATTCGCCGGTAGTCGGCTCCACCTTCACCACGTCCGCGCCCATGTCGCCCATGCGCTGCGCCGCGAACGGCCCGGCCATCGCGATCGAACAGTCCAGCACGCGAATGCCGCTCAGGATATTGGTCACTTCGAGTCCTTTAGTTCATGGTCCAGCCGCCGTTGACGTGCAGCGTCTGGCCGGTGATGAAACCGGACTCGTCGCTCGCGAAAAAGGCGATGGCGTTGGCGATGTCACCGGCATTTCCGCGCCGCTTGATCGACTGCGCGTCGAGCACCAGCCGGTTATAGCCCTCGGGATCGGGATGGATTTTCTCGGCGTCGGTCGGAAAGGCCCCCGGCGCGATGGCGTTCACGGTGACCCCATACGGCCCGAACTCGCGCGCCCACGCCCGTGTCAGCCCGACCAGCGCCATCTTCGACGCGACATAGGGCGACAGGTTCGCCCAGCCACCGGACAGCGTGATGCTGGAAACGTTGACGATCCGACCAAAGCCCTTGGCCCGCATCCCCGGCAGCGCCGCCTGCACCGCGACGATTCCAGCATCGACATTGATGCGCTGAACCGCCTGATGCTCCTCGATCGTGTAATCCTCGAACGGTTTCGAGGGATAGATCGCGGCGTTGTTGATGACGATGTCGAACCCGCCGGTCTCGTCGATCAGTTGGTCGAGCGTCGCGCGAAAAGCGCCTAGGTCGGACAGGTCGGCGGTCGACACGATTAGCCGCTCGCTTCCGTCCGCAGCAGCTTCCAGGGCCGCGACTTTGGCGAGATCGTTGTCGATCGCAACGACGGTCGCCCCGCGCTCGATCAGCAACAGCGTGGTTTCAAGCCCCAGACCGCCCGCCGCGCCGGTGTAGAGGACCGTCCGGCCCTTCACGCCACGCCACCAATCGGCGGAAACACGCCGGATGGCACAGGATATTCGTCGGCTGGCTGCGTCGCCACACCCTCGATCCGCGCCACCGCATCAGCCACTGCGGCTTCGTTCGGCAGCACCCGAAACACGCTGTCGTAACGGCGCTCCTCGCCATGCTCCAGCCAGATCAGCTCGCCACGTTCTCGCGCGAAATCCTTGCCCATGACGTGGTTGGTCGAGGGTTCGATGCCGACCGCATAATGGCCGGCGTGCAGATTCTGCCATTCGAACATCGCCGGAAATTGCGACTTCAGCGTTTCGACCTCGAACCCGAAGCCGATCGCCTCGTTCACGACCGCAACATTGACCTTGCCATTGCCATCGGTGGCCATGTCATGCTGCCAGACTTGCTCATGGAAATTCACGATCGGCGCGGGGAAGGTACGATAGCCGGTGTTCTGCGCCCGATAGCTGTCGGTATGCGCCGCCCAGATCACGTCGCGGATCGGCGCGACATAGCGCGATCCCTCGGCCACTACTGGATGACTGACATTGATGTGGTAGCAATACATATGCGGCGTGCGGTAGAATCCGTGATTGACCACGCGGTCGATCAGCCGGATTTCATCGCCGCCGACGTCCGCCTCGATCCGCCGGATCAAATGCAGGTCTTCGCCGAAAACGGTCGATTGCTGGACGATTCCTTCCGCCCACAACACGCAGTCGTCACCGTTCCACGTCTCGCCATAGCCGGTCAGCCGCGCCGGGATCGTGCCGACGCGCCCGTGCAGCGACGACGACACATTCGCGCGAGGTCCGTAGTTGTAATGCCCCGCCGGGTCGTCGTGCATGAAGAGGACATGGTCGAGGCCACAGGTAATCAGCAGCCCGGACATCGAGCGGAACCAGCCCAGCCCACCCTCGCCCTCATAATCATGCAGCCCCGGATTGCGAAAGCCGGACGGCGAGTGCCAACCGACCGCGCGACCATTATGCTCGCACTCGGCAATGTCCATTGCGCGATCGATCAGGACGGTGAAGCGCAGACCGCTGCCGGTGCGGAATTCGAGCTGGCGCACGCCGCGCTCGACGCCGTCGCCCAAGGTCGACAACCGCACCCCTGCAAATTGCGAGAGCGCGCCGGAATGCGCGGAAAGGTCGCGCCGGGATATGCGTTTGCCGTACAGCCCTGGCACCATCCACTCCGTCATTATGTTGTAAGACGTATTATGTTTAGGGCAGGATGGCGCGCTGCGTCAATCGGCGCGAAGGGAGTTTTCGGAAATGCCACTCGTCCGCCGCTGCTTTGCCGTCGATCTGCATGGCGATCCCGAGCGCATCGCCGCCTATCGCAAATGGCATGAACCCGGTGGCCCGCCCGCCGCCGTCAACGCAGCGATCCGCGCGGACGGGGTGGAGTCACTTGAAATCTGGTGGGTCGGGGACCGGTTGTTCATGGTAATGGAGCAGAACAGCGATGCCGCCCCGGATCCTACTGCCAAGCAGACGCGCGACGCGGCCAACCCCGACGTTGCTGCATGGGACGCGCTGATGGCCGGATTTCAGAAGTCGCTGCCGTTCGCGTCGGACCAAACCTGGGTCGAGATGGAGCGGATCTATGCGCTCAGCGAGCAGCCCTAACCCCTCGGCTGCGCTCGCCGTTTGTCCCACGATCCCGAAATATGCTCGCGCATCGCCAGCGCGGCGCGATCACCATCGCCCGCCGCAATCGCCTCGTAAACCTTGCGGTGCGCCGCCTGTGTCGCCTTCACATGCTCGACGCTCAGCTTGCCGCTATACCCATGTGTGCGCAGCGCCTCCGATTGAATGCCGTCGATGATTGCCTTGCTCAACCGGTCGCCCGACATGCGCATGATGATGTCGTGGAATTTCAGGTCTTCGTGGATATAGGCGGAGGGCATCGTCACCAGCCCCTCCAGCGTCTCGATCTGTGCGGTCAGTTCCGCGACTGTGGCCGGGGTGGCATTGCGCGCCGCCTTGGCCGCCATCGCCGATTCGAGCAGCGAGCGGACCTCCGACAGATTGTCGAGATAGGCCAGCCCCTCCTCGCCCTGGAACAGCGCCGACAGGATCATCGGATCGAGCATGTTCCACGCGCGCCCGTCGCGCACGATCGTCCCGCGCCCCTGTTGCGAAACCACCAGCCCCTTTTCGGTCAGCGCGGTCGTGGCCTCGCGCACCACCGTGCGGCTGACGTCGTACATGTCGCACAACATGTTCTCGGGCGGCAGCGCGGTGCCGATCGGATAGGTGCCCATCACGATGGCGTTGACCAGATCCTCGACCACCGCAGTTGACAGACGCGGGCGGCGGCGGACGCGCTGTGCGGCTGGAGTCGCTGTCGTCATCGATTCATCTCGCTCACGCCGCTCTCGCTCAAACTCATCCGCCCCGTGATTGCTGCCGAACGGTGGAACCGCAACCCCCGATACGTCAAGGGCTTGCAGATTTGGAAAGATAATACATACTATGTTTCGAGCAAGGGCGGATCGTGCGCCCGGATTTGGGGCGTCGTCGTACATGAAGATCACCGGATATCGCAGCCTGACGACGACCCACGACTGGGGCCGGCCGGTCGGCGACGTCAACGGTGTCGTGGACAGTGGTGTGACCGAAGTGCCGATCCTGTTGATCGAAACCGATGGTGGGTTGACCGGGATCGGTTTGGGCCAGCACCGCGATATTGAACGCGTCTTCCCCGCAGTGGAGGGGCAAGACCCGCGCGCCGTCACCGCGCTATACGATTCGATGCTGTCGCACGTGTTCAAGAGCGGGCACGCGGGATCGACCTATGGCGCGATTGCCGCAGTCGATATGGCGTTGTGGGATTTGAAGGCGAAGATGGCGGACGAGCCGTTGTGGCGCACGCTCGGCGCGCTCGACCGCTTCGTGCCCGGCTATGCCTCCGGGCTTTGCTACGGTCTCGACGACCAAGCCTTCGCCGCGCATTATCACGGCTGGGCCGAACGCGGCTTCACCTCGGCCAAGATCAAGGGCGGCAAGGATTTGTCCCGCGATATCGACCGGCTGCTCGCCGCGCGCGATGCGCTGTCGGCCAACAGCGCCCGTCCGGCGATGATGCTCGACGTCAACGAAGCGTGGAACGTCAAGCAGGCGATCCGCCACCTCGCACAGATCGAATCGCAACTCGACCTGACCTGGATCGAGGAGCCGGTGCGCCGCTGGGACGCCGCGGGGCTGGCGCGCATCTCCCGCGCATGCCGCGCCGCCGTCGCCACTGGCGAGAACCTCACCGGCCTCGACCAGTTCGCGCCGCTGTTCGACGCCAAGGCAGTCGATGTGGTTCAGGCGGGCAGCGTGTGGGGCATCACCCATTTTCTGCGCGTGGCGATGGCCGCGCACTCGCGCGACCTGCCGGTGTCGCCGGTCGGCTATGACGCCAACCCGATCGCCCACGCCGCCGCCGCGATGCCGAACATGATCGGGATCGAGGTGCAGGATCTGAACTGGCCCACCGGCATGACGGTCGATCAGCAGATCGGCGATGGCGGCATCCGGCTGGGCGATGCGCCGGGCCTGGGCATTACCATCGACGAGGCGGCGCTGGCGAACGGCGCGACCCCCGGCTGGAGCAGTGCCAGCGGCCCGCATCGCCGCGCGCGTCAGGCCGGATTGCGGCTGGTGCCCGACGGTCCACTCGCCGCAGAATAAAAAGCATAATCGGAGAGCGACATGGCCATAGCCGCCGACACGACCCCATCCTATGTGCTCGGCCCGCAGCGGACGAAGCTGCAACTGTCGCTAATGGTCAATTTCTTCCTGCTGATGGCGCTGTACAGCGGCGTGCTCGGCGTGTTGCTGCCCAACCAGATCGCGGAACTGGATGAGGGGTCAAAGGCGAACAATCTGGCGCTGCTGTTCGCCATTACTTCGGTCTTTTCCACCCTCACCACGCCGATCGCGGGCGCGCTGTCGGATCGCACGCGCAGCCGCTGGGGCCGCCGTTCGCCATGGATCGCGATCGGATCGCTGATCGGGTCGCTAGCGCTGTTCGGCGTGTCGTGGATGACCAGCTTCTGGTCGCTGATGATATTCTGGGTGATGGCCACCGTCGCCTACAACGCGATGCAGCCCGCGATGACGACGTTGATCGCCGACCGTTTCGCGCCGGAAACGCGCGGCGGCGTATCGGGCATCGTCGGCGCGGGCATGACCGCCGGACTGACCGCCGGCACCGTCGTCGCAGGCTATCTCGCGGGCGAGCGGGTGCTCGCTTACGGTCTGTTCGCGCTGGCGATCCTCGCCTCGTGCCTTGCCTTTGTGCTCATCAACCGCGAGCCGCCCAGCGATGCGATGCCGCGTCGGCGTATGCACTGGGGCGAGTTCCTGAAAGGCTTCTGGATTTCCCCGCGCGAGCATCCCGATTTCGCCTGGGCATTCGCCAGCCGCTTCTTCATTTACATGGGGTATCAGGCGGTGGCGGCGTATCTGCTCTACATCCTGCGCGACTATATCGGGCTGGGGAATGACGAGTCGAATATCGCCATCGCCAATATGGCGATCGTCACCTTGATCTTCCTCGTCATCTCCTCGCTCGGCTCCGGCTGGCTGTCCGACCGCTATCAGCGCCGCAAGCCGTTCGTCATTCTCGGCAGCCTCATCATGGGTTGCGCGATGGTCGCGCCGCTGGCGTTCCCGAACATGACCGGCATGTGGGCCTATGCCGCGATTATCGGCGTGGGATACGGCATGTTCATGTCGATCGACATGGCGCTGATGACTCAGGTGCTGCCAAAGAGCGCGCTGGGCGACGAGGGCAAGGATCTCGGCATCCTCACCACCGCCGTCAACATCCCCCAGATCATCAGCCCGATCATGGCCGCGGTGCTGCTCAGCGCGTTCGGCAATGACTATCGCGCGATCTTCTGGGCGGCCGTGATCTTCGTGTTCGGATCGGCGCTGTGCGTCATTCCGATCCGCTCGGTGCGGTAGTTCATCATACGTATGATGATAATTTGACATACTCTTAAAGCTGCGCCATTCACGGTCCAAAGAACAGCTTCAGGAGGGGAATAATGATCCATCGTATCGCCACGATTCGCCGCGCCGCGCTGCTTGCCGCAACCGCCGGTACCGCGCTCGCGCTCAGCCAGCCCGCCCTCGCGCAGGATACCGCGCCCGCCGAGGAACCCGCTGCGGGTGAGGAAGAAATCCTCGTCACCGGCATCCGCGCATCGGAGCGCGCCTCGATCGACATCAAGCGCAACGCCGTTGGCGTGGTCGATTCGATCGTCGCTCAGGACCTGGGCAAGCTGCCCGATCAGAATGTCGCCGAATCGTTGCAGCGCGTGACCGGCGTGACGATCGAGCGCAATCGCGGCGAGGGCCGCTACGTCACGGTTCGTGGCTTCGGCCCCAAGTTCAACGCGGTTACGGTCAATGGCCGCACGCTGGCCACCGACAATAATGGCCGCGAATTCTCGTTCGACGTGATCCCGTCCGAAGTCATCTCGGGCGCCGATGTGTACAAATCGCCGCAGGCGAACATCAACGGCGCGTCGATCGGTGCGACCATCGACGTCCGCACGTTGCGCCCGCTCGACCAGAAGGAAGGCTTCAAGGTCGCGGGTGCCGCGACCGGCATGTATTCGGAAATCGCCGACACCTGGAACCCCGAATTTTCGGGCGTCGCCAGCTGGAAGAATGACTCGGGCACGTTCGGCGTCGCGCTGGCCGGGGTCTATTCGAAGCAGGAAAACCGGATCGACGAATTCACCATCGGCGCTGGCCATGTGCGGCGGTCGGCGGGCGACAGCTATTACAACCTGGCCGGTGTTCCGCGCGGACGCATCGGCGCGGGCGTCCAGAATTTCAGCGGCGTGTCGATGCCTTCGAACCTGTCGCCTTTCTTCTTCGAGCGCGAACTGACGCGCTGGGCGGTCAATGGATCGGTGCAGATGCGGCCAAGCGACAAGCTGACCGTGACGATCGACACGCTCTATTCAAAGGCGCGCTTCAAGGAGCAACAGACCGGCTTGGCCTATGATTTCGCGGGCGGCATTCTGGCCGAACAGGTCGTCCAGGGCGGCAGCGTGGTGAACGGTGTGCAGACCGGCGGCGAGTCCGTTTATCAGCGCTATACCGGCGGCTTCGTCGATCAGATCATCCAGTATGACGACCGCAACGTCACCACCGACCAGTTCGGCATCAACATCGACTGGAAGCCGACCGACGAACTGCGCGTTCGCCTCGACGGCTCGCTCTCCGACGCGCGCCGCCGTGGCAAGGAGAATAATCTTTTCACGACGATCCGCCGCAAGAATATCGACTTCTTCTTCGATCGCCGAAGCGGCAGCCCGATCTATGATTATGGCCTGAGCAGTGCGGCCTATCCCAATGCCGCGACCAACCCGCAGGGAATCACCGCGCATTATTATATCTGGGGCGGCGGATCGAACATCGACGACGAGATCGAGGAGTATCGCGCCGATATCGACTGGAATCCGGGCAGCGGCGCGCTGACCCTTTACGCCGGTGCGATGGCGCAAAGCCGCATCAAGACGATCACCGCCGACGAGATGCCGTTTGGCGAGCAATGCGCCTATTGCGATTCGAACCGCGCCCTTCCCACGTCGCTGTTCCAGCCGACCGATCGCGGCTTTTTCTCGGGCGGCGGCAACAACATCATTCGTGACTGGCTGATCTACGATCCGCGCGCGCTGGTGCTTCAGGTCGATCAGTTCGCCGCGCAGGACGGACGGACATTCAACCCGGCGGTCTTCTCGCCCTCCGGCTCGTCCATCGTGAACGAGAAGGTCAAGGTCGCCTATGCGATGGCCGCGCTCGATACCGAGTTCGCGGGCATGAAGCTCGCGGTGAATGTCGGGCTGCGTTACGAGAATACCGATTATACCTCGTCGGGTGCGTCGCGCACCGTGCTCAGCGCTGTGCCGACCGGCGGCGGTCAGAACACGATCGTCGTCTCGCCGGTCGTACCGGTCAGCTTCCGCGGTAAATACTCGGACTGGCTGCCCTCGATCAACGCCCGCCTTAACCTCACCGACGATCTGCTGCTGCGGTTCGCTGCGTCGAAGGTGCTGACGCGCCCGACCCTCTCGGACCTGTCGCCGCGACAGACCATTCAGACCAATCCCGGCAACGAGACGATCCGTCGCGGCAACCCCGATCTTCAGCCGTTCCGCGCCAGCCAGGTCGAACTGGGTGCCGAATGGTATTTCGCCGACGCGTCGCTGTTGTCGGCGGCGGCCTTCTACAAGAAGATTGACTCGTTCGTGACGTTGGTGACCACGCGCCAGCTGGTCGATCAGGTGACCTTTTCGGTCACCGTTCCGGGCAATGGCGACGGTGCGACCGTCAAGGGCTTCGAGATCGGCTATCGCCAGTCCTTCGCCAACTGGCTGCCCGAACCGTTCGATGGCCTAGGCGTCCAGACCAGCTTCAACTACACCGACTCCGACGCATCCTACCCCAGCGTCGTGCCGGGCCAGACCTACAGCCTCGAAGGGCTGTCGAAATACTCCTACAGCCTGGTCGGCTTCTACGAGAAATACGGCATCCAGGCCCGCGTCGCCTATACCTACCGTGACAATTTCCTGCAGACCGCGGTCGGCCGGAACAGCGAGCAGGAATATTTCGACGCCTATGGCCAGCTCGACGTCAGTCTCTCTTATGACGTCGGCTCGCACTTCACGGTCTTTGCCGACGCGATCAATGTGAACAATGCGAAGGAGTTCCTTTATTCGATGAGCGAGGATCGCACCAAGGAGTATCGCAAGACCGGTCGCCGCATCTCGGCGGGTGTCCGGGTTCGCTTCTGACAGCCACCGCCCCCCTCCCCGGAACGGCTGCGGTTCGCCCCGTCATGGCTCATCGCCGTGGCGGGGCGTTCTGTTTGCGGGGAGGGTGGCAATGCGCGGCACTTCGCCGCATACACAAACCGGGGACCGCGACCGGATGTACAAGTTGAACCATATCGAGGGACAAGAACCCAGCTTCGGTCGCTTCACGCGCAGTGTCCGGTCGAGCCACGATCAGGTCGCGCAGGCGCTGGGCAATGATATCCTCGCCGGCATCCTTCCCCCCGGCGAAAAGCTGCCGCAGGAGGCCGAGATCCTCGCCCGCTTCGGCATTTCGCGCACCGTGTTGCGGGAGGTGTTCAAGACGCTGACGGCAAAGGGGCTGATCGTCTCTAAGACGCGCGTCGGCACGTCGGTGCTCGACAGCTCGCACTGGAATTTCTTCGACGCCGACATCCTTGCCTGGAAATCGAGCCAGGGCTTCGACGTCGATTTCCTGCGCGACCTTGCCGAGATCCGCGTCGCCATCGAGTCCGCCGCCGCCCGTGCCGCCGCCGAACGGCGCAGCGATGCCGATATCGCCGAGCTGCGCCACCATCTGGCCGGCATGCGCGACGCGACCGACAGCGCGCGCGACTTTGCCGAGGCCGATCTGCAATTCCACAAGGCGATCGGTCGCGCGTCGGGCAATGCGTTGATGCGCTCGCTGTCGGCGGTGATCGAGACCGCGCTGATGGCGTCGTTCCGGATGAGCTCGCCCGTCAACGAAGCCGAGGAGCATCAGACCAGCGTACGCGGCCATGCCCAGATCGTCGATGCGATCGAGGCCCGCGACGGCGAGCGCGCCGCGCGGGCGATGCGCGACATCATCGGCCACGGCGTCTCGCGCATCGAAAAGAACCGCGTCCCGCAAAAGCGCCGCAAATAAGCCGATCGCATAAATCGCGCTTTCGACCGATTGCGTCCTATCGCTATTAGTATTATTATATGCTTCGATTTTCCACGAATCCGTAAAAATTCGTAAGGAAGCGCGTTGCACTGGGAGAGACTGGATGACTGACGGCCCAACCACGGAAGGCCTATCACGGCGACATTTCATGCACTGCGCTGCGTGTGCGACCACCGCTGTCGGCGTCGGCACCCTGCCCGCCGCTGCGCTCGCTGCAACCCAGGCTTCGGGCGCGCTGAAGGGCAAGGAGGCGATGCACGAATTCTCCTATGGCAAGGTCAAGCTGACCGGTGGTCGCATCAAGCGCCAGTTCGACCATATCCATTCGCACTTTCTGGCACTCGACAATGACCGCATCCTAAAGGTGTTCCGTCAGAATGCCGGCCTCCCCGCCCCCGGCCCCGACATGGGCGGGTGGTACGACAAGGACGGCTTTGTCGCCGGGCTTACGATGGGCCAGTATATCTCCGGCCTCGCCCGCTATGGCGCCGCGACCGGCGATCAGGCGGCACATGACAAGGTCAAATTGCTGGTCAGCGAGTGGGGCAAGGCGATGGTCAAGGCGACCAACCCCTATGCCGGGCCGCGCGCACAGGCGCAGTGGGCCGCCTATGTCATGGACAAATATGTCGTCGGGCTGGTCGACGCCTATCGCCTGAGCGGGGTGGAGCAGGCCAAGACGCTGTTGCCGATCATCATTGAAAAGTGCCGTCCATACATCTCGCCAGTCTCGCGCGACCGCATCGGCAAGCGCGAACCGCCATACGATGAAACCTATGTCATCTCGGAAAACCTGTTTCATGTCGCCGAGATCACCGGCGACAAGAAATATCACGACATGGCGGTCCATTACCTGCTGAACAAGGAATGGTTCGATCCGCTCGCGCGTGGCGAGGACGTGCTGCCGACCAAACATGCGTACAGCCACACCATCGGCAATGCGTCCGGCGCGCAGGCCTATCTGCATCTGGGCGACGAGAAGTATCGCACCGCGCTCATCAACGCGTGGAAGTTCATGGAGCCACAGCGCTTCGCCAGCGGCGGCTGGGGTCCGGAGGAACAGTTCGTCGAGCTGGGCCAGGGCAATCTTGCCAAGAGCCTGAAAACGTCGAAAGCGCATTTCGAGACGCCATGCGGGGCCTTCGCCGACCTGAAACTGGCGCGCTATCTGATCCGCTTCACCGGTGACGCGCAATATGGCGACGGGCTGGAACGCACGCTCTACAACACCATGCTCGCCACCCGTTTGCCCGACAGCGATGGCGGCTATCCCTATTATTCGGATTACGGCGCGGCGGGCGAGAAGCGCTATTACCATCAGAAATGGCCATGCTGCTCGGGCACGCTGCTTCAGGGCGTCGTCGATTATGTGCTGAACGCCTATTTCCACGACGACGACAATCTGATGGTCAACCTCTACACCCCGTCCGAAGTCACATGGGATCGCCCCGGCGGCGCGGTCGAGGTCGTGCAGGAAACCGACTATCCGGTGACCGACACGGTGAAGCTGAAGGTGCGCAAGGCCGGCAATGGCCGCTTCACGATGAAGCTGCGCATCCCGGCCTGGACCAAAGGCGCGAAGCTGCTGGTCAACGGCCAGTCGCAGCCGACGACGCCGGGCAAACTGGCGGCGATCAGCCGCAGCTGGAAAGCCGGCGACATCGTTGAGCTGACGATACCCCAGGCGCTGCGCACGCTGCCGATCGACCCGGAGAATCCAAACCTCGCCGCGGTGATGCGCGGTGCGGTCATGTATGTCGGCATCAACCCGTGGGAAGGGATCGAGAACGACGTCATCGCCCTGCCCAAGGCGCTGTCGCCGATGCCCGGTCATCCCGAATCCTACCGGACAAAGGTGGGTCAGCGTAACCTCGTCTTCGTGCCTTATTATGCGGTCGATACTGAGCGTTCGACGACCTATTTCAAGACCGCGTAAATGAGCGAAGCGCGCGTCACGGCGACTTACGAGATCGAAACCGCCTTCCCCTTGGAGGCGGCTGCGGCAACGATGGCGGGCGAGCAATCGACCGGGACCTTCGTCCGCGTGCCCGGTGAAACCGACGAATTGCGCGAGGCACATGCCGCTCGCGTCGAGCAAATGGTCGAGCTGGGCGAGGTCGCCGCGCCGTCGCTGCCGGGATCGGGAACGCCGAAGGGATGGGACGGCAAGCGCCGTCGTGCGCGCGTCGTCCTGTCCTGGCCGATGTCGAACATGGGGCCGTCGCTCCCCAATCTGCTGGCGACCATCAACGGCAATCTGTCGGAGCTAAAGGCGTTTTCCGGACTGCGCCTGGTCGACGTCACGCTGCCGCCGGTGTTCCTGACCCGCTATCAGGGGCCGCAATTCGGTGTTGTCGGCACACGCAAGCTGGCGGGCGTGTATGACCGTCCGATTATCGGCACGATCATCAAGCCCAGCGTCGGCCTTTCTCCGCAAGCCACCGCCGAACAAGTGCGTGTGCTGGTCGAGGCGGGCGTCGATTTCATCAAGGACGACGAGCTGCAATCGGACGGCCCGCACTGCCCGTTCGACGCGCGCATCACCGCTGTCATGCGCGTCATCAACGACCATGCCGACCGCACGGGCAAGAAGGTCATGTTTGCCGCGAACCTGACCGGTGAGATCGACGAGATGCTCGCGCGGCACGACCATGTGCTGGCTGAGGGCGGCACTTGCATCATGGCCAGCATGAACTCGATCGGGTTGCCCGCGATGAAGGTCTTGCGCGCGCATTCGCAGCTCCCGATCCACGGCCATCGTAATGGCTGGGGGATGCTCGGCCGCTCGCCCGCAATTGGGATGAGCTATATCGCGTTCCAGAAACTGTGGCGACTGGCGGGGATCGATCACACCCACGTCAACGGTATCGATAACAAGTTCTGTGAAAGCAAAGAAAGCGTGATCGCCTCTGCCCGCGAATGCCTGACGCCGATGTTCGACGCGCCGCATGCCGGATGCGAGATCATGCCGGTCTTCTCCTCCGGCCAGTCGGCGAAACAGGCGGCACCGACCTTTGCCGCGCTTGGCTCGGTCGACTGCATGTTCGCGGCGGGCGGCGGGATCATGGCGCACCCGCACGGTCCGGCAGCGGGCGTGCGCGCATTGCTCCAGTCATGGGAAGCCGCGGTTGCAGGCGTGCCGGTCGATGATGCGGCGAAGCATTCGCCCGAGCTGGCAGCGGCGCTGAACGCGTTCGGCGGGTGAAGCCGCTCTACGCATTTGTCGGCGACGATTTCACCGGATCGACCGATGTGTTGGAGCAACTGGCGGAGGGCGGCGTCCCCGCCGTATTGTTCCTGCGAACCCCGGACGACGCGCTGCTCGCACGCTTTCCGGAGGCGCGCGCATTCGGCCTCGCCAGCGACGCACGCAGCCGCTCGCCCGCATGGATGGACGCCAATCTGCCGGCTGCATTCGACGCGCTGAGCGACGCCGCGTTGGTCCATTACAAGACCTGCTCCACTTTTGATTCCAGCCCTGGAACCGGCTCGATCGGGCGCGCGCTCGATATCGGATTGCAGGCGTTCGGTGGCCCCGCCGCGATCGTCGTCGCCGCGCCGCACCTGCGCCGCTATGTCGCTTACGGCAATCTGTTCGCGGCGGCGGGTGCGAACATCTATCGCATCGACCGCCACCCGACCATGTCGCGCCATCCGGTGACGCCGATGCACGAGGCGGACCTGATCCGGCATCTGGCGGCACAGACCGACGCCCGCATGGCGCTGGTCCCGCTCGACCGCATTCAGGCGGGCGACACCGCATCCGCCTATGACGCGGCGAGCGATGCCGATGCGGTGCTGTTCGACGGCATCACGCTGGACGATCTGGCCGCCACCGGCGACATCCTGCTCACGCGCAAAATCCGCTTCGCTGCGGGCAGCTCCGGGGTCACGCGTGCACTTGTCCTCGCGTGGCGCGCCGCTGGCGTGATTGGCAGCGACCCCGTGCTCACGCCCGCCAACGCAACCGATCGCCTGCTCGTCGTCAGCGGCAGCTGCTCGCCCGTCACAGCACGCCAGATCGCGCGCAGTGCCGCCGACGGGTTCGTCTCGACCCGCGCCGATGTCGCCGCCTTGCTGGCAGGGTCATCCGAAGAAGAAAACCGCCTCGCCGATGCCGCGCTCGCCGCGCTGTCCACCGGCTACCGCGCCGTCATCAATTCTGCCGAAGGACCGCTCGAGACTGACGTCCCGGCTGCTGGCGAGAAACTGGGCCAGGCGCTCGGCCGCATCACCGGCGATGTGGTCCGCCGCGCCAGCCTGCGCCGTGTGCTGTTCGCGGGTGGCGACACCTCCAGCCACGGCGTCGCGCAACTCGGCATCGACGCGCTCACCTGGGCCGCGCCGATCGAGCGCGGCGCCCCGCTGGTCCGCGCCCATGCAGCCGACCCCGCGATCGACGGGCTGGAACTTGTGCTGAAAGGCGGCCAGATGGGCGGTGACGATTTCTTCGAGGTGGTGAAGCGGGGGGTAGCGCGTGATGACTGTATCTTGAAATAACCCCGTCACCCCGGGCTTGACCCGGGGTCCCGCTAATGGCGAACGCTCGAAGAAGCGGGACCCCGGGTCAAGCCCGGGGTGACGACAAAATCAGGTGAATGTCATCACGCTATAGCAACTAGGGAATCGCCTCAGCGCTGCAACACCGCCACACCCTCGGCCTGCAACACAACCGATCGCACCGACCCGCCGCCCAGCACATCCCGCATCGCCGCTGGCAGCATCACCGTCCGCATCTCAGACCCATGGTTGATCAGGATCACGACCCGCCGCCCCTTGCCCTCGCGCGTCATCAGCTCGACGTCCTCAGGCAAGTCGAAGTCGCGGACCACGCCAGCGCCGGTCATCGCCCCGTCGATCAGGCGCGCCATTACGGCATCTCCGATCAGCGCGCCGACATAAGTGATCCGCCCCTTGCCCACCTTGCGCGTGATCGCCGCCGGTTTGCCGTCCAGCCAGCCATTGGCCTTGCCGTAGGTCAGCAGCACTTCGGCATCCTTGGCGCTGACCGACAATTGCTCGGCCCAGATCGACGCCGTGCCGCCCCCAACCTCGACCGGCTCCAGCAGCGCATAATATTGCTCGACCCGCCCGCCCAGCAACTCTGCCAGGACCCCCGGCTGACGCTGTTCCTGCAGCCGGTTATATTCGTCCTTCATCCCCGATCGCGGCCCCAGGATCAGATACCCGCCACGGCGCACATAATCCGCCAGCCGCTTCGCCATCGCCTCGGTGATGAGGTTCAAACTCGGCGCGACCACTAACCTATACCCGGCCAGCGGCGCGGCCTCCGCCTCGACGATATCGACTGCGCCCAGCGCGCGTTTCAGCGGCTCGTAATAGTCGAGCAGCACATCGATCTGGTCGTAATCCTTGTGATGCAGCTGAAAATCGATCGCCCAGCGGCTGGCATAATCATGCAGCACCGCCACCTGCGAAACCGGATGCGTCCCCGCGATCACCGGCGACGCCTTCGCCATCTCGCGCCCGATCTGCTGCACTTCGGCATAGATCGGCAACGGCGTGCCATCCTGTCCGATCAGCGCGCCGTGCATCGTTTCCTGCCCGTTGCGCGCATTGCGCCACTGCCAGTAAAGCAGCCCGTCGGAGCCATGCCCGATCGCCTGCCACGCCATCGCCCGCGTCTCGCCCGGATGCAGCATGTTGCTGACCCCGGCCCAGTTCACATAGCCGGGCTGAATTTCCATCACCCAGAAATTCTTGCGCTTCCATCCGCGCACCAGATCGTGGCTGGCGCCGTTGCGGAACGGCTTCAGATGGCCGGACCCCACATAATTGTCCCATGACGTGAAATCGAGGTCGCGGTTGGCGGCATAACGGTCGAAACGGTTGGCCCAGCCCAGCCCACCGAAGTTCACCGTCACGAATTGCGAGCGCGGTACATTCGCGCGGATCACGCCCGCCTGGTTGCGGTGAAACGCCACCCATTGCGCGGTGATAAAACGCTTCAGCTCCAGCATCCAGCCGGGATTGGCCTTCGCCGCGCTGAACGGCACCTGCTCCCAGTCCGTATAGCTTTGCGACCAGTATGACGTGGTCCACGCTTCGTTCAGCGCATCCAGCGTGCCGTAACGCTGCTTCAGCCACGCCACCCACGCATCCTTCGCCTCTGCGTCGTAACTCTCGTCGGTCGGCTCGTTACCGATCTGCCAGCCGATGACGTTCGGCTCCTTGCCCAGCGCGAATGCCATGCGCTTGACGATCTCGGCACAAAATGCCCGATAACGCTGCGACGAGATCGAAAACTGGCGGCGCATCCCGTGCGGCACGATCTTGCCGGTCGTATCGACCTGCGACACGTCGGGGTACTTCGATGTCATCCACGCCGGCGGCGTATCGCTCGGCGTGCCGACCACCACCTTGATGTCGTATTTCGCCGCCAGCCGCACGGCACGGACCAGCCAGTCCATGTCATATTTGCCCTCGCGCGGCTCCATCCGGCTCCACGCATACTCCCCGATCCGCACGACGTTGGCACCATGCGCCTTCATCAGCCGCAGGTCTTCGTCCCAGCGCGCCTCCGGCCATTGTTCGGGATACCAGGCCGACCCCAGCCACAGCCGTTCGAACTGCTGCTGACCTGCCGGGGCAACCGTGTCGGCCAGGGCTGGCGCAGCGGGCATAAGGCTCGCCAACGCCAACGCCATCGCCATCGCCATCGCGAAGCGCATCATGCGGTCGCCAGTTTCTGGTCGAACCCCTTGCCTGCATCGATCAGCGCGAACAGCCCGGCGGCGATCAGCACCATCAGTGCCACGCCCTGCACTGGCACCGCATAGCTGCCGGTGCCCACGATGATATAGCCGATCACCACCGTACAGATGAACCCGCCCAGATTACCCGCCGTGTTCATAAACCCCGTTGCGACGCCACCATGACGCCCACCGATCGACATGCACATCGCCCAGGCGGCAGGGAGCATCAGGTCCATGACCGCGAACGCCGCGCCCGCCAGCACGATGACCGCGACCTTGCCCGTCGCCATGCTCATCATGAACAGCAGCACCGCCGTGATCGTCAGGCACACGCTGGTGATGATGCGATAGGCATTTTTGAACCCGATCCGCGCGCCCAGCCGGTCGCACAGCACGCCGCCGACCAGATTGCTGACGATGCCCAACAGGAACGGGATCGATCCATACAGGCCCATCTCCGCGACGGTGAAGCCCGCGCCCTTGACCAGCCAGGTCGGGAACCAGCCAAAGAAGAACCAGCTGCCGAATGCATAGAAGCAATAGGCCAGCGAAATCAGCCACAGCTGCGGCAGGCTCAGCAATTTCTTCCACGGCGTGCCGCTATGCCCGCCGCCCTCGTCGCTGCCGATCTCGGCGACTTCCTCGGCGGTAATCCCCGGCTGTTCGGCCGGGCGATCATGATACCAGCGGAACCACAGCACCGCCCACAGGAACCCGATCACACCCAGGATGATGAACACCGCCTGCCACCCCAGCGCCGCGTTCATCGGCACCAGCAGCAGCGGCGCGAGCGCCCCGCCGAACCGGCTCGCTGCCCAGATCACGCCCTGCCCGCGCGCGCGCTCCTGCTTCGGTAGCCAGCGATACAGCACGCCGGACATGTTGGGATAGGCACCCGCCGCCCCCAGCCCGAACATGAAGCGCGCGGCGGCCAGCTGCCAGAAATTGGTGCAGGCGGCCGTGATCGCGGTGAAGAACGACCACCACACGGTGATCCGCGTCAGTTCCTTGCGATAGCCATAGCGGTCGCCCAGCGCGCCCGACGGCACCTCGAACACCGCATAGGCGATGACATAGGCGCTCAGCACCCAACCCCATTGTTCGGGGGTGATGCCCAGATCCTTCTGGATCGTCGGTCCGGTAACCGCGATCGCCATCCGGTCGATGAATGTGATGACCGAGAGCGTGGCGAGGAAGCCGAGAACGGCATGGCGCTTCTTCATTTGCCCAGACCCTTCAGCACTTGCGCGGCGTGCAGCATGCCCAGTTCCGGGCTGGCCAGCACCGGCACCTGCACCGCGCCCTCGGGCAGCGCCGCAACCACCCGCGCCATCGACGCCTGCGCCAGCACGATCGCGTCCACATCCGCCAGCGAACGCGTCAGCGCCTCGCTCACGATCCGGTCGTGCGTCGCGCCGTCGCCCGCCATCACCGCGTCGAATGCACCAGCACAGAGATGCTCGACGATCTCGATTTCCTTGCCCTGCTCGGCGGCCACGCGACGCACCAGTTGGGCGGTGGGATTGAGGGTGGTCGACAGCGTCGCGATCACACCGATGCGCTTGCCGGTCGCGACCGCCTTTTCCGCCATCGCGCGATCCACGCGCAGCACCGGCTGGTCATACAGCTCAGCCGCCATATCCACCGCGCGCCCGATCGACGAACAGGTCACCAGCGCCACGTCGCACCCGGCATCGAAAGTCGATCCGACCAGCCGGATCACCTGCCGCATCGTGGATTTCTGCAGATACCCCGCCGCGATCGTGTTCTTGATCGTGCTCTCATCGACGAAATGCAGGATGCGCACGTCGGGCATCACCCGCGCCGCAATCTCGTTGAAGATCGGTGCCAGCACCGGCGAATTATGGACGAGTCCCAGCGTGGCCATCGGTCGATCCCCTTATCGTGTAAATTCGTGCGTGCCGGACCCGATCTCGAACCGGATCAGGCCATCAATTTCCTGGATGTTATCGGGCAAGCCGCGCCATGAACCTGCAGGCAATTCCACCTCGGCCACCGCATTCCCGGGCACGGTCAACACCAGCCGGTTCAGCCCATCGGCGTCGCCACCCGTCTCGGTCGCGATCACGCCTACCAGCGAGTCATAGCGCGCCGAAACTCGACCAACCTCGGCCAGCCACACCGGCCGCACCGCGATCCGTCGGAACCCCGGCGCGGCGGGCGCGATGCCCGCCAGCCGCCGATAGAAAAATCCGACCACCGCACCAAAGGCATAATGGTTATAGCTGTTCATGCTCAGATCGCCGGTGTCGCCGTTCCAGCGCTCCCACACCGTCGTCCCGCCCTGTTCCGGCATATAGCCCCAGCTGGGATAGCCGGTCTGCAGCAACAGTCCCGAAACCTCGTCCCACAGCCCGGCATCGGCAAGCACGTCGAGTAGATAGGTCGTCCCCAGAAACCCGGTCGACAACTTCATGCCGCGCCCGCGAATCTCGTCCGCCAGCACCCGCGCTGCCGCCCCGCGTCGATCCTCCGGCACCAGCCCGAACGCCAGCGACAACACCTGACTCGTCTGACTGCCATTGCCGCACACGCCATCCGCACGCACGAACTCGGCGGCATAAGCGGCACCGATCGCGGCCCGCAAATCGTGGTAGCGCGCCGCGTCCGCATCACGCCCGCTCGCCTCCGCCATCTCGGCCATCAACTCGGCGGACCACGCCCAATAGGCGGTCGCGCACAACACGCGCGGCGTCGTCTCGTCATCCGGCTTGATCGCATCGACCGACAGCCAGTCGCCCAGATCGAGCCCGCGATCCGCGCGCCACATATGGTCGGGATTATTCCGCGCAACATAGGCCATCCAGCCCGCCATCGCGTCCCAATTCTCGTCGATCACCGCCGTGTCGCCGTAACGCTGCCACAGCTGCCACGGCAGGATGATCCCCGCCTCGCTCCACCCCGCCGTCACCACATTGGGGAAGGACAAAGGCTGCGGCACCACGATCGGATAGGCCCCGTCGTCGCGCTGCGCCGCGCGCGCTTCGAGGAGGAAGCGGCGGATGAAGGGATCGACCTCCATGTTGAATGCGGCAGCGTCCAGGAACACCTGAATGTCGCCCATCCACCCCATGCGCTCATCACGCTGCGGGCAATCGGTCGGTACGCTGAAGAAGTTCGAGCGCTGGCTCCACATGGCGTTGTCGAAAATGCGCTGAAGCAACGGCGCGTCGTGAAATGTCATCGTGCCGGTTTCGCGGCAATCGCTGTGCACGATGACGCCCTCGACATCGTCGGCGGTCGGCTCGCCGGGATAGCCCGTCACTTCGACATAGCGAAAGCCATGATAGGTGAAAGTCGGCTCGAACGCCTCGTCGCCGGTCCCGGCCAGAATGAAGCGGTCGGTCGCCTTGGCCAGCCGCAAATTGGCGAGGTCCGCCGTCCCATCCGCATTGAGCAATTCGGCAAACTTCGCGGTAATCGTCGTGCCCGCCGCACCCCGCGCACGGACGCGCACCCAGCCCGAGAAATTCTGGCCGAAGTCGAACACATGAACCCCCGGCACCGGCTCGCTCACCGATACCGCCCGCCGCGTCCCCATGCGCCGCAGCGTTGGCGAGGTCTGCGCGATCAACGCGGCATTCGGCGCGACGCCGATCTTCGCTTCGCCCCATGCCGCATCGTCGAACCCACTCGCGTCCCAGCCCGGTTGCGCCAGCCGCGCATCGACCGTCTCGCCATCGTAAATCTCGGACTTCAGCACCGGCGACGGCGCGATCCGCCAGCCCAGCCCGGTCGTCACCCAGTCCTGTGAGCCATCGGCATAATCGACGCGCAGCATTGCGCGGAACCGGCGCGGTGCGGGCCCGAAGCCATATCGCTCGATCCGCCAGCCGAACGCGCTGGCATACCAGCCATCGCCCACCGTCGCGCCCAGCACATTCGCGCCCTCCGCGATCAGCGCAGTCACGTCATAGCTCTGATACATGACATGGCGGCTCGCCACGCTCATCTCGGGCGCCAGGATCGCGTCGGACACCGGCTGTCCGTTGATCCGCGCGTCATACGCCCCCAGCGCCGTCGCGTAGAGCCGCGCCGCGACGACCGGCCGGCGCACGTCGAACTCGGTCCGCAACAGCATTGCCGGTTCGCTGGGTCGCGGGTCCCCCTGCGCCCATGACGTGCTCGGCACCGCCGCTGCCCACCCGCTCGCGTCGAACCCCGGCTCGATCCAGCCATCCGGCGCATCCGGCATCACCCGAAACGCCGTGCCGACGATCCGCTCGACGCTGCCATCCGCGTGGTGCAGCCGCACCAGCGCCGCAAACGCCCCGCCATCCACCGGGAAGAACCCGGTCGTATCCGCCTCGACCAGCGCGCACACGCTGTTGCGCCCCGGCGTCACTGCCCCGTCATAGGGCGCCAGCGTGCCCCAGAACGGCAGATAGGTGTCCCAGTCGAAATGCCAGTCCAGCGCGGACTTCACCCCATTGACCCACACGCCGCGCAGATGATCCTTGCCCGCGATCAGCACCTCCGCCCGAACGACATCGGCCGGCGCATCGAAATCAAGCCGGAACGCATGCGGCCGCGCATCCAGCGAGGTTTCGCCCCAGACCCAGCTGACGCCCGCCGCGCGATCGGCGGCGGCGGCGTCATCCTCCGCCTCGATCCACTCGCCGCGCCAGTCGTCCGGCGACAGCAACCCCGCCTCGAACCATGCCGGATCGGACACGGCTTTGCCATTGACCTGAACCGTCCACCAAACCCGCTGCATCGAAACCAGCGCAGCCCCGCCATAAGGGATGTCGAACGTCGCATCGCCCGGCACGTCGCCACTGTCCCACAGCAAGTCGCCCGCAGCCAACGCCGCGACACTGACCGCCGCACGAATACGGTAACCGGTCTGTTTGTCCGCACCCTCGATCCGCCATGACAGGCGCGGATGCCGTACTTCGGTCCCGATCAGATCGACCGTATACTCGGCGTGAAGATCGACAACGCGCATCTAGAGTTCCAGTCCCAATCGATAAATACGGTTGGCATTCCCGCCGAACAGCGCCGCCCGCTCATCGTCACGGAAATTAGCCGTGATCGCGTCATAGGCATCGAACACGTGATCGAAGCTGCCGAACAATTTGTCGGTCGGGAAATTGCTCGCGAACATCGCGCGCTCGGTCCCGAACAGTTCGATCGTCTCCAGCACATAGGGCCGCGCCTGTTCGACGGTCCACTCACGCCACGTAAAGCCCATCCCCGAAATCTTGACCGCAACATTCGGCAATTCAGCGAACGCCGCCATCCCGCGCCGCCACACATCCCAGCCATCCGCGTCGCCGGGGATGGCCATGCCGGTGTGATTGAGGATCACCTGCGTATGGGGATGCTTGGCGATCAACGCCGCCAGATGCGCGAACTGCCCCGGATAGGCCTGCAAGTCGAAGCTCAGCCCAAATTTCGCCAACAACCCGAACCCGCGCATCCATGCCGACGTCGTCGTCACATCAGCGGGCGAATAGCTCCGCGCCGGATCGGGATGCCAGTTAATGATGTGTCGGATGCCGCGAACATTCGCATGGCAAACATGCGCCGCCAGCAGGTTCTCGACCTGCGGATCGTCGAGCGCCGCGAACGCCACGATCCCGTTCGGCATTCCGCGCATATCGGCGGTCGCCTGAAGCCACTCGGTCTCCTTCAGCGCGTCGCCCGCATCCGCCCCCGCATCGATATGCACGATCCCGCGCACATCCCACGCCACCGCATCCGCCAGATAGGCGTCGAGCGGATAATCGACCGCAATCGCCTCGACGCTGCCATTGGGATTGTCGCTGTCGAACGGACCGGTCAGCCACGGATAGCGGATGTGCGCCAGGTCCCACAGATGGACGTGCGGATCGACCAAAGGCGGGCGCGGCTTCATGTCAGAAGGTGGTCCGTCCGCCCGACGTGTCGAACGTGGATGCCGTGGTAAAGCTGCACTCTTCGCTCGCCATGAAGCACACCATCGCGGCGCTCTCATGCACTTCGCCAAGGCGACCCATCGGGATTTTGGAGCGCATATAGTCCACCTGGCTCGGCGGCAGCTGCGCCAGGATCGGGCTCTCGAACGTCGCCGGGGTCAGCGTGTTGGCGATGACACCCTTGCCCGCCAGTTCCTTGCCCAGCGACTTGGTCAGCCCGATCACCGCCGCCTTCGACGCGGAATAGGCGCTGGCGTTGGGATTGCCTTCCTTGCCGGCGACCGACGCGATGTTGACGATGCGGCCATAGCCGTTCGCCAGCATCAGCGGCAAGATCGTGCGGTTGCAATAGAACAGACCGTTGACGTTGATGTCGAACACGCGCAGCCAGCTGTCGACCGGGAATTCATGTACCGGCACCGTCGCCCCGGTGATCCCGGCGGAACACACCAGTATGTCGACCTTGCCCAGCGCCGCCGCGCTCGCCTGCGCCGCCGCTTCGACTGCTGCCAGATCGGACACGTCCAGCGCCTGCACGTCGCTCGCGCCGACCTCGGCCTTTGCCGCTGCCAGCGCATCCGCGTTCAGGTCCCACAGGGCGACCGTGCCGCCTTCGGCGACGATCCGCGCGGCGACCGCCTTGCCCAGCCCCGACGCGCCGCCGGTGATGATCGCCGTGCGACCCTCGAAGCGTCCCTCATAGACGCTCACTTGGACGGCGCCCATGCGACGAAGTCCTGGCGCTGCTCGCCCAGCTTCTCGATACCCAGTTCGACGACGTCGCCGGCCTTCAGATACCACGGCTCCGGCTTTTGCCCCAGCCCGACGCCCGGCGGCGTGCCGGTGGTGATGATGTCGCCCGGCTCAAGCGTCATCAGCTGCGAGAGATATGACACGATCTGCGCAACGGTGAAGATCATCGTTTTCGTATTGCCGTTCTGCACCTGCTTGCCGTTGACCGAGAGCCACATCGACAAATTCTGCGGATCGCCGACCTCATCCGCCGTCACCATCCACGGACCGACCGGACCAAAGGTCGGGAACCCCTTGCCCTTGTCCCACGTCATGCCGCGCTCGGTCTGCCAATGGCGTTCGGACACGTCGTTGACGACGCAATAGCCCGCGACATGATCCAGCGCGTCGGCTTCCTCGACATAGGTGGCGCGCGTGCCGATCACGATGCCCAGCTCGACTTCCCAGTCGGTCTTCTTCGAATCCTTCGGGATCGTGACCGGGTCGTTCGGCCCCTGAATGCACGTCACCCACTTGTTGAACACGACCGGCTCTTCCGGAATCGGCAGGTTCGATTCCGCCGCATGATCGGCATAGTTCAGGCCGATCGCCACGAACTGCTTCGTACCGGCGACGCACGCGCCATAACGCACCTCGCCCTCGACCAGCTTCAGCGTCGCCGGATCGACCGCCCGCAGGTTGGCCAGCGTCTCTTTCGACAGCGTCTTGCCGTTGATATCGGACACATAGTTGGACAGGTCGCGAATGCGGCCATCGGCGTCGATCAGGCCGGGCTTCTCGGCACCGGCGGCACCATAACGGCATAGTTTCATGGGTCTCGTCTCTCTCAGTTCGAATAGGGTCGGTGGAGCGTGATCTCACGGTTGAGTTCGACGCCGAAACCGGGTTTGTCGAGTTCGGATGCGCGAATTTTGCCATTCACCGGCACCGGCTCGCCCAGCAATTGCGGGGCGAACATCGGCACCACTTCACTGGGGCCGGGGTGCATCATCAGGAACTCGGCGAACGGCGAATTGTGGCGCGTGACCACAAAGTGATAGCTGTAAACGGATGAGCCGTGCGGCACCATCATCACGCCGCGACTGTCGGCATAATTGGCGATCTTCATCAGCTCGGTCACGCCGCCGCACCAGCCGACATCGGGCTGGATGATGTCGCAGCAATCCATGTCCATCAACATGCGGAAGCCCCAGCGCGTCGCTTCATGCTCGCCGGTGGTGACCAGCAACCCCTTTGGCGCATTCTTCTTGAGCGCTGCATAACCCCAATAATCGTCGGGCGAGAGCGCTTCCTCGATCCATTTCAGCCCGCATTCGTCCCATGCGCGATGCGCGAGGCGGGTGGCATAATCGAGGTCGAGGCTCATCCAGCAATCGAGCATCAGCCAGAAATCGTCGCCGCATTTGGCGCGCATGTCGGCGAGGTTCTCGATATTCTTCTGGAGGCCTTCGAGCCCCTCCGCCGGGCCATGATGCAGCGGCAGCTTGCCGCCGATAAACCCCATCTCCTTGGCCAGATCGGGTCGCGCGCCGGTCGCATAGAATTGCAGCTCGTCGCGCACCGCGCCGCCCAGCATGTGATAGACCGGCTCGCCGCGCAGCTTGCCCAGCAAGTCCCAGATCGCCAGATCGACGCCAGAAATGGCGTTGATGACCAGCCCCTTGCGCCCGTAATATTGGGTCGAGAAATACATCTGGTCCCAGATCTTCTCATACTCCGCCGGGCTGCGGCCGATCAGGAAGCGCGACAGATGCTTCTCGACGATGAAGCAGGCCGGCTCGCCACCGGTGGTCACTGCAAAGCCGATCGTGCCGTCTTCGGCTTCGAGTTCGACCACCAGCGTGCCCAGCACGTTGATGCCAAAGCTCTGGCGCGACTGGCGATACTCCGGATAGCGCGCCATCGGCGTCGCGATATGATCGTCGATCCAGTGCCCCGCGCGCTGATCGTGATAATCCGCCCCGCCGCCGCGCACCGTATAGGCGCGGACATATTTGATCTTCGACAGCCCCACGAACTTCCCCTCGCTCATTTCGCCACCCCGTCGAGAACCAGCACCCAGTCATTGCCGGGCTTCGTCGCCCCTGGCGGATCGAAGCGTCGCTCGCCGCGATTGGCGAACACGCCCGCTGGCGTCGAACTGCCGTCGCGTGGTGAGAACCACGACGCGCGCACCTGCCGCCCCGAAATCGCCCCCAGCTTCATCGTGAACGGCGCACCGGTGTATGAGTACGCATAGGCATAGCCGCGCCCCCGGCTCGCCAGCACGCGATCGTAGCGCACGCCGTTGCCAACGATCATCGCCTGATCCGGCACCCGCTCCAGCATCGGTCGCGATTCGATCAGCGTGCGCAGATGCCGCATCTGATCCGCGCCCAACGCGCCGGGTGCCGCCAGCGCCTTGTCCCAATGCAGGGTCGGCTCGAAATTCGCGTCCTTCGATCCGGTCACGAACATCTGCATGACGTTGTTCTCGCCATAGGTGTGGCCGAACGCGCCAGCCATCACTGCCCACCAGCCATAACGCCGCACATCGTCCGCACCCCAGCGCGGCTGGTTCGCCTCGTGCAGCCCGTGCGGGATATTCTCGTAGCTCGGCTCACCGTCGATCGTCGGCTTGGGCGGCACGCGCGCCAGATCCTGCGCGACATAGCGCCAGTTGTCCTCGCCGATCGCGTTCGCGCCTTCCTGCGCGTAGGAACGATGCCCCGACTGGAACATGTTGAAGTCCAGCCACGGCGCATCATGCCATTGCCACGACGATGTCGTCCGCCCGATCGGATGAAACGTCATCAACTGCTTCGGCGCGGTCTTCTTGATCGTAACGCCAAGCTTGTCCCACACGGCATTGCGCATTTCGGATCGCGTATCGCCACCGTTCAGCCAGATGATGTTGGTTTTCTTGCCGTAGCGCTCGGCCATGAAGCGGCCATAGCTTTCGACATTCTTCTCGTTCAGCTGGCGCTCCATCGCCAGATCGCCCCAGGCAGGCACCATCGCGACGTAAATGCCATGCGCCGCAGCACGCTCGACCACCCAGTCCAGATGATCCCAATAATCATATTCCCCGGCCTTGGCCGGATCGCGTCCCGGCGTCGTGCGTGGCCGCCCCGGATCGCCTTCGATCAGCGCGGGCGCGTCATAGCGGTTGGTCATCTTGTTGGTGTGCAGCACCATCACCTGCACGACGTTGAATCCCTGCCGCTTGCGCGTGGTCAGATAGTGTTCGGTTTCGTCGCGGTTCAGGCGGCTAAGCAATAGCCAGGCGGTATCACCCATCCAGAAGAACGGCTTGCCGCCTGCTTCGAGGTAGCGCTGGTTGGCCGATACCGTCAGCGGCGTCGTCTGGGCCAGCGCCGGGCTGGCCATCAGCGCGGCCAGCGTCGCCAGCATGATCGAACGGGCTTTCATCCCGGCACTCTCCCGAACCCACCGTGACCGGCGCGTATGTCATGGAATCGGGCTGCAACCGCACCCCGTCACGGCGGTCAATATAAATATTATAGTACTAATTGGTCAAGCCAGTTGAGCGCTCATTCCGGTCGGTGCAGGACCACCCGTCGCCCAGTCGAGCAGCTCGACCAGATGCACCACCGGCGTTTCCCCGAACCGTGCGATCTGCATTGCACAGCCGATGTTGCCGGTGGCAATCACATCCGCCTGCAACCGCGCCAGATTTCCCGCTTTCCGAGCACCCAATTGCCCGGCAATCTCTGGCTGCAGGATGTTGTACGTCCCCGCCGATCCACAACACAGATGCGCCTCGACCGGCGTCCGCACGACATAGCCCGCCGCCGCCAGCAGGCGCTTCGGTGCCTCGGTCACCTTCTGCCCGTGCTGCAAAGAACACGCCGCGTGATAGGCGACGGTCAGCCCGCGCCCATCCCCGCGCGGAAGATCGGCGCAGATCAACAGCTCGGAAATATCCTTCGCCAGCGCCGATACCCGCGCCGCCTTCGCCGCATAATCCGGGTCATTGCGCAGCATGAAGCCATAGTCCTTGATCGTCGTCCCGCACCCGGACGCGGTCACCACGATCGCGGCGAGCCCATCGCCCTCGATCTCCCGCATCCACGCATCGACATTACGCCGCGCCGCATCCAGGCTGTCGCCCTCCCGCCCCATATGATGCACCAGCGCGCCGCAACAGCCTTCGCCCGCCGCGAACACCGCGTCGTAACCCGCGCGGTTCAACAACCGCACCGCCGCCGCGCGATATTCGGGTTTCAGCACCGGCTCCGCGCAACCCTGCAACAGCGCGACCCGCCCCTTCGCGCCCGGCACGATCGCGCTGGTCGCATCCGCCTTTGCGGCCACCCGATCCGGTGCCATCGCCAGCATGGCCGCCAGAGGTTTCACCCGCGCAAACAGCGGCGCGAACGGTCGCCCCAGCCTCGCCAGCCGCAATGTCGCACGAAACCGCGCCGGATGAGGCAGCACCGCCGCCAACACGCTGCGGATCAACCGCTCATGCCACGGCCGCTCGTAATGCTCGGCGATATACGCCCGGGCGTGATCGACCAGATGCATGTAATCCACGCCTGACGGACAGGTCGTCGTACAGGCCAGGCACGACAGACAGCGATCGATATGCTTCACCGTCTCCGGCCCCGGCTGGCGCTCATTCTCCAGCATGTCCTTAATGAGGTAGATGCGCCCGCGCGGGCTATCAAGCTCGTCGCCCAGCAGCACATAGGTCGGGCAGGTCGCGGTGCAGAACCCGCAATGCACGCAGTCGCGGATCGCGCTTTCGGATGCCGCCATCGCCGGATCGGCCAGCTGCTTGGAGGTGAAGTTCGTCCGCATCAAAAGCGTCCAATCTCGAACACGCCATCGGGATCGAACGCCCGCCGCACCCGCGCCTCCAGCGCCGCTAGCGGCCCCGGTTGCGGGTGCAGCGCAGGCACCCGCGCCCGCACATCCGCATCCGCCCGGAACAGCATCGCATGACCCCCCGCCGCTTCCGCCGCCGCGCGCACGGTCGCCGGATCGGCCTCGCTCGCCAGCCAGATCAACCCGCCGGCCCAGTCGAACAGCCAGTCCGTATCGGGCAACACCGCGACCACATCCGGCGCACGCCCCGGCGCGACGATCAGCCGCCATAACGGACGCGCGGCGTCCAGCGGCGCGGCAAAGCGAACCGCATCCCACAATCCGGCATCATCGACCGCCTCAAACCCCGCCAACATCGCCGCCCGCGCCGCCACCGAAGCCGGAAACCCGTCCAGCCGCACCGCCGTCACCGCGCCGCCATCCCAGTTCGGCAAATGCGCCGCCGCCGACACTTCCGCCGCCGATCCCATCGCCCCCGCCATCGCCGCGACCGCTCCCCGCGCATCCAGCCCGCGCATCACCAGTGTCCGCGACATCACCGGACGCGGCAGCACCTTCAGCGTCACTTCGGTCAGCGCCACCAGCCGCCCCCAGCTTCCCGTCACCAGCTTGGGCAAGTCGTAACCGGTGACGTTCTTAACCACCTTCGCCCCCGCTACGAACTTCTCGCCTCGCCCCGACACCGCTGTAAACCCCAGCAAATGATCGCGCGCACCGCCCCGCGACAGCCGCGCCGGTCCCGCCACGCCCGCCGCAATCACGCCACCAATCGTCGCACCCCCAGCATTCCCCAGCATCGCCCCATGATCGAACGGATCGAACGCGAGCATCTGCCCCTCGCCCGCGACCAGCGCCTGCACCTCGGCCAGCGGCGTCCCCGCCCCCACCGTCAGCACCAGCTCCGGCGGGTCGTAATCCACCACTCCCGCAAAGCCGCGCATATCGACCACCGTCGCCTCAGTCGGCGCACCAACCACATCCTTGGTCCCGCCGCCCCGCAGCCGCAGCTTCCCGCCCGCCGCGACGATCTCACAGAATTCTCCGATGGAATCAGGCCGCAACATCAAAATCGCGGCAGTTCGGGAAACGGCACTTTGCCACCATGCACGTGCACCCGCCCGAGTTCGGCACAGCGGTGCAACTCGGGAAACATCTTCCCCGGATTCATCAGCAATTCCGGGTCGAACGCGCGTTTCACCCGCTGTTGCTGCGCTAGGTCAACGGGTGAAAACATCACCGGCATCAGGTCGCGTTTCTCGACCCCCACGCCATGCTCACCGGTCAGCACCCCGCCGACCTCGACGCACACCCGCAAGATGTCCGCCCCGAACGCCTCCGCCGCGTCCAGCTCCCCCGGCTTGTTCGCATCATACAAAATCAGCGGATGCAGATTGCCATCGCCGGCATGAAACACGTTGATGACGCCCAGCCCGTACTGTTCGGACAGCGCCTTCATCCGCGTCAGTACCTCGGGCAATCGCCGTCGCGGGATCGTGCCGTCCATGCAGTAATAATCGGGCGACAGCCGCCCCGCCGCCGGAAACGCCGCCTTGCGCCCGGCCCAGAATGCCACGCGCTCGCTCTCGTCCGCCGACGCCCGCACCGACACCGCGCCATGCGCCAGCGCGATCGCCTCGACCTCGCCGACCAGAAACCCGCATTCGGCATCCGGCCCGTCCAGCTCGACGATCAGCAACGCCTCGACATCCAGCGGATAGCCGACCTTCACAAACGCTTCGGCGGCGTGGACGGCGGCGCGATCCATCATCTCCATCCCCGCCGGAATGATCCCCGCGCCGATCACCGCCGCCACGCAAACGCCCGCGCTCTCGACACTGGGAAAGCCGATCAGCAGCGCTTTCGCGGTTTGCGGGCGCGGCAAAATCCGCACCGTCACTTCCGTCACCACGCCCAGCAGCCCTTCGGAGCCGACGACCACGCCCAGCAAGTCCAGGCCCGCCGGGTCCAGCCCGCGCCCGCCAAGGCGCAACACCTCCCCCTCGATCGTCACCAGCTCGACGCCCAGCACATTGTTGGTGGTGAGGCCGTATTTCAGGCAATGAACCCCGCCCGAATTCTCTGCGACATTGCCGCCGATGGTGCACGCAATCTGGCTCGACGGATCGGGCGCATAGTAAAATCCGGCATCCTCCACCGCGCGTGTGATCGCCAGATTGGTCACCCCCGGCTGCACCACCGCCACGCGATCGGCATAGTCGATGTCGATCACGCGATTGAACTTCGCCATCCCCAGCAGCACGCCGTCGGCCAGTGGCAGTGCCCCGCCGGACAGCGACGTGCCCGCCCCGCGCGGCACGACCTTCACCCGATTGGCATGGCACCAGCGCAGCACCGCCGCGACCTGTTCCACCGTCTCCGGCAACACCACCACCAGCGGGATTTGCGCATAGGCGGTCAGCGCATCGCTCTCCCACGGGCGCAGCGACTCCAGATCGTCGACCACCCCCTCACCCGGCACGATTGCGCGCATCGCCGCCACGATCTCCGTCCGCCGCGACAATGTCGCGGCGTCGGGGACGGGCATGGTCAGGCTCACTGCAAATTCACGAACGCGCCGCCATCGACCAGCAGTGCTGCACCGGTGACATAGGCCGCCATGTCAGACGCGAGGAAAATGATCGGCCCCGCCAGATCCTCGCCCTCGCCCAGCCGCCCCAGCGGAATGCGCGCGGTCATGCGGTCGCGCTTGTCCGGGTCGGCCAGATCGTCCTTGTTGATCTCGGTCAGGATCGTGCCCGGCAACACTGAATTGCACCGAATGCCATGCTTGCCCAGCGCGATGGCGGCGGATTGCATCAGCGAATGCACGCCCGCCTTGGTCGGTGTGTAGTGCGTCTGAAACTCGCCGCCGACCAAAGCCGAGATCGACGAGACCGCGACGATCGCGCCGCCCTCACCTTGGCGAACCATCTGGTTCGCCGCCGCCTGCACCATATAATAGGCACCGTGGAGGTTCACGCGAAACGTGCGGTCTACCGTCTCGACCGGTATGTCCAGAAACGCGTGGAACGGGCAGATACCGGCATTCGACACCATCACATCGACGCGTCCGAATGCCGCGACCGCCTGTCCCACGAAATCGCTCGCCGTCTCTGGCAAAGCGACATCGCCTTTCACCGCCAGCCCGCGCTGCCCCAGCGCCTCGATCTCGGCGATGCACGATGCCGCCTTGTCGTCGCTCGACGCATAGTTGATCGCGACGTTCGCGCCGTGCTGCGCCGCGCCGATCGCCGCCGCCCGGCCGATCCCGGTCGAACCACCAGTGACCAGCACGGTCTTGCCTTCGAGCAATTTCATTTAACGTCCTCAGCCAGGATCGACCGGTCGATCGCGTCGATATTGTTGACGCCGGTCAGCGTCATTGCGACGTGCATTTCGCGCGCGATCAAATCGAGCAGTTTCGCGACACCGGCTTCACCCGATGTCGCCAGCGCATAGAGCCACGCGCGGCCCAGCAGCACGCCCTTTGCACCCAGCGCGAGCATCCGCACCACGTCCAGCCCGTTGCGCACCCCGCCATCGACCAGCACCGTCAGCTGGTCGCCCACCGCATCGGCGATACCGGGCAGCGCGCGCGCGCTCGACAGAACGCCATCCAGCTGACGGCCGCCATGGTTCGACACGACGATGCCGTCAGCGCCGATCGCGGCGGCTTCGCGTGCGTCATCAGGGTCGAGGATGCCTTTCAGGATCAACGGTCCGCCCCATTCGGCGCGGATCCATTCGAGGTCCTTCCACTGGATCGACGCGTCGAAATTCTTGCCGAGCCAGCCCATGTAATCGTTGAGCCCGCTGTTATTGCCCAGCACCGGCTTGAGGTTGCCCAGAGTATGCGGCCGCCCATGCAGCCCGACATCCCATGCCCAGCGCGGGTGAGTGACGGCCTGCAGCATGCGCTTCAGCGGGCCGTTTCTCCCGGACATGCCCGAATGCGCATCGCGATACCGCGCGCCGGGGACGGCCATGTCGACGGTAAACACCATCGCTTCGGCACCCGATGACTTGGCAGTGGCGATCAGATCCTTCATGAAGCCGCGGTCGCGGAGCACATAGAGCTGGAACCAGAAAGGGTCGGCAGCCTGGGCGACATCCGGGATCGAACAGATTGACACGGTCGACAGGCACAGCGGGATGCCCCGCGACCGGGCCGCACGTGCCGCCTGCAACTCGCCGCGCCGCGCATACATGCCGCTGATGCCGACGGGACCGAGCACGACAGGCAGCTTCACGTCGCGGCCGAACAGGGTGGTCGACAGGTCGACCGACGCGACGTCCTTGAGCACCCGCTGGCGCAGCGCGATGCTGGACAGATCGCTTATGTTGCGGCGCAGTGTCTCTTCGGCATAGGCACCGCCATCGGCATAATCGAACAGGAAGCGCGGCAGCCGCCGCCGCGCGGCTTCGCGGAAATCATTGGCGGACGAGATGATCACGCAGGCCCTTTCCCGGCAGCAAGCTCATTCAAATACTCTTCCAGATTGCTATAGCCATCCTTGTCGCGATCGGCCGCTCCGTCGGCCCGCGCCGGGTCCAGCCCGCGCGCGCGTTCCCACGCATCGGGCATGCCGTCATCGTCGCTATCGACCGGCGCGGTCCCGGACCGCAGCACCGGCCAGCCACCATCCTGTCCCTCGTTATCGATGATCCGCCCGGTCTTGTTGCGCACCCCGGCAACCACCTTCAAATCCACCGCATCGCGCACCAGCGACGCACCCGCTCCGGCCAACACCCGCGCATAAGCGCGCGGTGCCGGATCGCTCGCGACCGCACCGACATCCAGCGGTGCCGCAAGCCAGTAACCGGTTGGGATATTGCCCCGCACCAGCGTCTTCTGATCCGCCGGGATCACCCCGTTCATGCTGTTGCCCGACCACCAGGCGCGCGCCAGCTGGTTCTGCTCCTCGAACGCCACATCACCCTTGCTGTCCGGCCCGGCGATGTAGCTATTGTCGATGAAATTATACTGGTTGTGCGTCGAAACATCGAAGTTATAGCCCGCCCGCTCGCGGCCCCAATTGTAGAAGATGTTGGAGCGGAACTCCATCATCGGTCCCTTGTCGTCCTCCGACGGCAGCGAGTAATTGCCCGGTCGTGGCATCCGGTCGAGATGATTGGCCCACAGATTATGGTGCCAGCTCATCTTCGCCCCGCGCGCGCCGCGCACCAGACTGCCAAAGCCATGCTCGCCCTTGTCATGGTTCGATTTGCGCAGCGAATTGGCAATAATCGACCATTGCACGGTCAGGTCCCACACCCCGTCGCCCGGCTTGTCGTAATGCGCCGATGCCGACAGCGTCTCGTCGATCGACCAGCTGGTGGAAACATGGTCGAGGATGATCCGCCGCCCTTTGGTCACCGTGATCGCGTCCTGCTGCGTCCGCGAAGCCGCGCCCAGCCGCGCGCGGATGTAACGCACCACCACATCGTTCGCGGCGATGTTGAGCGAGCGGTCGCGGATCGTAATGCCGTCGCCCGGTGCTGTCTGCCCGGCGATGGTCAGCCGCCCGTTGGTGACGACGATATCGGACTTCAGCGCGATCGTGCCGGAGACGTTGAACACCACCGTGCGCGGCCGCTCCGCCTCCAGCGCGGCACGCAAACTGCCAGGGCCAGCGTCGTTCAGATTGGTGACCGCAATCACCCGCCCGCCGCGCCCACCCTCGGAGAAACGCCCCGCGCCCTCCGCTCCGGGAAAGGCCGGAATCTTCGGGGTCTCGCTTTGCGCAAGCGCCTGGGCGGCGCTGGCGAGCAGAAGGGCGCTGACCAGCCGCATCAGAAGGACGAGAACAGCGCGTCGCGCGCCAGCCGCAGCGCGGTCACCGCATCGTGCCGATCCTGCGCCGCCTGCATCGCCTCGAAATCCAGCTTGTCGAGCGCGCGCTCAATCCCCTTCAGGAAGCTGATCGCGCCATTGGCGACGTCCAGCGAATCCTCGCGGAACGGGAACTGGTCGAGCTGCCACACCCCCTCCCACTTGTTCTTGCGCAGCGTGTAAAAGAATTCGAACAGCTCGATCGGGTGGACCGACCCCGCCATCAGATCGTCGTCCCAGCTGCGGAAATTGTCGTTCACATCCATGCCGAACAACCGGCCATGGTCGATCGCCAGCTGCGCCGAATCCGCCGGACTTTCGCCGCCATAGAGCGCGTGACCGAAATCGAGCAGGATGCCCACGTTAGGGAGCCCCATGCGCTCGATCCCCAGCAACGTGCGCGACACGCTGTCATAGCTCATATGGCAACGCGGCTCGCGCGGCTTGTATTCTATCACGAATTTCAAATCGGGGTTCTGGCTGGCCAGTTCGCCAATCCCCTCGACGCTCTGCTGCCACAATTTGCGGTGATCGACCTGAAACGGATAGTCCCAGCCATCCTGCCCCGGCCATAATTTGACGTAATCCGCGCCGAACCGCCGCACGACATTCGCGGCGTCGTTGCACATCTCGTTCGCCAGCCGCCGAATGCCGGGATCGGGGTTGGTGAACGCGCCCTTGGCGAACTGTCGCGTGTAAATCTCAGGTGTGATGCCGATCACGGACAAATTGTTGCGCTTCAGCGCTTCCTCGACCGTGTCGAGCGACAGGCTGGAATCGACGAACGGATAGTTGATGTCGACCACTGACAGATGCTCGACCTGTCCGGCCAGATCGATCATCTCGACCAAGGTGCGCGGCGGGCCATAGCCATCGGTCGCATAGCGATCGACATAGGTTGCGAAATGCCAGATTCCCGCGCCGTATTTCTGCTCGCTCACGTTTCAATCCTCGTCCAATTGCTTCGGAAATTCAGGCGATCATCACCTCGACGCCGACCGCCTCGATCGCGGCGCGATCCGCATCACGGATGCCGTCGTCGGTGACCAGCACATGGACCATGTCGATCCCGCCCAGTGCCGAGAAGGAACGCGCGCCGATCTTGCTCGAATCCGCGACCAAGATGACGCGCTCTGCCGCCTCGATCATCGCCTGTTTCACCGGAATGTCGGACAGCGCCGGATAGGTCAGCCCCGCCTCCAGATCGATCGCCGCCGTCGCCAGGAACAGCTTCTGCACGAACAGCCCACGGAAATAATCGGCGGAACGCTCGCCCGACAGCGACAATGTCGGTGCCTTGAAGTGCCCGCCGGTCATGTGAACGTCGAACCCCGGCTCCGCGCCCAGCATCAGCGCGATATTCAGCGCGTTGGTAATGACGGTCATGTCGTGCCGCCCGACCAGCTGCGCCGCCACCTCGGTCGTGGTCGATCCCGAATCGAGGATGATGGTCTCGCCATCGCCGACCAATGCCGCCGCTGCGCGCCCGATGCGCTGCTTGGCATCCATATTCTCCAGATGCTGCAACGCCATCGCCCGCACCTGCTGCGTCACCGATTTCAGGAAGGCACCGCCATGCTCGCGCACGATATGGCCGTCGGCCTCCATCTTCTCCAGGTCCTGGCGCATCGTCACTTCGGACACGTCGAACGCCTCGGCGAGCGTGCGGACGCGTGCGCTGCCTTCTTCCTGAAGCCACTCCAGAATCTTCGCGCGGCGCGCTTCGCCGAGCAGTCGGGATCGTGACCCGCCGCTCATGCGCCGTGCCCGATATGCTGGAACTGAAGGATGCCCGTCGCCATTACCGCTCCCATCCGCATCCAGCCTCGTGACCAGCGCGATTTGCGCATTGGGTAACGGAAACTTTCGCATTCTGTCAATTTTTTTGCATTGCGGCATTTCAAACGAAAGCAATCGTAAGCAAATGGCTTGTGTTTGTTTCGACTCACGGTTATTCCCTGCAGCAGGAGAGGAAAATAATGGCACATCCGGGAACGCTTCGGTCCGCCGACGCGCACCTTCATACGTTGGAAAGCCGCGCTTCGCACGTTCGTGCACGTGCGAACTGGATGCGCCGTCGCCTCCTCAAGATGATCGTCGATGCCGGACAGGGCCACCCCGGTGGCGACCTTTCGTCCGCCGACATCGTCGCTGCCCTCTATTTCGACATTCTTCGTATCGACGGGTCCTCCCCTACCGCCCCGGACCGCGACCGTTTCGTATTGAGCAAAGGTCATTGCACCGGCGCACTTTACACGGCGCTGGCCGGGGCGGGTTTCTTTCCGGAGGCCGAACTCGATAGCTATCTCAAGCCAGAATCGCGGCTCAACGGTCACCCCAACCGGAAATACCTGCCCGGCATCGAAACCAATACCGGCCCGCTCGGCCATGGGCTGCCAGTCGCGGTCGGCATCGCCGTCGCGGGGCAGATCGACAATGCCGATTATCGCGTTTTCGTGGTCACTGGCGATGGCGAGTTGCAGGAAGGCAGCATGTGGGAAGCGGCGATGTTCGCCGGTCACCGCGGTCTCGGCAACCTGACCGTCATCGTCGATCGCAACCGCCTGCAACAGGGCGCGGGGACCGAGGATACCAACGGGCTTGAACCGCTCGCCGACAAATGGCGCGCATTCGGCTGGGACGTCGTCGGCGTCAACGGCCACGACCACGCGGCCTTGCTCGTCGCATTCGACGCCGCAGCCGAACCGCGCAGCAAGCCCCGCGTCATCATCGCCGACACGATCAAGGGTCGCGGCGTCAGCTTCATGGAGAATCAGGCTGGCTGGCATCACGGCGTCCCGAATGCCGATCAATATGCACAGGCGCTGAGCGAACTCGAAGCGGAACTGAAATCGTGAAGGACGTCACCGCCCCCGCCCAAGGTCCTGCAATGTTCGATTGCCGCGACGCCTATGTCCGCACAGTTGAGGAACTCGCCGCCAACGACGACCGCATCGTCGCCGTGGTCAATGATTCGGTCGGCTCGTCCAAGCTTGGCAAATTCCGCGACCGTTTTCCCACGCGCCTGGTCAATGTCGGCATCGCCGAACAGAATATGGTCGGCGTCGGCGCGGGCCTTGCGAACGGCGGCAAGATTCCGTTCGTCAGTGGTGCCGGCTGCTTCCTCACCGCCCGTGCGATGGAGCAGATCAAGGTCGATTGCGCCTATGCCGAAGCCAATGTGAAGTTGTGCGGCATCTCGTCCGGCGTCGCTTATGGCGAACTGGGTGCCACGCATCACAGCATCGAGGATGTCGCATGGCTGCGCGCCATCGACAAGCTGACCGTGATCGTGCCCTCGGACCCGTGGGAGACTGCTGAGGCGATCAAGGCCGCCGCAGCATTCGACGGCCCGGTCTATATCAAGATCAGCCGCATGCCGGTGCCTGAACTGGCACGCGCAAACCCGGCGTTCAAGATCGGCAAGGGCGAAGTCCTGCGCGACGGCGGCGACATCGCCATCATCGCCAACGGCACATTGGTCCACCGCGCGCTTGCCGCCGCCGAAGCGCTGGCGGAGGAAGGGATCGCTGCGCGCGTCATCAACATGGCAACCGTCTCGCCGATTGACACCGATATCATCGCCGCCGCCGCCGCGACCGGCGCGATCGTCACTGCCGAAGAGGGCCTCGCCGCTGGTGGCCTTGGCGGTGCGGTTGCGGAGTACTGCGCGCAGCACGCCCCGACACGGATGCGCATGATCGGCTTTCCCGGCTTCCTGCCGACCGGTTCGGCGAAGTGGCTGATGGAGCATTTCGGCCTGTCCGCCGACGGCATCGCCGCGGCCGCGCGCGACCTGCTGGGCGCACGGGGCAACTGATGACCGGCCCCGTCATCCTTGCCCTCGATCAGGGGACGACGAATACCAAGGCGCTGCTGGTCGCGCCTGACGGATCGGTGCTGGCGTCGCGTTCGCGCGCGATGCAGGTCAGCTATCCGCAGCCGGGCTGGGCCGAACAATCCGCGTCCGATATTTGGGAAGCGGTCGCGGCCCTCATCGCCGAACTGGTCGCCGCCGCCCCCGATGTAACAGTCGCCGCACTAGCCATCTCGAACCAGCGCGAAACCGTCATTCTTTGGGAAACCGCCACAGGTCGCCCGCTCGCCCCCGCCGTGATCTGGCAGTGCCAGCGCTCCGCCGATCGCTGCGCCGCGCTCCGCGCCGCCGGTCATGCGGACGAAATCGCCGCGCGTTCCGGCCTCGGCATCGACCCGCTCTTCCCCGCCGCGAAAATCGCCTGGCTGCTCGACTCGATCCCCGGCGCGCGTGACCGCGCAGCGGCGGGCGAAATCAAATGCGGCACGGTCGATAGCTGGCTGCTGTGGAACCTCACTGGCGGCACGGTCCACGCAACCGACCACAGCAATGCCTCCCGCACGCAGCTGTTCAACCTCGACACGCTCGATTGGGACGGCGAACTCGCACGCATCTTCGATGTGCCGCTGAACATCCTGCCGCGCATCGCACCGTCCGACGGCGGTTTCGGCACCGTCGCCCCCGGCCTTACCGCATTACCCGCAGGCACCCCGGTGCAAGTGATGCTCGGCGACAGCCACGCCGCCCTGTTCGCGCACGGCATCGACGCACCGGGCCGCGCCAAGGCGACGATCGGCACCGGCAGTTCGCTGATGGCCGCCACCGCCGCCCGCGTCCATTCCTCGCACGGCCTGTCCGGCACGATCGCCTGGAGCCGCGGCGATGGCACCGTCCAGCACGCGCTTGAAGGAAACATCTCCGTCTCCGGCCACGCCGCCGCCTTCGCCACCACACTGCTTGGTCTCGCTGACGAGGAAGCGCTGACCGCCCTCGCCACCAGCGTCGAAACCAGCGACGGCGTCGTGTTCGTCCCCGCGCTCGCCGGTCTCGGCGCACCGCACTGGCAGACGGCGGCACGCGGCACGATCTCGGGCATGACGCTCGCCACCCGCCCCGCGCATGTCGCCCGCGCTACGCTGGAGGCAATCGCACTCCAGATCGGCGACGTGCTCGACGCGATCGAGGCCGATCTGGGCATCGCCCTGCCCGAATTGTCGATCGACGGCGGCGCGGCGCGCAACCCGCTGCTCGCGCAACTGCTCGCCGATCTGCTGCGCCGAGGCATCGTCCGCCCTGCAATCGCGGAGGCCAGTGCACTCGGCGTCGCCCGGCTCGCGGCACAGGCACTCGGCATCGCTGAACCCGGCACCGGCGCATCGCCCGACCGGTTCGAGCCGCGCCTTTCAGCGGAGCGGCGTGACGCCGTCCGCGCCCGCTGGCGACACGCCGTCGCCACCGTAATCGCCAGCGCAGAGGCCACCGAAACCGGCTGAAACACACGACATCAAACGATCAAGAGGCGGCAAACGCCCGACTAAATCAGGGGCACATCAAGTGCCTCGCATAAACCTTGAACAAGGGAAGGAGTGGGGAAAATGAACAACACATCACCAACTTATTCGCGCAGCATCCGTCACGGATTGTTGCTGACCGGGGCAAGCATCGTCACGCTGCTCGCCGCCACCACCGCACAGGCACAGGACGCCGCGCCGATCGCGCAGACGCCCGCCGAACAGGCCGCACAATCGGCAGAGGTCGAACAGGACGTGGTCGTCACCGGCAGCCGCATCCGCAGCCCGACCCTGACCTCGCCCTCGCCGATTCAGGTCGTCACGGCGCAGGATATCGAGAATAAGGGCGCAATCGACATTCAGGAGGTTCTCCAGCAGAACCCTGCCTTCGGTCCGCCCGGTGCCAGCCGCACGACCAGCACGTTCGGCACCGGTCCCGGTCGCGCGACGGTCGATCTGCGCGGCCTGGGTGCCTCGCGCACGCTCGTCCTCATCGACGGTCGCCGCACGGTCGCCGGGTCGCCGGGGTCGAGCATCGTCGATCTGGCGATGATCCCCTCGTCGTTCGTTGAGCGCGTCGATGTGCTGACCGGCGGTGCCTCCGCCGTCTATGGCTCGGACGCAATCGCCGGCGTGGTCAACTTCATCTACAAGAAGAATTTCGAAGGGTTCCGCGCCAGCATCCAGTCCGGCATTTCGGAGCGCGGCGACGACGATAACTACTCGGCCAACGCCACCTTCGGTCGCAACTTCGCGAACGGCGACGGCAACATGATGGTGTATGTCGGCTGGCAGCGCGAAGGCGCGATCCTCAACACGGCGCGCGAATTCTCGGCGTTTGACTATACCAGCCTCGGCACCACCCAGCGCGTCGGCACCCCCAGCGCCGCCAATCTGGTCGCCGCGCAGAATTTGTTCGTGCCGCTCTACGCGCCGTCGAACGTCGGACCCGGTGGCGTCTTCTCGATCGCCGGTGCGGGCAACCGCATCATCAATCCGGACGGCAGCGTGCGCGCCTATGATGCGACGCGTGACGGCTTCAACCGCGCGGCATTCGGCGCGATCGCCTCGCCGGTCGAGCGCCTGACCTTTGCGGTGCGCACCAACTATGACGTCTCCGACAGCGTCAATGTGTTCTTCGAAGGAACGTATAACCGCGTCGATACCAAGGGCTATCTGGAGGCCTCGCCACTGCGCACCGACGGCGCGCTGGGTGCGTTCAACGCGCCCGGCAACGCCAATGGCTATTTCAACATCGAACACCGCGTGTTCGGCCCCGGCGGTGTGACGACGATCGTGCGCAATCCGTTCGTGTCCGACGCGGTTTACAATGCCGCCAATGACCGCACCGGCGACGGGCTGAAGGACGTCAGCTTCCTGCTGCGCACGACGATGTTCGGGGACGGCACCCGCGCCGTCACCACACAGCGCGACAATTTCCGCATCGCGCTCGGCACCGATGTCGATCTCGGCGGCGGCTGGAACCTCGACGCTTATTACAGCTATGGCTCCACCCGTTCCGACACGACGATGACTGGCCTCGCCAACCTCTACAATGTCGCCAACGCGGTTCAGGTCGTGTCCGACATCTATGACGTCAACCGCAACGGCAGCACCACCGATGCGATCTGTCTCGATGCCAATGCCCGCGCCAATGGCTGCGTGCCGTTCAATCCGTTCGGCCTCAACGCCAACGGGACGAGCAAGATCTCGCAGGAAGCGATCAACTATGTGAAGGCCAGCTATCAGGCCCACGCCTTCCAGGACATGCATGCTGCCGCACTCAACCTCAGCGGCACCTTGTTCCAGCTTCCCGGTGGTCCGGTGCAGCTGGCGGCGGGCCTTGAATATCGTGAGGAAGCCAGCCGTGACACGTTCGATCCGCTGACCAACCAGGCGCGCAACGGCTATACTCAGGCGACCGACACGGTCGGTAGCTTCAGCGTCAAGGAGGCCTATGCTGAAGTCGTCGTACCGCTGCTGACCAATCAGCCATTCTTCCACAACCTCACGCTGCGCGGCGCGGCGCGTGTCTCCGACTATTCGACCGTCGGCACCTTCTATGCCTATAATGGCGGTGTCGAATGGTCGCCCGTGCCGGACATCCGCTTCCGCGGCGTCTACGCCCATGCCGTCCGTGCACCGAATATCGGCGAGCTGTTCGAGGCACCGCAGCAAGGGATCATCTCGATCACTGACCCGTGTCAGGGCGTCACGCTGGCCAGCACCAGCGCCACCGCCGTCAATTGCCGCGCAGCACCGGGTGTGCTCACCAACATCCAGGCGAACGGGTCGTTCACGCTGACCGTCCCGGATCAGCAGGGCGTCGGCAGCCTGACCGCGTCGAACCCGAACATTCAGGAGGAAACCGCCACGACCTACACCGCCGGTGTGGTGATCAACCCGGTGTCGATCGACGCGCTGCGCGGCCTGACCTTCACCGCCGACTATTTCAACATCAAGCTGAAGGATGCGATCAGCCGCATCAGCCAGGCGACGGTGCTGAACAAATGCTACGTCCAGGGCGTCGACGAATTCTGTCAGTTCGTCACCCGTCGCTCGACCGCCAACGGTGCGTTCAGCGCCGGTTCGGTGGAACAGGTCGTCCGCGCATTGGTCAACAGCGGCGGCAGCAAGACTGAAGGCCTCGACTTCACCTTGTCCTACACCATGGAGACGTTCGGCGGCCGAGCCAATTTCCAGACATCATGGACTCATCTGCTGGCCAAGGGGAACACCCCGCTCGCGGGTGATCCTTATGACAATTCGATGGGCGAACTCGGCACACCGAAGGATGCGGCAAGCGCCAGCATCAGCTGGGACAACGACACCGTCGGCTTTACCGTCAGCGGCGAATATATCGGCAAGACCTATCTGGATTATGAGAATTTCCAGACGCGCTACGTGCTCGCCGATGGCTCGCTGCCCGACAAGGAGCTCTTCGCGATCGACAGCATCATCTACACCGATGCCCAGGTCCGCTTCAAAGTCATGGACACGATGCAGTTCTTCGTCGGCGTGAAGAACCTGTTCGATGTCGAGCGGCCGCCGCTCTACACCGGCGTCGCCGGTAACGTGAACGGCAGCTTCGACCCGATCGGTCGCCGCTTCTATGCCGGTGCGCGCCTGAAGTTCTGATGAAGCACCCCTTGGCAGGGGAGGCTTCCGCTTCCCCTGCCACTCTTTTCCCAAGATTTCGCTGAGGCCGCAGCGCGCACATAACGGCCAGGCCATCTGATTCCGGAGAGACCGCCCATGACGACCGCCGCCGCCGACCGGGAGGACTGGAAGAACACCATCCTCGCCGGACTCGCCAATTACATCGACGCCGGGTCGATCGTCGCGGGTGCGGCAGCGCTGGCCCTGTGGGTCAAGGCCTATGGTCTTTCCACGGATTTCGTCGGCCTGATCGGCGCTTTCGGCCCTAACGCCATCGCCGCAGGCATCGGCGCGCTGATCGGCGGGCGACTGTGCGACCTGTTCGGGCGCAAGCGCATCTATCAATACGACATGCTGTTCTATGCATTCGGGATGTTGTGGCTCGTCTTTGCCGTCAACGCGTGGATGATCGTGATCGGCTTCTTCCTCGTCGGCCTCGCCGTCGGTGCCGACATCCCCGCCAGCTGGTCGCTGATCGCGGAGATGGCGCCGGACAAAAAGCGCGGCAAGCACAGCGGTGTGGCACAGGTGCTGTGGTATCTCGGCCCGGTCGTCGTTCTGGTCATGTTTCTCGTGCTCGAACCGCTCGGCCTGCTCGGCGCGCGGATCGTGTTCGCGCACCTTGCCATCCTTGCGCTCGCGCTCACCTTCCTTCGCTCACGAATGCAGGAATCGCAGCGTTGGGTGGAGGCGCAGCAAAGCGGCGAAGTCGCCAAGCGCGGGCGCTGGCAGGATCTGTTCACGCGTCAGCATATTGGGTCGATGGCATTTCTGACCGGCATGTATCTATTCTGGAACCTGTGGGCCGGCACCAATGGTTTCTTCTTCCCCTATATTCTCAGCACCGTTGGTAATCAGAGCCACGCCATGTCGGTCGCGGTGCTGGCGCTCAGCTTCATCATCGGCATGGGATCGATCTTTTTCATCTTCATGAAGCTGGCGGACAAGGTGAACCAGCGGCTGTTGTTCGGCGTTTCCGCGATCATTCAGATCTTCGGCATGTCGCTGCTGGCGCTGTTCCCGCTGACGTTGCCGCTTGCAATCATCCATGTCGTGCTGATGTCGGTGGGCCAGGGGTTTGGCGCGCAATGTTTCTTTCAGCTGTGGAGTTCGGAGATGTTCCCCACCGCACTACGCGCGACCGCACAAGGCGTGATGTTCGCGGTCGTGCGGATTGCGCTCGGAATCTTCGCCTTCTTCGTGCCGTTCTTGACTGCCACCGGCTTCACCACCCTGGCATGGATCCTCGTCGGCTTCCTCACGATCAGCGGGATCATCGGCTTCATTTGGGCGCCGCGTAACGAGGGCAAGTCGCTCGAACAGCTCGACGCCGAGCGCGCGGCTGCATGATTGAACGGCGAGACTTGCTGGCGGGAGGGGCAGCCTCGCTGCTTCTCGCCAGCACCCGTGCCCAAGCGAAGGTTCCCGACAGCTGGGCACCCGTCGCAGCGATCCTCGCCCGCATCCGTCCGCCCAGCTTCCCCGCGCGGACTTTCGACATTCGCCGCTTCGGTGCCGACCCCGCCAGCAAGGCGAAGACCACCGCTGCGATCCGCTCCGCCATCGGCGCCTGCGCGCGCGCGGGCGGAGGCCGCGTGCTGATCCCGGCGGGCGCCTGGCCCAGCGCCGCGATCCAGCTTGCCAGCCGGGTCGATCTCCACATCGCGGCGGGTGCCACCCTGCGGTTCTCGAACGATCCGAACGACTATCTGCCGATGGTGCTCACCCGGTTCGAGGGCGTCGAGTGCATGAACTATGCACCGATGATCTATGCCTATGGCGCGCGCGACGTTGCGATCACCGGAACCGGCACGATCGATGCGCAGGCCAGCATCGACAATTGGTGGAGCTGGCTCACCCACACCGACCGCGCGATCGTCGCCGGGCGCACCGAGGGCAAGAACCGCCTCGCCCGCCTCGCCGAACAGGGGGTTCCGCCGCAACAACGTCTGCTCGGCCCCGGCGCATACCATCGCCCGAGCTTCATTCAGCCCTATCGCTGCACCAATGTCCTGATCGACGGCCCAACGATCACCGGATCGCCAATGTGGATCGTCCACCCGGTACTGTGCCGCAACGTCACCGTCCGCAACATCGTCATCCGGTCGCTCGGCCCGAACAATGACGGCTGCAATCCCGAATCCTGCCGCGACGTGCTGATCGAGCAATGCGACTTCTCCGCTGGCGATGATTGCATTGCTGTTAAGAGCGGTCGCAACTTCGACGGCCGCCGAGTGAACACGCCGAGCGAGAACATCGTCGTCCAGAATTGCCGAATGCGCGACGGTCATGGCGGCGTCTCGCTCGGCAGTGAGGCGTCGGGCGGCATCCGCAATGTCTATGTCCGCAACTGCCGCATGGGCGGGTCGGACTTGGAACGCGCGCTCCGGCTCAAGAGCAACTCCCACCGTGGCGGCTATATCGACAATATCGTGTTCCGTGACATCGCCATCGACGGCGTCAACGAAGCGGTGCTGCAAGTCAGCCTCCATTATGGCGAAGGCGCCGGTGGCCGCTTCATGCCCGCGCGCGTCGGGGGCGTGCTGATGGAAAACATCACCTGTCGCGCCAGCGAATATGGCGTCGACCTGCAAGGCTATCCCGAGCTTCCGATCACCAACATCCGCCTGCGCGACTGCACCTTTACCGGCGTGCGCAAGGGCAACCGCATTTCGCATGGCGATGCCGTCGCTGCACGCACCACCATCAATGGCCGGGCATGGACCGGCGAGACCGACAGGAGAGTATCGTGAGCGTATCGCGTCGCCAGATGTTGAAGAGCGGCCTGATCGCCGCTGGTGCCGCCGCCTCGCCCGTGCTGGCGCAGGACCGCGAGATCAAGCGCACCGCGCGCTGGGGCGTGCACGAACTGGTGTTCGACGGGCCATCGACCGGCAACCCGTTTGTCGATGTCCAGATCGCCGCCATCTTCAAGGGCGCGGGCAAGACCATCCTCGTGCCCGGTTTCTACGACGGCAAGGGCGTCTATCGCGTCCGCTTCAGCCCGCCGGAGATCGGCGACTGGCGCTGGGAAACCGAAAGCAGCGCGAGCGAGCTGGCGCATAAGCGCGGCCGTTTTGAATGTATCGCGCCCGCGACCGGCAATCACGGCCCGATGCGCGTCACGCAGGACGGCTATCACTTCGCTTATACCGACGGCACGCCGTACCGCCTGATCGGCACGACCTGCTACGCTTGGGCGCTCCAGTCCGACGCCAAATGCGCGCAGACACTGGAGACGCTGAAGGGCGCACCGTTCAACAAGCTGCGGATGCTGGTGACGCCGAACGTCGAATCGGTGGCGACCAACCCGTTCGTCCGCACCGGCCCCGGCCCGCGCGACTGGGACGCGACGCGCTTCGACCCCGATTATTTCCGCCGTTACGAGGATCGCATCGTCCGCCTGGGGCAATTGGGGATCGAGGCCGACGTCATCCTGTTCCACCCCTATGACGAAAAGCGCGGCTATAACGACATGAAGCGCGCCGATGACGAGCGCTATGTCCGCTACTGCGCCGCGCGCTGGGGTGCCTATGCCCATCTCTGGTGGTCGATGGGCAATGAATATGATGCGGTGAAAACCAAGTCGATGGACGACTGGGATCATCTGTTCCAGATTCTCGTTGCCGCCGACCCGCACGACCGGCTGCGCTCGATCCATCAGATCAACACCTATTACGATCACCGCAAGCCGTGGATCACCCATGCCAGTGTCCAGAATGGCGCAGCGGTGCTCGACGACAACCGCGCCGCGATCCACCGCGAGTTCGTGCTGAAGCCGGTGGTGTTCGACGAGGTCGTTTACGAGGGCAATTCGGACAAACGCTGGGGTCAGCTGACCGGCGAACAGATGGTCGAGCGCTTCTGGTGGGGGGTGATCGGCGGCACCTATGTCGGCCACAGCGAAACCTTCGACGCCAACCGCAACGCCGATTATTCCTGGCTGGGGCAAGGCGGCAAGCTTCAGGGGACCAGCGCCCCACGCCTCGCCTTTTTGCGCAAGATCATGGAGGACGGCCCGATACCTGGCATCGACCCGATCCAGCATCTGTGGGACTACCATCTCGGCGGCCAGCCCAACGAATATTATCTGAAATATTTCGGGGCGACCGCGCCAGCCGAATGGAAAGTCGTCCTGCCCGGCCGCCGCGGCGATTCCAAGCACAGCTTCCGTGCCGACATCATCGACACCTGGAACATGACGATCACCCCGGTCGAGGGGGTGTTCCGGATGCAGCAGAGTGGCGACTATGACGTGCGCGATCCCGCCCGGCCCAGCATCGCGCTTCCTGGCAAACCGTGGATTGCGATCCGCATGGTCAAGGTCTGACGCTTCGCCGCGCTTGCCGCGCGGCCCACAGAACCCCTCTCGAGGGTGGCTAGACTATGGCCGCGGCGCTCCGGCGCTGCGGCCGCTTTTTGTCGGCCGCCGTCGCCTCGTCCGAACCGAAGCGAAACACCGTTCGTAATTTGTCATACAACGCGTTGTCAAACGGCGTTGACCAAATTGGTATAGTTGTACTACATCCCTCGCTGACACCGGTGGCATAACCGGACGAATGGTGGGGCAATCTCCATTCGGCAACAGGTTCGAGCGGATCAATTCGCCGTAACTTTGGGGAGGAATACCATGCATTTCCGGCACATTTTGAAGAACACCGTTGCACCCGGCGTCATCGCGGCCGCCATGATCGCGGCCCCGGTCGCCAGCGCGCAGGACGCCGCGCCCGCCGCCGAGTCGGAGACTGGCGAAGAGGAAGTCATCATCAGCGGCATCCGTGGTTCGCTCCAGCGCGCGGCCGAGATCAAGCGCGACGCGTCTCAGGTGATGGATGTCATCACCGCCGAGGATGTCGGCAAGCTCCCCGACGCCAATGTCGCCGAAGCATTGCAGCGCGTCACCGGCGTGCAGATCACGCGCGTGTTCGGCGAGGGTCAGTCGGTCTCGGTGCGCGGCCTTCAGCAAGTCCGCGTCGAAGTCGACGGTCGCACGCTGCTCGGCTGGTCCGCGCGCCTGTCGCCGCCGGAGAACGACCAGCTCGGCCGCTCGTCCGGTCTCGACTCGGTCCCGTCCAGCCTGTTCGGCCGCCTGGAAGTCCGCAAATCCCCGCTCGCCAGCCAGGCCGAGGGCGGGCTTGGCGGCACCGTTAACCTCGTCACGCCCAAGCCGCTGAGCTTCAAGGAGCCGACGATCTCGGTCCGCGCGCAGGGCGTCTACTCCGAAGTGTCCGACAAGTTCGAGCCCGCGATCACTGGCTTCGCCACCACCAAATTCGCCGATGGCCGCATCGGCATCATGCTGGCCGGCGAATATCAGAAGCGCACCTCGACCAGCCAGACGTTCGAGCGCAACAATTTCCTCAACCGCACCTATACCGGCACTGGCGCGGGCGTGAACCAGACGCCGGTGCTGCTCCAGTACGAACAGTTCACCGTCGATCGCTCGCGCCTCGGCCTGAACGGCGCAGTGCAGTTCGAGGTGACGCCTGAGTTGACCGTCACCGCCGATGCGCTGTTCTCGCGGCTGACCACCGGGCGGCATCAGGACTTTTTCGCCTTCCGCCTGCCCACCGGCACCAATCCGGTCACTAACCGCGTGCTCGATGGCACCACCGTCGTCGCGGGCAACGCCAATGGCACGGTCACCACCGCCGGCCAGATCCGCAACGAGCCGACCGAAAGCTACCTCTACGGCCTGAATGGCAAATATGAAAAGGACGGTCTGAAGATCGAAGCCGACGGCTATTACAGCAAGGGCACGATCGACCAGACCATCCAGATCATCACGCTACAGGCGACCGCTCTGGTCCCCGGTGCATTCGATTTCCGCAATGTCACCGTGCCCTCGCTCAGCCTGGGGGCGTTCAACCCCACCCTCTATTCGTCGTTCAATCCCGCGACCAACGGCGTGCGCAGCAACCGCCTGATCGGGCTGCTGGAGGAATATACCGGCAAGCTGGATATCAGCTATGAGTTCGACAGCGGCGTGACGCTGTCGATGGGCGCGCGTTACACCGACCTGCACGCCCGCTCGAACGCCTATCGCAGCCAGGTGACGCCGACCCGCGCCGAAATCGAACCCTATTTGAAGCTTATCAACACGAGCGATTTCCTCACCGGTATTCCGGGCGCATTCCCGCGCAGCTTCCTCAGCACCGCGCCCACCTATGATTATGTCTTCACGCGCGCGCAGGCAGCGGAGCCCAATCCCAATCAGAACGACATGTCGACGCTGCTGCCCAATCGCCAACGCGATTATGACTTCAGCGAAAAGACGTTCGCCGCCTATCTGATGGTATCGGGCGAGGGCGAGCTTGCAGGCATTCCCTATCGCGCCAATGCCGGCGTGCGCATCGCCAATACCCGTCTGTCGGTCGATTCCTACGTCAATGTCGGTACGGTCAGCACGTTGGTCACCGACAAGAATCGCTACACCAACGTCCTGCCCAGCGCGAACATCGCGTTCAACGTCAGCGACAATTTCCTGATCCGCGTATCGGGGTCGCAAACGATGCAGCGCGCGTCGATCGCCGACCTTGCGCCATCGACCTTCTTCAACGCGACCAACCTGTCGGTGACCGGCGGCAACGTGAATCTCGAACCGCCCGTATCGACGCAGGCGGACATCAGCTTTGAATATTACACGGGCAAAAGCTCGCTGATTTCCGGCGCGCTGTTCTACAAGGACGTGCAGGACTTCATCGCCAGCTTCGTCACCACCGGCATCGACACCAACCTCGATCCGCAGGGCCGCGAACTCACCTTCTCGCGTCCCGAAAATCTCGCCAGCGCGAAGATCAAGGGGTTTGAAGTAGGCATCCAGCAATTCTTCGATTTCCTGCCCTCCCCGCTCGACGGGTTCGGCATCATCGCCAACTACACCTACTCGGACTCGGAGGATAACGCCGGCTTCCCGCTCGTTGCGGTGTCGAAGAACAGCTACAATCTGGTCGGCTTGTACGAGAAGGGCATCTTCTCGGCGCGCGTCGCCTATAATTACCGTGATGAAGCCGTGTTCGAGTTTTCGGAAGGCCGCCCGAGCTTGATCGGCCCACGCTCGCAACTCGACGCCCAGCTTGGCATTGACATCACGAAGGGGATCGCAGTCTCTTTCCAGGCGCAAAATCTGTTGCCGAAGGATTCTGCGACAACGGAATATAGCGCAGCCGGTGCCATCGCGCTCAACAGCTATTCGCTGTCCGAGCGCCGTTACTCAATCGGCGTCCGCGCGAAGTTCTGATCGATGTGGGGCACGGCGCGCCCGGCGGCGCGTCGTGTCATATCGGCGCTACGCCGCTTTGTGGACCATTCGGCGAAAACCGATATGGCTGGTCACGCTGTCAATCGACTGCCGGTGCCGGGCCGGGCCGGTAACGCTGGCAGTAATTCGGCGCACACAAGTAATTTGGCGCGCACAGTTGCGACCCGCCCTTCAACACTCTCGCACCGGATGGACGCAATTCGGGCGGGTGCCGGTCGACATCGGCAATCCCGCCTCGATCGCCGTTAGCGGTCCTAGGTTCGAGCCTCAAAAAAGGAGCGTACACTTCCTTCTACGCACTGTTCGACTTGATCGTCGCAACATGATCAGCGCACGAAATATTCCATGCCAGCCGACCAGGCTGTGACTGCTTGAGTCATGCGTCGATGCCGCTTCGAATGTCCTACCGAATGGGGGTTGCGCGAAGCGTCTCGACTGCGCATGATAGCGCTACCATAATAAGCTATAGGAGAGGGCATGACCGACAGGTCGGGAAGCCAGACCAATTTGGCACTCATCAGTGCGATTGTCGCCGTAGCGACGATTGGTGGATTGTTGTTCGGTTATGACAGCGGCGCGGTCAACGGTACGCAGGACGGACTGCGATCGGCATTCGCGCTCGGCGATGCCGGACTCGGGTTTACGGTCGGATCGCTCCTTATTGGCTGCTTTATCGGCGCATTTCTCGCGGGCAGGCTTGCCGACGTAATGGGCCGGCGCAACGTCATGATCCTGTCGGCAGTGCTCTTCCTGGTCGGCGCGCTGATTCAGGGTTTTGCCCATGTGCAATGGCTGTTCGTCGCCGCGCGTATCATGGGCGGCATGGCGGTGGGTGCCGCCAGCGTGCTGTCGCCAGCCTATATTTCCGAGGTCGCACCCGCCAATATTCGCGGGCGGATGACCACGGTTCAGCAGATCATGATTATCACCGGGCTGACCGCCGCGTTTGTCGTCAACTATTTCCTCGCCGCGAGTGCGGGCGCCTCCACCGCGCCCTATTGGGCTGGGATCGAGGCGTGGCGCTGGATGTACCTGATGCAAGCGGTGCCTGCCGCCGTGTTCTTGGTCGCACTGTTCTTCATCCCGGAAAGTCCGCGCTATCTGGTGTCGAAGGGTCGGCTCGACGACGCCAGCCGCGTGCTGACCAGCCTGTTCGGCGCCACCGCTGCGTCCACCAAGATCGAGGAGATCAGGGCCAGTTTCAGCGCTGACCATCGCCCGCGCCTGTCCGATATCCTCGACCCGGTGAAGGGCGGCGTACGCCCGATCGTGTGGGCCGGCCTGCTGCTCGCGGTGTTCCAGCAACTCGTCGGGATAAACATCATCTTCTATTACGGCGCCACCCTATGGCAGCTTGCGGGCTTTACCGAAGACCAGTCGCTGCAGATCAATATCGTATCGGGCCTGGTGTCGATCGCGGCCTGTTTCGGCACGATCGCGCTGGTGGACCGGATCGGGCGCAAGCCGCTGTTGCTGATCGGTTCGGCGGGCATGGCCGTGACTTTGTTCGCGCTGGTGTATGCCTTCGCCAACGGTACGCTCGACGGCGCAGGTCAGCTGCAACTGTCATCTTCGCTCGGCACGCTCGCGTTGATCGCGGCCAACCTCTATGTGATCTTCTTCAATCTGAGCTGGGGCCCGATCATGTGGGTGATGCTCGGCGAGATGTTCCCGAACCAGATTCGCGGCTCCGCGCTGGCGGTCTGCGGGTTTTTCCAGTGGTTCGCCAACTTCCTCATCTCATTCAGCTTCCCGATCATGGCGGTCGGACTCGGGCTCGCGGCGAGCTACAGCTTCTATGCGATTTGCGCGACGATCAGCTTCTTCCTGGTCAAGAAGTTCATCGTCGAAACCAAGGGCAAGGAACTCGAGGCCATGGAAGGCTGAGCTTGCTCATCCATAACGACGAAGGGGCCGGGCGACCGGCCCCTTTTTTTCATGCGGCGCAATTGTCGCGAATGAAGTCCCAGTGGCGCGGCATATGATCGACCGATGCGGTCACCGCCGCCTTGATCTGGCGCAGCCGTTCGCGGGTCTGTTCGATCGGCATCAGCTCGGCCACCGGGTCGAAACCACGGGCGCCGAGGCGCTGACCCTCCATTACCGCGAACCAGCTGGTGTCGTTGAACAATTCCTCATGCTCACGAAACGCACGGCCGCTGCTTTGGAAAACGCGGATTTTCTCGGCAAGCCGATCGGGGATCGGCATGGTCCGGCAATAATTCCAGAAGTCGGAATCGTCGCGCGTCGTCGCATGATAATGGAGAACGAGGAAATCGCGCACCAACTCGCTCTCCTCGATCATCAGCCGGTTATACCGATCGATGCTCGCGGATTCGAAGCCCTGATCGGGGAAGTTCGATAGCAAGCGCGCAATACCCGTCTGGATCATCCAGATGCTAGTCGATTCAAGCGGCTCCATGAACCCAGCCGAGAGGCCGATCGACACGCAGTTCTTTTCCCAAAACTGTGCGCGGTGGCCAGTCGTGAATTTCAGGAAGCGTGGATCGGCAAGCGGGCGGCCATCAAGGTTGGCGAGCAACACCGCCGCAGCCTCGTCGTCGCTGATATAGTCGCCGCAATAGACATGCCCATTGCCAATTCGGTGCTGGAGCGGAATGCGCCATTGCCAGCCCGCCGCGCGCGCTGTCGAGCGGGTGTAGGGCGGAAGCGCTTCGCTCAGCTCGCACGGGACCGCGACAGCGCGGTTGCACGGCAGAAACGCCGCCCAGTCGATATAGGGCACGCCGAGCTCGCGACCGATGAGCAAGCCGCCGAATCCCGAGCAATCGATGAACAATTGCCCGGGGATCGTGCGCCCGTCCTGCATCGTCACATGATCGATATGGCCTGTCTCGCCATTGCGTGTGGCACCGGTGATCCGCCCCTCAATACGGCGCACCCCGTTTCCCTCAGCCAGTTCGCGCAAATAGAGCGCGTAAAGCCCGGCATCGAAGTGAAAGGCGTAGGCGATCGACGAGAGGAGTGAGCCAGGTGCAGTCGTCGGGCGCATGAATTTGTCGTGGCGCGCCGCCTTCGCCATTACCGAATAATCCTCGACATCGGCGAATTCGGCCTCACCACGCAGCCGTTGCCAATGCGCGTGGAACGACACGCCAGCCATGTCGACGCCGATGTTGCCGAACGGATGGAAATAGCGTTGGCCGATTCCGCCCCAATCGACGAATTCGATGCCCAGCTTGAAACTTCCCTTGGTACGGCGGACGAAATCGTCCTCGTCGATCCCGAGCATCCGGTTGAAGATATTGATTTGCGGGATCGTCGCCTCGCCCACCCCGACCGTGCCGATCTCGTCGGATTCGATCAGGGTGATGCTGGCATAGTCGGGACCCAGGATACGGGCGAGCGCCGCGGCGGTCATCCATCCGGCAGTGCCCCCACCAACGATGACAATCGACTGAATCCTGGTCGTTTCCATGGCATTCCCCCTCCGACCCCGACTGTTTTGTTACATTCGATCGTCGTGATTATTGTTTAGCGCAAATCACCGCTTGTCGAAACAGCGCCTATGTCATATGACGAGGAAATGGTAGCGCTACCTTTTGAAGTGCGCAACCATATGAGGCCGAAACGGTCCGTGACATGGGAGGGGTTAAATGCCTGTTGCAACGATATTTTCTCGTGAAGCAAAGCTCACGAATCAGCGTGCGCCATGGCTTCGGCTGAGTGCTTCGACGCTGGCGATTGTTACCGCCGCGATAATCGCTACCCCGGCATTTGCCCAGGACACCGCAACTGATCCCGCCGCCGAGACAACGAGCGCCGAGGACATCGTCGTCACCGGCTTCCGCGCCGCGCTGCAAAGCGCGCAGAAGCGCAAGGAAGATGCCGACACCGTCATCGACTCGGTCACCGCCGAAGACATCGGGGCGCTTCCCGACCGGTCGGTCACCGAAGCGCTCCAGCGCATCCCCGGCATCACGATCAACCGCTTTTCAGCGGGCGTCGATCCCGACCATTTCTCGGTCGAAGGATCGGGTGTCACTATCCGTGGCCTCAGCTATGTCGGGTCGCGTTTCAACGGCCGCGAAGCGTTCAGCGCCGGCAATGGCTCAGGCCTGAGCTTTGCCGACGTGCCGTCCGAACTGCTTGCCGGCGTCGATGTCTACAAGACGCCGTCGGCGGATCTGATCGAGGGCGGTATCGGCGGTATCGTCAACCTGCGCACCCGTTTGCCCTTCGATCAGACCGGTCTGCTCATCGCAGGGTCTGCCGAGATGAACTATGGCGATTTCGTCTCGCGGTCGGCACCGACTCTCTCCGCACTGGTCAGCAACCGCTGGTCGACCGGCATCGGCGAGATCGGACTGCTCGGCAGTGTTTCCTACTCGCAGCTCTACTCGCAAGCCGACCGTATCGGCATCTCCAGCTTCCGCCCTCGCACCACCTATTCGGATGGGACGCGTACCGACGTCGTTCCCTTCGCCGGCGCGACCGCCGGACCGTCGCAACTGTTCCCGCGCGGCGCAGTGATGGGCCGTCAGAATTTCAACCGCGAGCGCTATGGTTATTCGGCCGCGTTGCAGTGGAAAAGCAACGATGGGTCGCTGGCGGCGACCTTCCAGTTCCTGCGGTCCGACGCGCGTCAGGCGTGGAGCGAGAATACGATCGAAATCGCGACCGACAATGTGTCGAACAACGGCGATTCGCGTGCCGTCGCCGGCACCTCGCTGGATTTCGACGACAGCGGCGTGTTCGAGAATGGCGTGATCACCGGCCCGACCGGCTGGCGCGCCGACCAGCAGATCGAAAATGGCGGCGACGTCCGCACGCCGATCCTGGGGCTGCAGTCGAACAACATCCGGCGCGATCATTATGAGACGATCAAGACCACGGACTATTCGGCTAATCTGCGCTGGACGCCGAGCGACAATTTCGCGGTTAGCTTCGATTATCAGCATGTCGATTCGAAAAGCGATGTCGAGGACAACACGCTGTGGGCGACGACCTATCAGGACGCAGCGATCAAGCTCAACGGCCATGACTTGCCGAACGTTCAGTTTCTGCGGCCACAGACCTGCGACCCGCTGCCCTGCCCCGGCGCGCCGGGATCAAACGGCAATTCGCCGACCTATTTCACCGGGACGCACCAAAGCTTCACCGACCCGTTCAACAGCTTCTATCGCGCCGCGATGGATCATATTGAACAGAGCGAAGGCCGCGAAGATGCCTTCCGCCTGGACGCAGAACTCTCCTTCCCCGACAGCGGCTTCCTGAAATCAGTTCAGGTCGGCGGGCGTTATGCCGATACCGAGCAGACGGCGCGCTTCTCGATCTACAACTGGGGTGTGCTCAGCGAGCAATGGGGCAATGGCGGACCGGTGTGGTTCGACGATAATGTCGATGGCGTGACTGGCGGCAATGGCGGTGCGCCGCTGGCCAATTACGAAGCGATCACTTATCCCAATTTCTTCCGCGGGGCGGCCAACAATCCGATCGGGGGTCAGGGACGGCTGTTCTTTGCTGGCGACACCGTCGCGGATCGTGATGCCTATATCGCTTATGCGAACTCGATCGCGCGCGAATGGCAAGGGACCACCACGTGCGGCGTCGATGGCCGCACGATCAACGCCGGCTGGAACTCGCTGGCCAACCGCTGCGGCAATGTTGCCGGAACACCGTTTCAGCCAGGCGAAATCAACCCGCAGCAGAACAAGAATTTCGCGATCTATGGCATGGTCAAATTCGATACCGAGTTCGGCGGCGGCCTGCGCTTCTCCGGCAATGTCGGACTGCGCTACACCCATACCAAACGAACCTCGCAGGGTTTCCAGCAGTTCGCAAACAACCCGACGTCGATCACCACCGAACAGGCCTGTGCCGACGCCGCAGCGCAGGTCCCGCCCCAACCGGCAACAGGCTTTTGTACCTTCACGCCCGCGGTGCGACAGCAGGCGCGTAACTATCTGAACGGCGCGCTGCTTTCGATCGATGCCGAGACGAACTATGACTATTTCCTGCCGAGTGTGAATTTGAAGCTTGAAGCAGGCGGCGGGCTGCAATTCCGGGCCGGCTATTTCAAGGGCGTGTTCGCACCGCCGTTCGGCTTCTCACGCAACTATTTCAACGTGACCGGCCTAAGCGCGAACCAGAATGTCGATAGTGGCGGCGCGGCAATTCCGGGCAGCTTTACGATCCAGTCCACGGTCACCGCGGGCAATCCGAATCTGTTGCCGACGACATCGGACAATTTCGACCTCACCGCCGAATATTATTTCAGCAAGGTCGGGCAGATCACCCTCTCGCTGTTCCACAAGCGGCTTTACGACGTCGTCACCAACTCCACGACGTCGATCAGCCTCACCAACAATGGTGCGACTTTCCCGGTCGTGCTGACGACTGCGGTCAATTCGCCCGAAACGGGCAAGGTTAGCGGTGCGGAAGTGTCGTATCAGCAGATCTTCGATTTCCTGCCGGGACCGCTGGCCGGGCTGGGTCTGCAGGCGACCTATACCTATGTCGAGTCATCGGGCGTGCCGCAGACGACCCTGTCGGCGACCGATCCCGATGTTGCGGCCGGTCGCCAGTCGGCGATTACCGGTGATGCGTTCCCGCTTCAGGGACTGTCGAGGCATACGATCAACTTTACGCCCTTCATCGATCTCGGGAAGCTTTCGCTTCGGGCCTCGTACAACTGGCGCTCACGCTATCTGTTGACGATCCGCGACGTGATCACGCCGTTCGATCCGATCTTCCAGCGCGCTTATGGTCAGCTCGACGCCTCGGCAACGGTTACCGTGACCGACCAGTTCAAGCTGGGCATTCAGGCGGTGAACTTGCTTAATTCCCAGACGCGGACGGAAGCGGCAGTGCTCAACGGTGCCGGCGAAATCCAATATGTGCCGCGCCAATGGTATATGAGCGACCGGCGCTTCACGATCCTGGGGCGCTTCACCTTCTGACGCACAGCGACCTTCCCCAACCTTTGGACCGCCACTTTCCCCAAGTGGCGGTCCTTTTTACGTCGGTCGTGTCGTATTCCGCCGATAGGCGATGAACATCGTGGCGGTCAGGCGACCGGCACGCGGATCGGCTGGATGATCGACCGTCGGATCGATAATTCCGGCATGCAGCGCGTTGCTGCGATAAACAATCAGCCGGTCGAACGCCGCCGGGATTGCGGCGACCCGAACATGATCGGCGGTATCGGCGGACGGGTAAGCGGCGCTTCTATGCGTCAGCAACGCTCCATCGCGTGCGCGGTCCCAATTCGCTTCGCGATCCGGCGAGATCATCTCATATCCCGTCGACAATTGGCGAAAAAAGGCAGTGCCGCCGAAACGCGTTGAGCAGAGGTAATGGACCGTCGCAAAATGAAGCGGGTCGCTGGTGTCGATGTGCGGCACGGTCTGAAGCGGGACAAGATCGGACGCGGGCTTCGTGACGACCGAGAAGAAGCATTCCGCGCGCGCCAGCCGGACCTGGTCCAGTTCATAAACCCGGCGAATGAGCGGATCGAGCCGAGCGACCATCGATCGCACATAATCGAGCGGCATGGGCGCACGCAGGCCAGGGTAAAGATTGTCCGCGACCGGCGCGAAGGAAACCGCTTTACAGGCAAAATCGACCAGAGCGCGCGGATCGCTGGTGGCACCGTCGATCCGGATCAGCGGCGATCGTTCGGCCCCGATCGCCATGACATCGATGGTCGCTGTTTCGGCGGGGCGACAACCGGGCGCTGTGGTCATTCGCCCTTTCTTCGTTGCGGCTGCCGTGCGGTCAAGCGCGCGGCGGACGCGCCGGCGCGCCCGCAAGCAGCTCGGCAAGCGTGGCGCGCATCGGGTGCGGCCGGTAGTCGTCGCCATAGGGGCAGCAACGCTGAGGCAAACCGTCCGCGCGTGGCGCAAAGCCCTGAAGCCAGCTATATTTGTCGACCATGCCCCACGCCAATATGTCGCGAAGCTGTGGGTAGGAGAGCATCACCTCCAGATAGGCGCGCGTATAGTTAGCGACCCCGGCATCGCGCGCTGCGTAATCGGCGGGCAAGCCATTGTCCTTAACGTCGAATTCGGTGAGCAGCAGCCGGTACCCCATGCCGGTAACGGCGTCGCAAAAGGCACGCCATTCCTTGAGATCATAGGGACCGATGCCGGTCGCGCGATCGATCGTCCGTATTTCGATATGCGACTGGATTCCCAATGCATCACAGGGCACGCCGCGTTTGCGAAACCCCTCCAGCAGGCGGAGAACGCCGGCGCGGTGGTTCGCATGACCCGGCTCCCAGCTCATATAGTCGTTATAGACAAGCTCGGCGTCGGGAAGCTCGCGTCGCGCGGTGTGAAAGGCGAGATCGACCACGGCTTCGTGGCTCCCCATCGCCTTCGACATCGATGTGTCGACAAAGGCACCGGTCTTGTCGTCGAACAATTCGTTGACAACGTCGTAGCTGTGAATGCTGCCGGCATAGCGACGCGTCACCGTCTCGATATGGCTGGTTATCAGCCGCGCCGCTTCAGTCGCCGGGCGCGCGCCATAGTCGTAATTATTGACCCACTCCGGCAGCCATTTCGGGCGATGCCACAGCAGCGTGTGACCACGGACATCAAGGCCCTTTGCCTTGGCATAACGGACGATCGAGTCGAACGCGGCGAAGTTATACTGGTCGGGGCCGGGCCGGGTCGCCTGCCACTTCAGCTCGTTTTCGGAAACGAGCAGCCCGCATTCGCGCTCGACGATCGCACGATAGGCAGGGTTGCCGATCGAGCCGCTGTCCGAGCCTTCAGCACCGTAAGCGATGGCCGAGCCGAAGCGCAGACCCTTGCGCGCGGCGATCTGGTGGAGGCCTTCGCCGCTGGCTGGCGCGGCACCGACCGGGGTCCGGCCATTTCCGGCGCAGGCCGTCAGCGACAGCGCCGACAGGCCAAGCAGCGCCTGACGTCGTGAGCAACGTGCGTCGGTCATGGCGTGACGACCAGCTTGACGCTCTGCACCTCGGACGAATTGGCGCCGACCATGATCTCGAACTCGCCGGGTTCGATGACCCGCTTCATCGCGACGTTCCACATCTGAAAGGCTTCGGGGGGCAATGTGATCGCCACTTTTTTGGTCTCGCCCGGCTTCAGCGTGACACGCCGGAAGCCCTTCAATTCCTTGACCGGCCGGGTGACCGAGCTGACGCTGTCGCGGACATAGACCTGGACCACCTCGTCACCGCTGCGTTGGCCACTGTTAGCGACATTGACCGTCACCGTCACCGGCTGGCCCGCAGCAATCGAGGTCGCCGACAGAGACGGCGCGCTGATCGTGAATTTGGTATAGCTCAGCCCATAGCCGAAGGGGAACAGCGGTGCCTTGTCATCGAACAGATAGCCGCGCCGGGCGGTCGGCTTGTGGTTGTAGAAAAAGGGCAGCTGGCCGACGTTGCGCGCGACGGTGACCGGCAGCTTGCCGCCTGGATTGACCCGACCAAACAGCGCGTCGGCGATGGCATGCCCCTGTTGCTCGCCGCCATACCAGGTTTCGAGAATGGCGTCGGCTTTGGCAATCACGCCCGGATAAGAAGGCGGCCGTCCGTTGACGAGCACCACGACAACCGGCTTGCCCAGCGCCTTCAGCGCGTCGAGCAGTTCCTCCTGTTCGCCGACGATGTCGATGTCCGATCGGTCGCCCAGATGGGTATCGGCCCAGCCTTCGCGGCTGGTCTGCTCGGTGTCGCCCAGGAACAGCAAAATATGGTCGGCACCGCGCGCCGCCTCGACCGCAGCGGCGATGCGCTGGCGGTTGACGGCGGGATCGGCGAGCTTGACCTCATCGGCCCACCAATCGTCATTTTCGGTAATCTTGACGCCCTCGTTATAGACGATCGTGGCCTTGTCGCCGACCAGCGCCTTGATTCCGTCGAGCGGCGACACCGTCTTGGGCGGAATGCCATAATAGCCGCCAAGCCGCGCGACCGCCGCGTTGGGTCCGATTACGGCGATGACCGGCTTCGCTGCGCCTGCAGCAGGGAGTGCCAGCGGCAGCGCACTGTTGTTCTTGAGCAGCACCAGCGACTTTTCGGCGGTCCGCCGCGCCAGGGCGATGGCATCGGCATTGTTGGTGACGGTCGTATCCTTGAAGCGCGCGAACGGATTTTCAAACAGGCCCGCCAGGAACTTGATCCGCAGCATCCGCGTCACCGCAGCGTCGATGTCGGCCTCTTTCACCTTGCCCGCCCGCACCGACTCGACCAGCGTTTTGTAGGCCGCGCCATTGGGCAAATCGCTATCCACCCCGGCGGCCAGCGCCTGGCGCGCCGCATCGGCAAGGTCGGGGGCGATCTTGTGCAGTTTCACCAGATCGTCGATCGCGTAATAGTCGCTAACGACCGCACCCGTGAAACCCCATTCGCCGCGCAACACGTCGCCGAGCAGCCATTTGTTGACGTGGCTGGGAACCCCGTCGATCTCGTTATAGCTGGCCATCACCGCTTCGATGCCGGTGCGTTTGACCACCGCCTCGAACGGCGGGAAGAAATCCTCGCGCAGCGTGCGTTCGGCGATCGGCGCGGGGCCGACATTGGTGCCGCTTTCGGGCTGGCCGTGGCCTGTCATATGCTTGAGCGTCGCGAATACCTTGCTCGGCGCGAGCGGGCCAACGGGGCCTCTGCCCTGCAACCCCTCGACCGCCGCTACACCCATCTCGCTGACGAGATAAGGATCCTCGCCGAACGTCTCCTCGATCCGTCCCCAGCGCGGATCGCGCGCAACATCGACCACGGGCGACAGGACATAGGGCACACCCCGCGCGCGAACTTCGCGCGCGATGACGCTGTTCACGTCGCGGATCAGGTCGGGATCCCAGGTGGACGCCATGGCGATCGACTGCGGAAAGCTGGTCGCGTCACGCGCCGCAAGGCCATGCAGCGCTTCTTCATGGAACAGGACGGGGATCCCCAGCCGCGTTTGCTTGGTCGCCCAGGTCTGAACCGCGTTCACATAATCGACGCTTTCCTGGATCGAACGCAATTTGTTGGTGCGCGGGCTGCTTGGACCGCTGCGATCGGACGGGCGCGCAAGCTGGCCAAGACCCGCGGGGAACTTCGCCGATGCCTTGACCGGGTTCCAGCGCGTGTCGATGTCCTGCACTTCAGCCTTGCTGTCCCACAAGGTGATGATCTGCGCTACCTTCTCCTCCAGCGTCATCCGCGCGAGCAGATCGGCAACGCGTGCATCCACCGGCAGGCGCACATTGCGATAAGGAGCGTCTGCAGCAGGCCTTGCAGTCGAAGCCGCCGAGATCGGGGCCGTTTGCTGCCCGATGACCTGCGTCAGCGGAACAGCCATAGTCGTCGCAAGCAGCGCGGCTGCCAAAGTGATACGCATGATCGTCACTCTCCCAATTTCACTTGCGCGGATCGAACCCCCGCGCTTATTGTTAGCGCTATCATGAAAGAATGCAGCGCGGGCTGTCAAGCCATGGTGACGTGAACGGGAGGGCGAGAAAGCGATGCGCGGCTTAGTGGCACTCACCGCCTGGGCGTTCGCCATGGTGCTCACCGCGCATCCAGCCAGTGCCGAAGACGGCTATGAATTATGGCTGCGTTATCGCCCGCTGACGCCGGCCTATGCTGCGCAAGTCGCAACGATCGCACCGGCACTGGCGATCGATGCGCCGCCAAGCCCAACCGTCGCGGCGGCGACTTCCGAACTGACGCGCGCTTTTGGGATCTGGCTCGACAGGCCGCTGGCAGTAACGCCGGGCACATCGTCAGCGCTACTATTATGCCGCCGCGACCGGTCATGCGCAAAGGGATTGGCACGGCAGCGCGGCCCCACCCCGCCGGGCGCATTTCGCATCGACCGGTTGAACGGGCGCATCGTCGTGTCGGCGGCCGACGACATCGGCTTGCTCTACGGCAGCTTCGCACTGATCCGTCATATCCAGCAGCAAGCGCCGCTGAACGCGCTGCCGCAAAGCGATGCCCCGCACGTCGCGCTGCGCATGCTTGATCATTGGGACAATCTGGATGGCAGCGTCGAGCGCGGCTATGCCGGTCGCTCGATCTTTGTATGGTGGCGTTTGCCCGGCTATGTCGATCCCCGCCTGATCGATTATGCGCGCGCCAACGCTTCGATCGGCATCAACGCGGTCACGGTGAACAATGTCAACGCGCCCGCGACCTTCCTGACGCCGCGCTTCATCATCAAGGCCAAGGCGCTGGCCGACACGCTGCGCCCCTATGGCATTCGCGTGTTTCTCTCGGCGCGCTTCTCGGCACCGCGCGATCTGGGGGACCTCCCCACCGCCGACCCGCTTGATCCCGGTGTCCAGCGCTGGTGGCGGGCCAAAGCGGATGAAATCTATGCCGCCATCCCCGACTTCGGCGGCTTCCTCGTCAAGGCCAATAGCGAGGGCCAGCCGGGGCCGCAGGATTATGGCCGCACCCACGCCGACGGGGCGAATATGCTGGCGCGTGCGGTGAATCAGCGCGGCGTCGTGATCTGGCGCGCCTTCGTCTATGACCCCGACCCGGCGGTCGAGCGCACGATGCAGGCGTATCGCGCCTTTCAACCGCTCGACGGAACGTTCGACGCCAATGTCATCGTGCAGGTCAAGAACGGCCCGCTCGATTTCCAGCCGCGCGAACCAATAAGCCCGCTGTTCGGCTCGATGCCACGGACGCAGCTTGGCCTCGAACTGCAGATCACCAAGGAATATCTCGGCTTCTCGACTCACCTCGCCTATCTCGCGCCATTGTTCGAGGAAGCACTCGATACCGGTGCCCTCGGGAATGGCCACGCGACGCTGGCCGACATTGTCGCCGGTCCAAAAAGAATTGCACAATCGACCCCCAGCCTGATCGCGGGAGTCGCCAATATCGGGTCCGACCGCAACTGGAGCGGGTCGCATTTCGATCAGGCGAACTGGTATGCCTTCGGTCGAATGGCGTGGAACCCGACGCGGTCGTCCGATGCCATCGCGCGCGAATGGGTCGCCCAGACGTTCGCCCCCGACCCGGTACTGATCGACGCCGTCGCGGCAATCATGCTGCCCAGCCGTCAAACGGTGGTCGATTATATGACACCCCTCGGCCTCGCGCATTTGATGGGCAGCGATTATCATTTCGGCCCTGCGCCATGGGTCGACGATCTCGCCCGCCCCGATTGGAACCCGGTCTATTATCACCGTGCCGATGCCGACGGCATTGGCGTCGACCGTGGTGCGACCGGCAGCAACGCGCTTGGCCAATATCCCGCCGCATTGGCTAGGCGCTACGCCGATCAGCGCGATCCCGCGCTGCCCTGGCTGTTGTGGTTCCATCGCAAGCGCTGGGACGACCGGCTCGTCACTGGGCGCACCGTCTGGGATGAACTGGTCGTCCGCTATGACCGGGGCGTCGCCGGGGTCGATGACATGGCGGCGCAATGGGATCGGCTGCGGGGACGGATCGACGACCGGCGCCATGCCGAAGTCGCAGCATTGCTTGCGGTACAGCGAAGCGAAGCGCAATGGTGGAGAGACGCCTCGATCGCCTATTTCCAATCCCTTTCAAAGCGCCCCCTGCCCCCGGGTCATCCGGCGCCCGCCCAGCCGCTGTCATGGTATCGCGCACAACGCTTTCCCGAGGCCCCGGGAATATGATCGTGCTGCACCACGCCGGATATTCGCCTAGCGCGGACACGGAAGACGAATTAGGGACCCGTGGCATGAGCGAAAAGAGCGCTACCACGCCCCGCCAAGGGCGCCGCCAGGGCAAAGCCCCGACCATATCCGATGTCGCTGCCGCCGCAGGCTGTTCGCCCATGACGGTAAGCCGCGTAATCAACGGCGATTCCAACGTTCGCGCGACAACGCGCAAACAGGTGACCGACGCCATCGCGGCGCTGCGTTATATGCCCAACCGCGCCGCACGCAGCCTGGCTGGCGGAGATCAGTTGCGCATCGCCGTGCTGTTCGACAACCCGTCGGCTTCGTACCTCAGCGAGTTCCTGATGGGTGCGCTCGAGGAAGCGACACGCAACGATATCCTCTTGATCGTGCAAAACTGCCTCGATGTCGCCGAGGCCCAGGCGCTGGTGCGCAATCTGACGCAAGGCGGCATCAAGGGCTTCATCCTGCCGCCACCGTTGTGCGACGACCAGCGCGTACTCGACCTGGTCAGCGAACTCGACGCGATCGCGATTGCAGTCGGGCCGGGGAAGGCGACCGGCACGCATGGCGCGGTGATGATCGACGATTTCCAGGCCGCCTATGACATGACTCAGCACATCATCGATCTGGGTCACCGCCGTATCGGCTTCATCATCGGCAATCCCGAACAGGTCGCTAGCGGGCGGCGGCTGAACGGCTATCTGGCGGCAATGGCCAATGCCGGGCTCGAAACGTCGGATGAGTTGATCGTGCAAGGCCGCTTTACCTATCGCTCGGGCATGGACGGCGCTGAGCGCCTTCTGGCAGTCACGCCCCGACCGACCGCCATTTTCGCATCGAACGACGATATGGCGGCGGCAACCGTCGCGGTCGCGCACCGTCGCCATCTCGACGTTCCGAACGACATTACGGTTTGCGGGTTTGACGATACCGCAATGGCAAGCACCATCTGGCCCGAACTGACCACCATCCGCCAGCCGATCCGCGAGATGACCGCCTGGGCCGTCGCAGCAATCGCCACGATCATGCGTGCACGCAAGGCCGGCGAGCCCGCTGAGGAGCAGCAGATGACATTGCCCTATTCCCTTATCCGGCGCGAATCCGACGCCGCGCCCAGCCTCGCCACGCGGCAGGCCAAGGGCGTCAAGCGCCGGTGACCGAGTCCGCGCCGTCCCCCAGACTGAGATCGCGTGACTGGTTCGACAATCCCGAACGCTGGGACATGACAGCGCTCTATCTCGAGCGCTTCATGAACTACGGAACGACGCCCGAGGAATTGCAGTCGGGCAAGCCGATCATCGGCATCGCGCAATCGGGCAGCGACCTGTCCCCGTGCAACCGCGTCCATGTCGATCTCGCCAAACGGGTGCGCGACGGCATTCGCGATGCTGGCGGCATTCCGATCGAGTTTCCGGTCCACCCGATTTTCGAGAATTGCCGCCGCCCGACTGCCTCACTCGACCGCAACCTGGCCTATCTCGGGCTGGTCGAGATCCTGAACGGCTATCCGCTGGATGCCGTCGTGCTCACCACCGGATGCGACAAGACCACGCCGTCACAGGTGATGGCGGCAACCACGGTCGATATTCCCGCAATCGTGTTGTCGGGCGGGCCGATGCTGGATGGCTGGCATGACGGCGACCTGGTCGGATCGGGCACGGTGATCTGGCGCAGCCGCCGCGCGCTGTCAGCCGGACTGATCGACGAAGCCGAGTTTCTCGACCGAGCGACGTCCAGTGCGCCGTCGCTGGGCCATTGCAATTCGATGGGCACGGCATCGACGATGAACGCCGTCGCCGAAGCCTTGGGGCTCTCGCTGACCGGCTGCGCCGCGATTCCTGCCCCATATCGCGAACGCGGCCAATATGCCTATCGCACCGGACGCCGCATCGTGGAAATGGTGCACGAGGATCTGCGCCCGTCGCGCATCCTGACCCGCGAGGCGTTCTTGAACGCGATCGCGACGGTCAGCGTGTGCGGCGGATCGAGCAACGCCCAGCCGCATATCGTGGCGATGGCGCGGCACGCCGGGATCGAGCTCGAGCCCGAGATCTGGACCGAGCATGGCTATGACCTGCCGTTGCTCGTCAACATGCAGCCCGCGGGGCAATATCTGGGCGAGCGTTTCCACCGTGCCGGCGGCGTGCCCGCGGCGATGTGGGAATTGCTGAGCGCCGGCAAGCTGATCGGCGATTGCCTGACCGTCACGGGCCGCAGCATCGCCGACAATCTGGCCGGGCACGAAAGCCGCGACCGCGAGATGATCCGCCCCTTCGCCGATCCGCTGCAAGGCAAGGCGGGCTTCCTGACGCTCAAGGGCAATCTGTTCGATTTCGCGATCATGAAGACGTCGGTGATTTCGGACGAGTTTCGCCAGCGTTATCTGGCCCGACCCGGAGCGGAGGGCGTTTTCGAGGCGCGCGCAGTCGTGTTCGACGGGTCGGACGATTATCACCACCGCATCAACGACCCGGCGCTGAACATCGACGAGAACAGCATCCTGGTGATGCGCTCATCGGGCATTCTCGGATGGCCAGGATCGGCCGAGGTGGTCAACATGCAGCCACCCGACGCGCTGATTCAGCGTGGCGTGCAGTGGCTGCCGACACTCGGCGACGGGCGCCAGTCGGGGACGTCGGACAGTCCGTCGATCCTCAACGCTTCGCCCGAAAGTGCGGCGGGGGGCGGGCTCGCATGGTTGCGCGATGGCGACATCATCCGCGTCGACCTAAATGCCGGGACGTGCGACATGCTGGTGGACGCCGACGAGATCGCGCGCCGTCAGGCTGATGGCTTGCCCGAAATCCCGCCGAGCAACACGCCGTGGGAAGAGCTGTTCCGCGAGAAAACCGGACAGCTCGGCGAAGGCGGGGTGATGGAGTTTGCGCTCAAATATCGGCAGACATCGAAAAAGCTGCCGCGTCACAATCATTGAACGGACGCGCTTAGCGGATCGGCACCTCGAAGCTGCCGACCGGCAGGTTCGCACCGTCAAACAGGTTGACGACCGGGGTGTCCGCCCAGCCATAGCGGACTCGCGATGCGGGCTTGCCGTCGGTGCTTATCCTCACCGTCGCCCCCTCGGCCACGGCGGACGCGAAACGGCAGCTGCCCGCAGCATCGCTGCACAATTCGAACCCGATTGCCTGTACGCTGCTCCAGCTTACCAGTGCGCCGGTCACGCCGTCGAAACGCACGACGATCGCGTCGCCTTGTCGCGCCGCATCCACGACCCGCGGCAGCGGCTTGCCCAGCGCCGCGCGTGCCAGTCGGTGTCCCAGCTCGATCTTGTTCGCAGGATGAATGTCGAGCCGCTCGCCCAGATCGATCGCGGGAACCAGCGTAACCCGGGGATCGGCATCGGCGGCACGGCGCTGTTCGTCGCGCAGCAGCGCCCAGCCGCTCTCTGACGGCTTCGTCACCGGCGCACCGAAATTGGCGAGCCCGACGATCAATACCGCAAGGTCCTTCCGGCCGAATTGGCCCCGCCAGCCGTCGATCAACGCGGCGAGGCGCGCATCATATCGGGACATCCCGACATCGGCCTCGCCCTGATACCAGGCAATGCCGTCGAGGCGGATCGGGCCAAGCGGCGCGATCATCGCGTTGTGAATAAGACCTAGTCCGGCAATCTGGTCCCATGGCGGCCGCGGTGCGCCGCCCGCTTTTGTCGTCGCAACGGCGTAGGACCAACCATCGCCGATCGGCATCTCGCTCCCGTCGGCAAAGCGCAGCTTCAGCGCATCCGCCGGCCCCTGAAACCCGCCATTGCCCCAGCTGTCGCCGACCAGCACGACGATCTCGTTCACACCCGCACGCCAGTGGCCGGCGGGGACGGCATAATGGCGAGCGTCGGACCAGCTGAACGTATTGGCGATGACCTTGCCGTTGACGAACGTCTCGTCGCTGTCGTCGATCACGCCGAGCGAGAGCGTCGCACCCTGCGCCGCCTGCGCTGCCGTCAAAGTCACGCTGCGTCGTGCCCAGACGTAACCGTTGAAGTTCTTGAAATCCCCGCTCTTCCAGTCGTCCCAATAGGATATCGCGGGAAAGGGCGTCCAGCTGAGGCGATCGGGCTTGTGCCACGGCTCGCTGCCTGCCGCATCGCCGCTTAGGGTCCGCCACCAATCGGCCCAGCGCGGGAAGAAGGCTCGGTTCGCCGCGAGCGGGTCGCGCGTGTAGAGCGCCAGCAGATCGGCCTCGCTCTGGCCATAGATCGTCCGGGTCGCGGCGGGGGTCAGCCATGCGCGGATCTGGGTGCCGCCCCAAGTCGCGTCGATCGCGCCGATCGCGACCCCGCGTGCCACACGAAGGTCGCGCACCATATAATAGCAGGCGGCGGAGAAATCGGGGACGCTATCGGCCGATGCCGGCGTCCATGATGGCGGCGCAGCAAAGCGGCCCTGCGGTGCCGTCGCCGTTGCCTTCTCTACCGTCAGCAACCGCAGACCCGGGTCGGCAAAACTCGCCGCCTGCGTATCGAAATCGAGCGCGCGACGCACCGGCAGCTCCATGTTCGACTGGCCCGAACACAGCCAGACATCGCCGATCATCACATCCTGCGCCGAGGCCACATCGCGGCCGTCGGCGTCGAGTACCGTCAGATCATAGGGTCCCCCCGCCGGAAGTGCGGGAAAGTCGGCTTTCCATGAACCGCCGCGGTCAGCCGTGATCGCTGCATTCTTGCCAGCTAGCCGGACGACCAGTTTCGTGCCGGACGGCGCGGTGCCGTTTACAACAATCGATTGGTTGCGCTGAATGACGGTGTGGTCGCCGAAAACGGGCGCGAGCGTCACTTGCGCGGTGGCTGGAGCGCTCGCAGCGATAGCGGCCAGCGCAATCAGCATACGCCCGATCATGCGGTACGGACTCGTGCCAGTGGATGACCTCCAACCTCAGGCCGGAAAGCGAACAGGGCGCCCGCCAGCGGTTGCGCCGCCCGCGCCTCCGCCGACATTTCCTGATGCGCGGACGTGGCATAGAGCGTTGCGAAGTCGGGGCCGCCAAAGGCGAGTTTGGTGATGTTGGCGGTCGGGAACTCGACTTTCGCGATCTCCTCACCCGCCGGATTGAAGCAGCGCGCCGCCCACCCGGCATAGCACCCAACCCAAACATTGCCCGCCGCGTCGGTGATCGATCCGTCGGGGAGCCCCATATCGTCCGAAAAGCCGACAAGGAGACGTGGCGCTTCCGGCAAACCATCGTCGCCAAGACGCGCCGACCAGATTTCTCGTTCCCCGGTATCGGTGAAATAAATGGTGGCGCCGTCGGGTGAAATCGCCGGCCCGTTCGTAATCGCAAAGGGGCCGGGGCCAGCGCGCTCGACGCGGCCGCGGGACAACCGATAGAAGCTGCCGGTCGCGGCGACGCAGGCATTGTCCATCGACCCGAACCACACGGCGCCAGAGGCGTCGCTACACGCATCGTTCAGGCGATTGCCCGGCATATCCGGCTCGATCGCCAGCCACGCCGCAAACTCACCACTGGCGGGATCGAACCAATGGAGCCCGTCCTGCAAGCCACAGAGCAACCGCCCGTCGTCCGCCGGCAGTGCCCAGCCGATCTCTTCTGGCGCGCACCAGTGGTCCAGCGTCATCGATGCAGGATCAAAGCGGAACAGGCGGCGCTGTTTGATGTCAACGAACCACAGGCACTGACGCGCGGCATCCCAGACGGGTCCCTCGCCCAGCGATGCTGACGGGAAAGCGACGGGTTCCGGGATCATCGTCATCAGCGCCAGCCCGCATCGACCCAATAGTCGTGGCCGGTGCACATGCGCGCGTCGTCTGCGGCGAGGAACAGCGCCATCGCCGCGATATCGGCCGGCTGCACCCGCGTCTTCAGGCATTGTGCGGCGATGATCTCGGCCTCGCCCTCGGGCGTGTACCATTTGGCTTGGCGCGCGGTTTCGACATTGCCGGGGATAATTGTGTTGACGCGAATATTATCGCTGCCCAACTCGCGCGCCATCGACCGGGTCATGCCCTCGATCGCTGCCTTCGCGGTCTGGTAAAGGACCAGATCGGGCAGTGCGAGATGCCAGCTGATCGACCCGAAGTTGATGATCGAACCGCCGCCTGCGGCCTTCATTCCCGGGACGACCGCCTGTGCGGCGAAAAACAAATGACGCAGATTGACGGCCATCCGCTCGTCCCAATAAGCGGGGGTGACGTCGCCGATGCTATGGCGATCGTCGCTCGCCGCGTTGTTCAATAGGATGTCGAAATCGCCGAGTTCGGCGGCGAGTGCCGCGATATTGCGACCAAGGCTGCTCAGATCGGTAAGGTCGCAATATGCGAAGCACGGCGTCACGGCACCGCTGCTCGACAGACGCTCGACCAGCGCCTCACCCGCATCGCACTGCATGTCCAGGAACGCCACATGCGCATTTTGTTCGACGAAGCCGGTGACCAGCGCCTCACCGATGCCCGATGCGCCACCAGTTATCAGCACGCGTTTTTCGGCGAGGCTGGGATATTTCGCCGCCAATGTCCGATTTTCTGTCGTTGCAGTCAGCACGCTCAATCCCCCGTGTAGACCGTCTTGATCTGGGTATAAAATTCGACTGCGGCAAAGCCCTGCTCACGCGCACCGTAACTCGATTTGCGCGTTCCGCCGAACGGCACATGATAATCGACGCCCGCAGTCGGCAGATTGACCATCACCATCCCGGCGCGAACATGTTTGCGGAAGTGCCGCGCATGTTTCTGGCTGTTGGTGACGATGCCGGCCGACAGTCCGAATTCGCCGGCGTTGGCGAGTTCGAGCGCCGCCTCATAATCCTTCACGCGGACGGTCGACACTACCGGGCCAAACACCTCCTCACGGTTGATCCGCATGTCGGGGTTGGTGTCGGCGATGAGCGTCGGTGCCATGTAATAGCCCGGCGTCGCGCCCTTCACTTCGCCGCCGCCGGTGACGCAGCGCCCGCCCTCATCAACCGCGATTTTGGCATAGCGCAGATTCTGTTCATACTGCGCCGCGCTCGCGGCAGGGCCGACCTGCGTATCGGGATCGAGCGCCGCGCCGACGCGCAGCCCCTTCGCCCGCTCGGCAAGTGCCGCGACGAACCGGTCGTGGATCGCATCCTCGACGATCACCCGCGAAGAAGCGGTACAGCGCTGACCGGTCTGGAAGAAGCCACCGTCGAGCGCGATCGCCACCGCCTTGTCGAGATCGGCATTGGCAAGAATGACCAGCGGGTTCTTGCCGCCCATTTCGAGCTGCACGCGCGCCTGACGCGTCATCGCGGCCATGCCGACCTTCGCGCCGACGCCTTGCGAGCCTGTGAAGGAGATCGCGTCGACATCGGCATGATCGGCGATTGCCGCCCCGACCTGCCCTTGGCCGAGCACGAGGTTGAACACCCCCGGCGGCGCACCGCATTCGGTGATGATGTCGGCCAGCGCGCTCGCGATCGCGGGCGTGACGTTGGCAGGCTTCATCACCACCGTATTGCCGAACGCGAGCGCCGGGGCTGCCTTCCATGCCGGGATGGCGATCGGGAAATTCCACGGTGTGATCAGGCCATAGACGCCGACGGCCTCACGATAGGTCGCGACGTCCAGCCCCGGCCGAGTCGATTCGAGCGTCTGGCCATGGCGACGCAGCGCCTCGCCCCCGAAATAGCGAAAGATCCGCGCCGCGCGCATCACTTCGCCCATGCCCTCGGCACGGGTCTTGCCCTCTTCGCGCGCGAGCAGCTCGCCCAGCTCGGCGGCGCGCGCCATGATCGTTGCGGCGACCTTGTCGAGCAGGTCGGCGCGAACTTCGGGTGAGGCGTTGGCCCAGCCCGGCTGTGCCGCGCGGGCGGCTGCCACCGCCGCATCGACCGTGCCTGCATCACCCGCAGGAAACAGCGCGACGACTTCGTCAGTGTTCGACGGATTCAGACTTTCCAGCGCCGCGTCGTCGATGCTGACGCGCTCGCCGTTGATCAAATGGCCGAGTTTCAAAGTCATGGGTGGTTGGAGTCCTTCAAATGCGATCGATGAGCCCGCGGCTCGCCAGATTTCGGAAAAGTTCTGCGATCCCCATCGTCCAGGGCGGGGCATCGCGCGAGGTGGTTACGCGATTCTCCAGCGTCCCGAGCCGCGCCGCCGAGATGGTCACCCGGTCGCCGACCTTGTGCGTAAAGCCACCGCCCGGCACGTCGCGATCCTGCGTCGGCGCGAACAAGGTGCCCAGGTAAAGCGCATACCCATCGGGATAATGATGCTCGCTGCGCGCCTGTACCGCCAGATCGAGCGGGTCGCGGCTGATCTGCGCCATTTGGTTCTTTCCGGTCAGCACATAGCCGTCGGCGCCCTCGATCAGCAGGTCGATCTCGGCAGCCCGCACATCGTCGATCGTGAACGCGTCGTCGAACAGGCGGATGAACGGGCCAAGCGCCGCCGAAGCATTATTGTCCTTCGCCTTGCCGAGCAGCAGCGCCGAACGCCCCTCGAAATCCCGCAGATTGACATCATTGCCCAAGGTCGCGCCGACCGCCTCGCCCGCGCTGTCCATGATCAGCGCGACTTCGGGCTCGGGATTGTTCCAGCTCGAATCGGAACGTATCCCGACCGCCGCCCCATGACCGACCGACGACAGCACCGCCGATTTGGTAAAGACTTCGGCATCGGGGCCGATCGCGACTTCAAGATATTGCGACCACATGCCCTCGGCGATCAGCGCCGCCTTGAGCGCCGCAGCCTCGGGCGATCCGGGGACGACCGATCGGATGCCCTGTCCGACATCCTCTTCCAGGCCTGCGCGGATGCTTGCCGCCTGTGAGGCATCGCCCCGCGCACGCTCCTCGATTACTCGCTCGATCGCCGAGACGGCAAAGGTCACCCCCGCCGCTTTGATGCATTGCAGGTCGATCGGGCTCAACAACATCGCGCCATCGGGTAGTATCGGGGCGTCGGCATCCAACGTTGCGATGATCTCGCCATCTTCAGGCCGCCATTGCCGCCGTGCGATCACCGCCGACACTGTCGCGGCGCTGGGGGTCAGGTCATACAGGGTGCCGCCGTCGATCAGCACCGGAGTCGGTCCCGCGCCAAAATCGACCCGCCCGAGCAGGCGCGCCGAGCGCCAGTCCGACGGCAAAGCGGTTCCCAACGCGAAACCCATTGACCTAAATCCTCCCCGCAGCCATTGTTGTGATAGCGCTACCATCACGCTCTAGTGGGTCGTGTCAAGGTTGGCGATAGAAAACATGCGGCGGGACGGCGACGATGCCCGACCGGACGGGTGAAGCGGGAGGAACGGGTTGTCGGCTTGGCGCAATATTGCATGGGCAGCGTTGGTGCTGGTGGCTGGATCGGCCGCCGCGCAGAGCGCCGCGCCGCCGGTCGCGCGCTTCGACTATGTCACCTATTCCGGCACGCCCGACGCAGAAACGATGGCCGTCAAACCCGGCGATTTCGCCAATCCGGTGCTGCCCGGTTTTCAGCCGGACCCGTCGATCGTCCGCGTCGGCGACGATTATTATCTGGTCAATTCGACGTTCAGCTGGTTCCCCGGTCTGCCCGTTTATCACAGCAAAGATCTGGTCCACTGGCGTCAGATCGGCAATGCGATCGACCGTCCGGGCCAGCTGACGATCGGCAAACTGGGTGTCACGCGCGGATTGTTCGCGCCAGCGATCAGCCATCACGCCGGGCGATTCTACATCGTCAACACCTGCATCGAATGCGGCGGCAATTTCATCATTACCGCCGACAATCCGGCGGGGCCGTGGTCCGATCCGCACTGGCTGGATTTCGGCGGTATCGACCCCTCGCTGTTCGTCGATGACGATGGGCGCGCGTGGATCGCGTATAACGACGCGCCGCCGGGGCCGCCCGGATATGACGGCCACCGCGCCTTGTGGCTGCAACGGATCGACCTGACCACGATGAAGATGGCGGCAGGGCGCGTCCTGCTGGTCGACAAGGGCGTTCACGCCGCCGACAAGCCGGTATGGGCTGAGGGGCCGCACATCTACAAAGTGGGCCGTCACTATTATCTGACCGCAGCCGAGGGCGGGACTGCCGACCGGCACAGCCAGACCATCTATCGCGCCGACAAGGTCGATGGCCCCTATGTAGCCGGCTCGAACAACCCGATCTTGACGCAACGCGACCTGCCCGAGGGCCGCGCATGGCCGGTGCAGGCGACGGGTCATGCCGATTTCGTGCAAATTCCGGACGGCAGCTGGTGGGCGGTGTTCCTGGCCACGCGGCCCTATGCCGGGCAACAGACCAATCTGGGGCGGGAAACGTTCCTGCTGCCGGTGAATTGGAAAGACGGTTGGCCGCTTATCCTGCAGCCCACCGCAGCGATCACGCCGACCAGCAAGCGACCCGCGCTTCCCGCTTTCGCCGGTGACGATTTCACCCGCTGGCGTGACGAATTTGAGCAGCCCCGCCTGGCGCGCGACTGGATGATGCTGCGCACGCCGCAGGGTCGTGACTGGTGGAACCTGTCGGACCGGCGCGGCATGCTGCAGCTAACGGCGCGGCCCGTCGCCGCGGGTTCGCTCGACCAGCCGAGCTTTGTCGGCAAGCGGCTGCGCCATCACGACGCCGTGATCGAAACCCGCGTCGAGTTTGCACCCCTCGCGACCGGCGACCGCGCCGGCCTGCTTGCACTGACCGATGAAAACCACTTCCTCTTTTTTGGGCGCGAGCGATTGGCGGATGGCGAAGCCATCGTGCTGCGACGTCGTACCGCGGCTGGCGAGGCAGCTGAGGGAATAGTGGCCAAGCAGTCCATGCTGGGCGACAAGGCACCCATGGCGATCGACCTTCAGATGCGCATCAACCGCGACAAGGCCGATCTGTCGTGGCGCCCGGCGGGTACCGGCGCGTGGCAATCGCTGGCTAAGGGCGTCGATGCGTCGATCTTGGCGACGGTTGGGGCGGGATTGTTCACCGGCGCGGTGATCGGACCACACGCCGCGCGTGCCGAGCGCGCATTTTGACTCACCCGGATTCCGTTCGCGTCGTCATCCTGGGCGGCGGCACCGCAGGCTGGATGACCGCCGCCGCGCTCGCCAAATTGCTGCCCGGGCAGGCCGACATCCATCTGATCGAGTCCGAGGAAATCGGCATCGTCGGGGTTGGCGAAGCGACCTTGCCGCATCTGCGCGAATTTATCCGCCGCCTTGGGCTGGACGAGATGGAGTTCATGCGCACCACGCGCGCGACCTTCAAGCTCGGGATCGATTTCGTCGATTTCGGCGCGATCGGTGAACGCTATATCCATCCGTTCGGTGCCTATGGCACCGACATCGCGGGCGTGGGATTTCACCATTACTGGCTGCGGATGAAGGCGGCAGGGCATGTTCCCCCGATCTGTGACTATTCAGTCCCGATCGTCGCCTCGCGCGCCAGACGGTTCGCTCCGATCCCCGCCGACGGCGACTTTCTCGATAGCAGCTACAGCTACGCCTATCAGTTCGACGCGACCCGCATGGCACCGATGCTGCGCCGCTTTGCCGAGGCGCACGGTGTTCGGCGCAGCGAGGGCAAGGTCGTCGCGGTCGAACGCGACGCGGAAAGCGGCGATGTCGCCAGCCTGCGCACCGATCGCGGCGACGTCATTGAAGGCGACCTGTTCATCGACTGCTCCGGCTTTCGCGCGCTGCTGATCGGCGAAACGCTGGAATCGTCATGGGAGGATTGGTCCGAGTGGCTGCCATGCGACCGCGCCGCCGCGCTGCCGTGTACCGCGCCAGACGGGCCGATCGAGCCTTACACCCGCGCCACCGCGATGCCCGCCGGCTGGCGTTGGCGGATCCCGCTTCAGCACCGCGTCGGCAACGGCTATGTATACTCGAGCAACCATGTCTCGGACGATGAAGCGTGCAGCGCGATACTGGGCGCGATCGAGGGGGAGCCACTCGCCGACCCGCGCATCCTGCGCTTTCGCGCCGGGCGGCGCACCAAAAGCTGGGACCGCAACGTAGTCGCCATCGGCCTCGCCAGCGGCTTTCTGGAGCCACTCGAATCGACGAGCATTCACCTGGTGCAGCAGGCGGTCACGCGACTGGTCGAACTCTTCCCGCAGCGCCGTATCGACCCCGCCGACCGCGACACCTTCAACACGTTGGTCGACCGCGAATATGACCGCATCCGCGATTTCCTGATCCTCCATTATCACGCCACGCGCCGCGACGATTCGGATTTCTGGAACCATGTCCGGACGATGGCGCTGCCCCCCGAACTTCAGCGCAAGATGACGCTGTGGCGCGATACCGGTCGGGTCGAACGCTACACTGAAGGCTTGTTTCTCGAAGCCAGCTGGGTCGCGGTCTATCTGGGTCAGGGGGTCTTGCCGCACGGTTATGACCAGCGTGCCGATATCCCGCCGCAGGATCGCATCGCACAATCGTTGAGCGAACTCGATACGGCAATCCGTCAGCGCGTTGCAGCATGGCCCGATCATGCCGCCTATCTTCGCGAAGCCGGGGCGTGGGAGGCGGCGTGAGTGCTGCATTTGCCCTGACCCGGTCGGTGCTGGTCATCGGCGACGGTATCGTCGGGATTGCGGCGGCGATCGCAATGCGCCGCGCCCTGCCCGGTGCCGCGGTCACGCTGCTTCAGTTGCCGCCGAACCCGGACGGCTGGATCAACCGGCTCGGCGCCGCCGGTCCGGTCATTCATAAATTTCACCGCCAGATCGGCCTCGATCCCCGGCTGTTCGTCCAGCGCGCCGGGGCTCAGCCGGTTCATCTGCGCCGCTATGTCGGCCCCGGCCAGCCCGATCTGCGCGAGGCGTGCACCGCCGCCATTCCGTTCGTCGAGGGCGTCCCGCTCCACCATATCTGGCTTCGCCATGGCGCAAGCACCGGTGAGGCCAAACCGGACTTCGCCGCGATGCTCCTCGCGCTGCGCGATGCGCATGGCGATGAAGGCGGTTTTGGTGTGCGGTTCCACGCTCCCGCCTATGCCGATTTGCTGGCGGACATGGCCGCAGCGTTGAACATCGTTCGGTGCGACAGCGCGGATATCCAGGTCGAGGCCGATGGCGAACGCATCGACGGCGTCACCACATCCGATGCGACTCTGACCGCCGATCTGTACATCGATGCAGCGGGTCCGCGCTCGCGCTTGCTGACGGCGCTCGGCACCGAATGGTGCGACTGGGCGACCTCACTAACGCCGCGCGCGCTGACGATCGTTCCCGAAGGTGCGGGCGCGCCCGGGGAGGAGACGCTGACGACGGCGTCGAGCTGCCTGCACTGGCAGACGCCTTTGTGGCGCGCGACGGTCATCCCGGCCTCCGGCCCCGCCACTGGCCGTCTGCACCACAGTGCGCAAGCAAACGCCGTCGCGATCGGCGAGGCAGCGGTCCACGCACCGGTCGCCGATGGCATGCTGCTTGGCACGGCCTTGGAAGACATATTGCGCCTGATCACGCTGCTGCCCCGGCCCGGTGGCGACGATCGCGACAGCAGTGAATATGTCCGGCGCACCGCAATCGCGCATGATGCGCTTGCCGACTGGAGTGGCCTGTGTTTCATGGCCGACGGTGCGCCCTGTCCGGACAGCCTTGCCGCGATCCTCGCCGCGTTCGACGCGCGTGGACGGATCGCACCCCGCGAACTGGACCCGATCACGCCCGGTGCGTGGCTCGCGCGGTTGATGGCGCTGCGCCCACCGCCGCGCCGGATCGACCCGACGGCGCTGGCCCTGCCCGAAGAAATCGTCCGAATGACAATTGCCCGTGCCGCCGAATCCGGCGTTACGACCACGCCGCGATGAGAGGATCATGATGCGTAACCCGACCTGGCTATACCTGCTGCTATCGTCCGCCTGTGCGGTGCCGGTCAGCGCGCAGGAACGGCCGCTGCTTCTCGCCCCGCTGACGCCCGAGGCGACTGCGAATCCCGAGAAATGGCCAGCCCCGGCATGGCCGTTGCCGCGCGATGCCGCAGCCGAGGCGAGGATCGCTGCCCTCATCGCGCGCATGACGATCGAGGAAAAAATCGGGCAGATCGTTCAGGCCGATATTGCCAGCATTACCCCGGCTGAGGCGAAGACCTATCATATCGGCTCCATCCTGAACGGCGGCAACAGCGCGCCGGGCAATGACGAATTCGCACCGCCCGAGAAATGGCTGGCGCTGGCTGATGCCTTTTATGCGGCGTCGGTCGACACGTCGGGCGGTGGCGTCGGCATCCCGATCATCTGGGGTACCGACGCCGTGCACGGCCACAGCAATATCGTCGGCGCGACACTGTTTCCGCACAATGTCGGGCTGGGCGCGGCGCGCGATCCCGATCTGATCGAACGGATCGCGCGCGCGACCGCGCTCGAAATCCGTGCGACCGGCATGGAATGGACCTTTGCCCCGACGGTCACGGTGCCACAGGATTATCGCTGGGGCCGCGCTTATGAAGGATACTCCTCCGACCCGGCGCTGGTCAGCGAATATGTCGGTCGCATGGTGCGCGGGTTGCAGGGACCGGCCACTGGCAAGGACCTGCTCAAGGGGCCGTATGTCATCGCCTCGACCAAACATTATCTGGCCGATGGCGGAACCGTCGACGGGCGCGATCAGGGGGATGCGCAGATAAGCGAAGAGGTGCTTCGCGACATCCACGGTGCGCCCTATGTCCCCGCACTCGAACAGGGCGTGGCGACGATCATGGTCAGCTTTTCGGGCTGGAACGGCGTCAAGAACACCGGCAACAAATCGCTGCTCACCGATCTGCTGAAGGACCATATGGGCTTCGATGGCTTCCTCGTCAGCGACTGGAACGCGCATGGCCAGGTCGCCGGATGCACCAACGCATCGTGCCCGCAGACGGTAAATGCCGGGCTCGACATGGTGATGGCACCCGACAGCTGGAAGGCGATGTGGACCTCACTCGTCGCGCAGGCGAAGGACGGAACGGTGCCGATGACGCGGATCGATGACGCCGTCGCGCGCATCCTGCGGGTCAAGATGCGCCTTGGGCTGTTCGAGGCGGGCAAGCCGTCGAGCCGACCCTATGCCGGACAATGGGATTTGCTCGGCGCGCCCGACCACCGTGCCATCGCGCGGGAGGCGGTGCGCAAATCGCTGGTGCTGCTCAAGGATCAGGGCGGTGTTTTGCCGATCAAGCCCGGCAGCCATATCCTGGTCGCGGGCGACGCCGCCGACGACATCGGACGCCAGTCGGGCGGCTGGACGCTGACATGGCAGGGGACCGACGTCACCAACGCCAACTTCCCCGGTGCCACGTCGATCTGGAAGGGGCTGGACGACGCCGTCAAGGCGGCGGGCGGTAGCACCGAGCTTGCGCCTGACGGTGGGTATCGCAAGAAGCCCGACGCCGCGATCGTCGTGTTCGGCGAAACGCCCTATGCCGAGTTTCAGGGTGACCTGAAGACGCTGCAACTGCGACCCGAATTGCGCGCGCCCTTTGCCACCATGCAGAAACTGAAGGCTGCCGGTATTCCGGTGATCGCGGTGATGATCAGTGGACGGCCGCTGTTCATGAACCCTGAACTCAATGTCGCCGACGCGTTCGTCGCCGCCTGGCTTCCGGGATCCGAAGGCGGCGGCATCGCCGACGTTCTGATCGCGGGCAAGGACGGCAAACCGCGCTTCGACTTCACCGGGAAATTGCCGACAGCGTGGCCGGCGACGGCACGAGCGGGTGGGCCCGTGCTGTTCCCGTTCGGCTATGGCATGGGTCTGGCTGACCGCAAGGCCTGGACCGCGCTGTCCGAAGATCCGGGGGTCGATGCCAGCGATAGCGGCAATATCTGGTTCGCCAAAGGCGTACCCGCCGCATCCTGGTCGTTGCGTGTGCTGGACGGCACCAGTGACTCGACGCGCATCACCACCGTCCCAGCCAAGGCACTGAGCGGACGAGTCACCGTGACCGCGACGAATCATATCGTGCAAGAGGGCGCGCGCCAGTTCGCTATTTCCGGCGGTCAGGCGACGGTCGAAGTATCGGGCTTTTCTCCGATCGAGTTGACCCGCGAAAGCAATGGCGACCTGCTGCTGGTCGCCACGATGCGGGTCGATCAGCGCCCGACCAAGCCCGCGACGTTGGTGTTCAATAGGACCGGCATTCCGTTTGCCGCGCTGTCGACCGCGCCGGTCGGCGAATGGCGCAGCTATGGCGTGCCGCTCAAGTGCTTCGCCTCGAAAGGCGCCGACATGGCCCGCGTCGAGACGCCGTTCCGGCTGATGACCGAGGGTGCCGTGCGTTTCAGCCTTGCCGAGGTGCGGCTTGCTTCGGTCGCGGACGTAACGATTCCCTGCCCATGAGCGACTGGCTGACCCGGGCAGCGCCAATCGCCGAGACCGACGCGACCGACGCCGCCCAGGCGCAGGTCGCGTTGGCCGGGGCGAACGGTCGCCCGCTGGTCCTGCGCGGCCTGACTGCGCACTGGCCAGCGGTTGAGGCGGCGCGGCACGACATACTGACGCTCGCGACCTTGATCGGGCGCTACGGCCGGGGCGCCCCGATGAACGTGTTCACCGCGCCCCCGGGGACGCAGGGCCATTTCTTCTATCGCGCCGACATGGCGGGGTTCAACTTTCGCACCGAACAGGCGACGATGGCCGAGTTGCTCGACCGGCTGCTGTGGGCGAGCGAACAGGCCGACCCGCCGAGCTTCTATGCGGGATCGACGCCCGCCGCCGATTTCATGCCCGGCTTTCTCGCCGATCATCAGCTGCCGGTCGATGCGCTGGGTGCCACGCCGCGGCTGTGGACGGGCAATGACTCGCTCATCGCAACCCATTTCGATCAGTCGGACAACATCGCGGTCGTCGTCTCGGGGGTTCGACGTTTCGTGCTGTTTCCGCCCGAACAGGTCGCCAACCTCTATCTCGGCCCGCTCAACAAAACCCCGGCGGGGCAGCCGGTCAGCATGGTTCCGGTCGATGATCCCGACCTCGCACGCTACCCGCGCTTTGCCGACGCGATGACGGCAGCACAGGTCGCGACGCTGCAACCCGGCGACGCGATCTTCATCCCGTCACTGTGGTGGCACAATATCCGCGCCACCGGGCCGCTCAATCTGATGGTCAATTATTGGCTCGACGCGCATGCGGGCAGTTCGCCGCTGCTGGCCTTTGCGCATGCCTTGCTCGCGCTCCGCGACTTGCCGCCCGCCGAGCGTGCTGCCTGGCGGACCTGGTTCGATCATTTCATCTTTGGCGACGACGGCGCAACCACGGCGGATCATTTGCCGCCGCATGCCCAGGGTGTTCAGGGCCCGGCATCGCCCAAGCGTGACCAGACCATCCGCAACTTCGTGCTGCGCGGCCTGATGGGGCCCGGTTAGCGCGTCATCAGCTTGGCAATATAATCAGCGTGGCTCGGCATCGCGCGCGCTTGCTGGTCGAACACCGCGGCAATCCGCTCCATCGCCGCGATGATGCGGTCGTCGTCGGTCGCATCGACGAGCGGATCATGGCCATCGGGCAAGATGTTTTGCCCCAGCATCACCGCCGCCCAGTTAGCGATCCCGAACAGGTCGTGGTCGAACCGGCGAATGCGACCCTTGGTCCGGAACAGCTCGACCTTTTGCGCCAGGCTATTGGGGATCTCCATCGCCGCCACGTCCCGCCAGAACGGTGTGTCGTCGCGCGCCGTCGCCTTGTAATGCAGGACGATAAAGTCGCGGACATATTCATATTGGTCGATCATCAACCGGTTATATTCGTCGCGCTCGACCGCGCTGAACCGCATGTCGGGGAACAGCCAGAACAGCTTGTTGATGCCGGTCTGGATCAAATGGATGCTCGTCGATTCGAGCGGTTCGATAAAGCCGCCGGCCAACCCCAGCGCGACGACATTGCCTTCCCACAAGCGCTCGCGCACCCCCGCCGTGAAGCGCAGCGGGCGTGGCTCCGCAAGCGGCTCGTCGTCGAGATTCGCGAGCAGCGTGGCCCGCGCTTCGTCGTCGCTGGCATAGCCGCTCGAATAGACGATGCCGTTGCCGGTGCGGTGCTGAAGCGGGATGCGCCATTGCCAGCCGAATCCGTGCGCCGTAGCGCGGGTCGCCGGGATCAGCGGGTCGATCCGCGCCGACGGCACCGCGATCGCGCGGTCGCACGGCAGCCAGCGCGACCAGTCGCGATAAGCGACCCCCATTTCCTTGCCGAGCAACAGGCTGACGAAGCCCGAGCAATCAATGAAAAAGTCACCCGCGACATCGCGTCCGTCGGCCAGGCGCAGCGACGCGACATGGCCGTTGTCGCCGTTGCGCGCGACGCCTTCGATTCGCCCTTCGATCCGCTCGACCCCAGCAGCTTCGGCCCGGCGGCGCAAAAAGACTGCATAGAGCCCAGCGTCGAAATGATAGGCGGCGGCCATCTGGTTCAACGGTGATCGCGGGTCGCCACTTTGCGGCGCATATCCGCCGTGACGCACCGCCGCACCCGTGATGAAATAGTCGGTGAAGCGCCGTATGCGCGGGTCGTGGCGGTGCTTCAGCCAATATTGGTGAAAGGCAATGCCCTCGAAATTATGACCCGGATCGCCGAATGGATGGAGGTAGCGTTCGCCCAACGCGCCCCAATCGACGAACTCGATCCCTAGCTTGAACGTCGCCTTTGTCTCGCGGATAAACTCGGCCTCGTCGATGCCGAGCATCCTGTTGAAATCGCGGATCGGCGGGATCGTCGCCTCACCGACCCCAACCGTGCCGATGGCATCGGATTCGACCAAGATGATCCGCCGCTGGCCATCGTTCAGAAAGCGCGCCGCCGCCGCCGCCGCCATCCATCCGGCGGTGCCGCCGCCGACGATGACGACGGTGCGAACGGGGTCGGTCATTCCCCGGCTTTGGCCGACGCCGCCGGTTCGCGCAACACATAGACCGGGCCGACTTCGATCGTCTGCGCCGCCCCGGCGGTGTGCAGGGCGAGCTGGCCGGCCCCCGCCGCAAGCGCCAACGATGCCGTGGTACCGATCTGGTAAAGCCGCCAGTTCGGCCCCACGGTCAGCACATTGTCTGAAAACCCGTCATAGGGCGCGGCATTCTGCTGCACCCGGATCGTCAGCTTGCCCTGTCCGTCAGGGGTCGATGCCGCCACGGTGCGCGCGAGTATCGCAATGCGCAATCGGTCGCCCTTGGCAACGGCATCCCGCAGTGGCACGGCGGCACCGGCGTCAAACGGATTGGCCCCCACCGCGCTGACCGTCAGCAAGGTCGCCACCCGGCCATAGACGCTGGTCGTCGTCGCCTTCGTCACCTGACTGGCCCCATAGAACAGCCATTCGCGATTGGCCGGTTCGTTGAGCAGAACCCCCTTGCCCACCAGTTGCGGCGGCAGTTCCGGATCGGCGGCGGGGGCCGCCGTCACCGTCGTCTGGCGGATCGATTTGACGCCCTCCACGATGATCACCTGCCCGATCTCGATCGTCTGCCGCGCACCGGCCAGCTGCAATCCGAACACAGCCTGCCCCTTTGGAATGTCGCGATCGGCGGGTGCCGTCACCTCGAACAGCTGCCATTCGGCACCAACGGTCAGCGTCGTGTCGCCGAACCCGGCATAGGGCGCGACATTCTGCTGGAAACGCGCGCTGATCCGCCCCTTGCCGTCGGGAGCATCGGATTTGATCGTGCGTGCCCAAAAGGCTGCGACATAGTCCCCCTTGTTGCGCACGGCGGTGCGGATCGGGACATTGGCACCGGCGTCATAGGCCGCGACCCCCAGCGATTGCAGCGTGAACTGGATCGCCGCCCCGCCGCCGGGAATGTCAGGCGATTTGACGATTTTCGATTTCATGATCGCGCCAAATGTCGACCAGTTGAGCGACGACGGATCGTTGATCAAACTGCCCGGCAGGCTGTCGTCGAGTGCCTGCAATTCGGGCGTCGCCTGACGCTCGCCAGCGGCCGCAGGTGCCGTCTGCGCAACGGCGGCGGACACCGGTGCTACCGTCGTATCGGGCAGTCCGATTGCGCCGCGCATCCCCGGCAGCCACGCCTTCTTGTCGCTATCGTAGAAAGGAAAGGTGTTGGTGTACGCCCAGGTGCACATGCCCAGACCCAGTGGCGCAAAAGCCTTGGTCACCGCCGCGTGATAGCGCACGCGCTGGTCCAGCGGCGTCGTCGTGTGCGCACCAGTCTCGCCCATGAAGGGAAGAAGGCCGGTGCGGGCGCTGTAATCCCGGATCTTCTGCACGTCGCGAACCAGCCGTTCGGCATCGTCGGCAATGCCATAAGCGCGGCCCAGCGGCGGCACCGGCTTAACCCAGTCCGCCCCCTGATGGGTGAACTGGAACGGCTCGTAATAATGGAAGGTCGGATAGACGTTGGGATCGTCCGGCAGCTTCAACGTCGCGAGTGAATCAATCCCGCTCCAGTTTTCGCCACCGATGATCACCGGCCGGTCGGGGTTAGTCGCGCGCACGGCTGCAAGCGCCGGGGACAGTGCCTCAACCAGATTGGCGTTGGTGAACTTGTCATGTGGTTCGTTTTCCAGTTCGAACCAAAGGCTCGCCGTCGGCTGCGACGCAAAGGCGACACCGATCTGCTTCCAGATACCGGCAAAACGCGGCGCGCTACCCAACGGATCGCTGTGCATCGATTCGAAATTATGGCTGTCGAGAATGACGTTGAGCCCTGCCGCCTGCGCCGCGCCGACCAGATGCTTCACGCGTGCGAGGAAGGCGGGTTCGATTGTATAGGGCGCGGTTCTCGCGGCATGGCTGTCCCACCGCACTGGTAACCGGATCGTCTTAAACCCGGCCTTGGCGATGTTGGTGAAATCGGCATCGGTTATCGCATGCCCGCCCCAGCCAGTTTCGGTCGGCGGCTCAAGGCTGTTGCCCATGTTGATGCAGGTCCCGACGGGCAGGCCCCGTGGTCGGGCGGCGTTGGCGGCGGGCACCGCGACGCACGTCATCGCCGCGATCAGCATCATCGATTGTTTCATAGCGAACCTCCCCGTGCGGCATTTCCCGCTTGTCCGACTTGGTAGCGCTACCACCTTTTACGGTCAAAGCTAATTGTGAGCATGGGTAAGCTAATTCTCAACTTTAGCCGCTTCCTGACCACCCGATCAGTTATATGAACGAACGGCAGATTTCGGGATTGTCAATTCGCGCACCGAACGGCCGAAAGTGGGGCGCGTTGCTGCCTGACGGGTAATTGCAATAGCAGCCTGTCGGCTGATGGGCCGTTAGCAGAATGGCAGCCTCGGGGTGATCAGACGCGAATGCGGACATTCGTTCAGCTACTCGCCGAAGCTGCGAAGACCCAATCTCGGCGGTTCGCGGCCAGTTTTCGGCTCCCCCCAAGAGCGGACAGCGGCAAGGCCGCTCTTGATGTCGCCAAGATGGCGATGGGCTGGCCATCATAGCCCTCGATCGCGCGCAACAGCGCACCGACGCCCTGGTGATCGAGTATAGCTGCATGGTGCGTAGCGACTGGCGCGACTAACGCCCCGCGGAGCGCCGCTGCTGGATCAGCGGACGCACGAGCCGTCGAAACAGCATATCGAAAAACGCGACTAGCGAATGACCGCATCCGTCGCGCCGTTTCTAGATGCCCGCGCGCTTCGATTTTCTTTAGTGCCGCCAGCAGCTTGATCGGGGTGATTTCTTCGACCGGGCGCGTGGCCAAAGCCGGCTCTAACAGTGACAATAGCCAGCGCGCTTTGCCAACCGTTACGGCGGCTCGCCCTTCGCGCTCAGACTTTACTATGTATTCGTCCGCCACCGCCTTGAATGTTGTTGCTGCCTTCATCGTTGCATCCAGCCGATCGATGCGCTTTTTCTCGGATGGGTCGATCCCAGACGCTATTAATTTGCGCGCCTCCGCACTGCGTTCCCGGGCATCCTTCAACGTCACATCGGGATAGCGACCGAGCGACAGCTTCTTTTCCTTGCCCGCGATCCGATACTTCAACCGCCACAGCTTGCCAGCCCTACGGCTGGACTAGAAGGAACAGGCCACGCTCATCTGAAAGCTTGATCGGCTTCGGGCCAGGTTTAGCCGCGCGGATGGCAACATCATTTAGAGGCATGGGGCCCACTCCAAATTAGATTTTGAAATGGCCCCCAACTTGGCCCCCAAATACGCCCGACTGTGGGCGAACGGCGGCGGACGGCAGCGACCAGATTCATCGCAGATTTCCGGGGCTTTTTCAACTGTGGCGGATCACCGCGCACAGGTAAATGGTGCCCAGAAGAGGACTCGAACCTCCACGACCTTGCGATCGCCAGCACCTGAAGCTGGTGCGTCTACCAATTCCGCCATCTGGGCACGGGGTAGGCGGCGGCCTTTAGGGGGCGGCTGGTTGCGTTGTCAACCGGCACTTCGCGCGACACTTCAGATGGTTGCCCTTTGGCGCGGCGCGGGGCATTGGAGGGCGCGGGTTCGAACACCGGATTTTATACAGAGGGCGCGATGAAGGACAGGCTGGTGACGTTGATCGGCGGCGGCGGGTTCGTCGGGCGCTATGTCGCACAGGCGCTGCTGAAAGCGGGCGCGCGCGTTCGCATTGCCCAGCGCGATCCTCGCAGCGCGCTGTTTCTGAAACCGCAGGGCGGCCTTGGCCAGACGCAGTTCGTCGCGGTCGATGTGCGTCGCCCCGAATCGCTCGCCCGCTCGCTGGCGGGCTCGGACGCCGTCGTAAACCTGGTCGGCGTGTTCGGCAGTGCGATGCGCGACGTCAACGCGATCGGTGCGGGCAATGTCGCAAAGGCGGCGGCCGCCGCCGGTGCCACTGCGTTCGTGCAGGTTTCCGCGATCGGCGCGGATGAGGAATCGCCGTCCGCCTATGGCCGGTCGAAGGGCGAGGGCGAACGCCTCGTCCGCGCCGCCTTTCCCGCCGCCACGATTCTGCGCCCCTCGCTGATCTTCGGGCAGGAGGATGCGTTCGTGAACCGCTTCGCCGCGCTCGCCGCGATGCTGCCGGTGGTTCCGGTGCTGCGCGGCGGCACGCGGATCCAGCCGGTGTGGGTCGCCGATGTCGCCGCGGCGATCGTCAAGGCAGTGAGCGAACCCCTGACGTTCGGTAGCAAGACGCTCGAACTCGGCGGGCCGGAGGTGTTGAGCTTCACCGCCTTCCACCGCTGGCTGGTCAGCGCGATCGGCGCGGACAAGCCGGTGGTGGAGCTGCCCGATGTCGTTGGCGCGGGGATGGCCGCACTCGGATTTCTGCCGGGTGCGCCGATCACAAAGGATCAGTGGCTGATGCTGCAACAGGATAATGTCGCGTCGGGGGACGGCTTCGCGGCGCTCGGCATCGTCCCCGCCCCGCTCGGCGCAGTCGCTCCGGCCTGGCTGGTGCAGTATCGCAAGCACGGGCGCTTTACCGGCACGCGTCAGGCTGCCTGATCCCATCCTTGCCGATATCGCCCGATACCGCACCCGTTCGTGTGCGCCCCTTGACCTGACTTTGCTCTGGAGACTGCCCCGTGGGTGATCTGATTACCGCGATTCTGCTGGGGATTGTCGAGGGGATCACCGAGTTCCTGCCGGTTTCGTCGACCGGCCACCTGATCCTCGCTACCGAATTGCTGGGCTATGCCGCCGAGAAATGGGCGGTGTTCAACATCGCGATTCAGCCTGGCGCGATCCTGGCGATCGTGCTGATCTACTGGCGCACCTTCTGGAACGCCTTTACCGGCCTGTTCCGCTGGGACCCCGAATCGGTGGCGTTCGTGCGCAATTTGCTGATCGCGTTCATCCCCGCCGTCGTGCTCGGCCTCGCATTCGGGGACCATATCGAACTGCTGCTCGAAAACGCGGTGGTCGTCGCCTGGGCGTTGATCGCCGGGGGTATCGCCATCTTGGTGGTCGAGAAGCTGGCGAAGACAACCGATGCCGGTGGCGTGGCGAATGTCACCTTCAAGACATCGGCATGGATCGGCGTGATCCAGTGTCTGGCGATGATCCCGGGGGTCAGCCGGTCGGGCGCGACGATCCTGGGCGCGATGGCGATGGGCGTCGATCGCAAGACTGCGGCGGAGTTCAGCTTCTTCCTCGCACTGCCGACGCTGACCGGCGCGACCGTGCTGCAATTGTTCAAGCATCGCGCCGAACTGACCGCCGACGATTTCGGGCTTATCGGGGTCGGCATGCTGGTTTCATTCGTGGTCGCGTGGATCGTGGTGAAGGCGTTTCTCGCCGTGGTGACGCGCTACGGCTTTGCGCCCTTTGCTTGGTATCGCATCGTCGCCGGGACCGCCGCACTGATCTGGCTTACATACAGATAAGGCCGAATCGGTTCTTTATTGTAATGAAATTGCGCAGACACGGTATCTATTCCGATAATCATCTCCAGATAGGTAAGTAAAGCTTACCTATATCGTGTTTTCCGCGTGACTCGCCTCGCAAAATCTGCCAACCGCGCCGCATGGCAAAAGAGGTCATGCTCCAATTCGTCGATCGTGCGCAGGCGTTCCCGCTCAAGCGCGACCCCCAGCTACGCGCAGAGGATTTCCGCGAGATCGCGGAACGCTATGCGCCGCCCACTGCGGAGGAACAGGCCGGACGCTGCTCGCAATGCGGCGTCCCCTATTGCTCGGTCCATTGCCCGCTGCACAACCACATCCCGGACTGGCTGCGCCTGACCGCCGAGGGGCGTCTGCGTGAGGCCTATGAGCTGAGCAATGCGACCTCGACCATGCCCGAAATTTGCGGCCGCATCTGTCCGCAGGACCGGCTGTGCGAGGGCAATTGCGTCATCGAGGCATCCGGCCACGGCACGGTCACCATCGGGTCGGTCGAGAAGTTTATCACCGACACGGCCTGGGAAAATGGCTGGGTCGAACCGCTCGTCCCCGGTCGCGCGCGCGGCCAGTCGGTCGGCGTGATCGGCGCGGGTCCGGCGGGCCTTACCGCCGCTGAATATCTGCGCGTGCTGGGGTATGAGGCCCATATCTACGACCGCCACGACCGGCCCGGCGGCCTGCTCACTTACGGCATCCCCGGCTTCAAACTGGAGAAGGACGTCGTCACCCGCCGCACCGATCGGCTGGCAGACGGCGGTATCGTCTTTCACAACGGGTTCGAGGTCGGACGCGACGCCACACTAGCCGAGCTCCGCCAGCGCCACGACGCGATCCTGATCGCCACCGGGGTTTACAAGGCTCGCGCGATCCGCGCACCCGGCGTGGGTGCGAACGGCGTGGTCGAGGCGCTCGATTACCTGATCGCGTCCAACCGCAAGGGCTTTGGCGACGCCGTCCCCGCCTATGACGACGGCTCGCTGAATGCCGAAGGCAAGCATGTCGTCGTCATCGGCGGCGGCGATACCGCGATGGATTGCGTCCGCACCGCAATGCGCCAAGGCGCGGCATCGGTAAAGTGTCTCTACCGCCGCGACCGTGCCAACATGCCGGGGTCACAGCGCGAGACCAAGAATGCCGAGGAGGAAGGCGTCGAGTTCGTCTGGCTCTCCGCCCCCGAAGCATTCGAGGGCGGCGACACGGTGACCAGCGTCAAGGCCACCGGCATGCGTCTCGGCGCCCCCGACGCCTCTGGCCGACGCGCACCCGAACCCGATCCGGGTGCAGGCTTCGACGTCCCCGCCGATCTGGTCATCAAGGCGCTGGGCTTCGATGCCGAGGACTTGCCCGCCCTGTTCGCCGAGCCGCAGCTGGGCGTCACCCGCTGGGGCACGATCCGCACCGACGCGCGCACGATGATGTCCAACCTCGACGGCGTGTTCGCAGCGGGCGACATCGTCAAGGGCGCGAGCCTGGTGGTCCAAGCGATCCGCGACGGCCGCGATGTCAGCGAACGCATGCACAACTGGCTGAAGGCACAGGCGACCGCCCCTGCAGCCAAGGCGCGGGAAGCGGCATGATCCGCGCCGCCATCGCCGCCGCGTCGCTCGCGCTCGCCGCCCCCGCTTTCGCGCAGGGCGATCCCGCCGCGATCGCCGCTGCCGAACGACTGGTCGAGGCAATGGGCGTCGGCCAGCAGTTCGATCAGATGTTCGCCATGATGGCTCCGATGATGGCCAAAAACGCGATGGCACAGCTTGAGGCGGGACAGGCCAGCCGCCCGTTCTTCGAGGAGCTGGTCAAGGGCGACTATGCCCGCAAACAGCGCATGGAAGCGATCCTGGCGGAGGAATATCTGTCCGCCATGCGTGCCCAGACGCCGCGCATGAAGCGCGAATATGCCCGCGAATATGCCGGCGTGTTCACCGCCGCCGAACTCGATCAGCTCGCCGCCTTCTTCAGCCAGGGTACGGGGGCGAAGTTCATCGCCGAGACCGCCGGTCTCCAGACCAAATTGGGTCAGGTCGGCCAGCGCATCGGACTCGAAGTCGGCATGGTCGCCACCCCCAAGGCACTGGAACGCGCCAAGAGCGAACTCGACGCGGAGACGAAGAAGTGACGCCAGAAATCGTACCCGCCCCCTACGCTGACCAGCGTGAGCGTTTGGCTGTCGAGGGCATGTACCGCCCCGAATTCGAATCCGACGCGTGCGGTGTCGGCATGGTCGCGGCGATCGATGGCCAGCCCTCGCGCCGCGTCGTGCAGTCGGCGATCGATGCGCTGAAGGCCGTGTGGCATCGCGGCGCGGTCGATGCAGACGGCAAGACCGGCGACGGCGCTGGCCTGCACGTGGACCTGCCGCTACGCTTCTTCGACGACGCCGTCCTCGCGTCCGGCCATCGCGTGCTGCCCAACCGCCTCGCGGTCGGCATGATCTTCCTGCCCCGAACCGATCTCGGCGCGCAGGAGGCGTGCCGCACGATCGTCGAAAGCGCGATCATCGAGGCGGGTTACACCATCTATGGCTGGCGTCAGGTACCGGTCGATGTCTCCGTCATCGGGCAAAAGGCACAGGCGACGCGTCCGGAGATCGAGCAGATCATGATCGCCGGACCGCTGCCCGAGGATGCCAGCGCCGCCGAGTTCGAGAAGAACCTGTATCTCGTCCGCCGCCGCATCGAAAAGCGCATCATCGCCGCGCAGATCAGCGGCTTCTATGTGTGCTCGCTGTCGTGCCGTTCGGTCATCTACAAGGGCCTGTTTCTCGCGGAATCGCTGTCCGAATTCTACCCCGACCTGAAGGACGAACGCTTCGTCAGCCGCGTTGCGATCTTTCATCAGCGTTATTCGACCAACACATTCCCGCAATGGTGGCTGGCGCAACCGTTCCGCTGCCTCGCCCACAATGGCGAGATCAACACGATCCGCGGCAACAAGAACTGGATGCTCAGCCACGAGATCAAGATGGCGGCGACCGCGTTCGGCGAGCATTCGGAGGACATCAAGCCGGTGATCCCGGCGGGCGCGTCGGACACGGCGGCGCTGGATGCGGTGTTCGAGGCGATCTGTCGCTCGGGCCGCGACGCCCCCACTGCCAAGCTGATGCTGGTGCCGGAGGCGTGGCAGGCGATCGACGCGATGCCCGACAAGCATCTGGCGATGTACAAGTACCTCGCAAGCGTGATGGAGCCGTGGGACGGCCCCGCAGCACTGGCGATGACCGATGGCCGCTGGGCTGTCGCGGGCGTCGATCGCAACGCGCTGCGTCCACTGCGCTATACCCGCACGTCGGATGGCCTGCTGGTCGTGGGCTCCGAAACCGGCATGGTTCAGCTCCCCGAATCGAGCATCGTCGCCAAGGGGCGGCTGGGGCCGGGCCAGATGATCGCGGTCGATCTGGAAGAAGGCATTTTCTATGAGGACGGCGCGGTCAAGGACCGTATCGCCGGGGAATATGATTACGCGTCGATGATCGGCGAGTTCATCGGCCTCGACGACCTCGCCCCCGTTACCGATGCCGGGCCGCGCTACGATCGCGCCGAACTCACCCGCCGTCAGGTCGCCGCCGGGCAGACGCTGGAGGATATGGAGCTGATCCTCTCCCCCATGGTCGAAACCGCCAAGGAGGCGATCGGCTCGATGGGCGACGACACCCCGCTCGCGGTCATCAGCGACAAGCCGCGCCTGATCAGTCAGTTCTTCCGCCAGAATTTCAGCCAGGTGACCAACCCGCCGATCGACAGTCTGCGCGAACGCCATGTGATGTCGCTCAAGACGCGCTTCGGCAATCTCGCCAACATCCTCGACACCGGTGCGACCGCGAACCGCGTGCTGGTGCTCGAAAGCCCGATGCTGACCAATGGCGACTGGACCCGGCTGCGCGCGCATTTCGCCGACCAGGCGGCGGAAATCGACTGCACCTTCCCCGCCGGTGGCGGACCGGAGACGCTGCGCGCGGCGATCGCCGATATCCGGTTCAAGGCCGAACAGGCCGTGCGCGCGGGCTGCACCGAATTGTTTCTGACCGACGAGCATCTCGGCCCCGAACGCGTCGCCATCGCCGGGGTACTGGCGGCGGCGGCGGTCCACACGCATCTCGTGCGCAAGGGGCTGCGCAGCTATGCCAGCGTCAACATCCGCACCGCCGAATGCCTCGACACGCATTATTACGCCGTGCTGATCGGCGTGGGCGCGACGACCGTGAACGCCTATCTGGCCGAGGCGTCGATCGCCGACCGCCATTCGCGCGGCCTGTTCGGCGATCTGTCGTTCGAGCAATGCCTGAACAACCACCGCAAGGCGATCGACGAGGGGCTGCTCAAGATCATCTCGAAAATGGGGATCGCCGTGATCTCCTCCTATCGCGGCGGCTACAACTTTGAATCCGTCGGGCTCAGCCGCGCGCTGGTGAACGATTTCTTCCCCGGCATGCCGACCAAGATTTCGGGCGAGGGCTATGCCTCGCTCCACCTGAACGCCAAGCTTCGCCACGATGCCGCGTTCGACGCCTCGGTCGCCACGCTCCCGATCGGCGGCTTCTACCGCCAGCGCCACGGCGGCGAAACCCACGCCTATTCGGCGCAACTGATGCACCTGCTGCAGACCGCCGTCGGCACCGACAGCTATTCCACCTATCTGCAATTCGCGCGCGGCGTGCGCGACCTGCCGCCGGTTTACTTACGCGATCTGCTCGAATTCAACTTCCCGGATGAGGGCGTCGCGGTCGATCAGGTCGAGGCGATCACCGAAATCCGCAAGCGTTTCGTCACCCCCGGCATGTCGCTCGGCGCGCTCAGCCAGGAAGCGCATGAAACGCTCGCCATCGCCATGAACCGCATCGGTGCCAAGGCCGTGTCGGGCGAAGGCGGCGAGGATTCGCTGCGTTACAAACCCTATGCCAATGGTGACAACGCCAACTCCTCGATCAAGCAGATCGCCAGCGGACGCTTCGGCGTCACCGCCGAATATCTGGGCGCGTGCGAGGAAGTCGAGATCAAGGTCGCACAGGGCGCAAAGCCCGGCGAAGGCGGCCAGCTGCCCGGCTTCAAGGTCACCGAGTTCATCGCCAAACTGCGCCACGCCACCCCCGGCGTGATGCTGATCTCGCCGCCGCCGCACCACGACATCTATTCGATCGAGGATCTGGCGCAGCTCATCTATGACCTGAAACAGATCAACCCGCGCGCTCGCGTCTGCGTGAAACTCGTGAGTAGCGCAGGCATCGGCACTGTGGCTGCGGGCGTAGCGAAGGCGCATGCCGACGTCATCCTCGTCGCGGGCCATGTCGGCGGCACCGGCGCATCGCCGCAGACCAGCGTGAAGTACGCTGGAACCCCGTGGGAAATGGGGTTGAGCGAGGTCAACCAGACGCTCACCCTCAACGGGCTGCGTGGTCGCGTAAAGCTGCGCACCGATGGCGGGCTGAAGACCGGGCGCGACATCGTCATCGCCGCAATCCTGGGCGCGGAGGAGTTCGGCATCGGCACGCTCAGCCTCGTCGCAATGGGCTGCATCATGGTGCGTCAGTGCCACAGCAACACCTGCCCCGTCGGCGTCTGCACGCAGGACGAACGCCTGCGTCAGAAATTCACCGGCACCCCGGAAAAGGTCATCAATTTGATGACCTTCATCGCCGAGGAAGTCCGTGAAATCCTCGCCAAGCTGGGCGTCCGGTCGCTCGACGAGCTGATCGGCCGCACCGAGCTGCTGCGTCAGGTCAGCCGGGGTGCCGAGCATCTCGACGATCTCGACCTCAACCCGATCCTGGCCAAGGTCGATGCCGACGAGAACGAGCGCCGCTTTTCGCTGCCCACCTGGCGCAACGCCGTCCCCGACAGCCTCGACGCCCAGATCATCGCCGATGCAAATGCGGTGTTCGAGCGTGGAGAGAAGATGCAACTCGCCTATAACGTCCGCAACACGCACCGCGCGGTCGGCACCCGGCTGTCGGCGGAAATCACCCGCATCTTCGGCATGTCGAAGCTCGCCGACGGCCATGTCCAGGTTCGCCTGCGCGGCAGCGCCGGCCAGTCGCTTGGCGCGTTCCTGTGCAAGGGCGTGACGCTGGAAGTGTTCGGCGATTCCAACGACTATGTCGGCAAGGGGCTGTCGGGCGGCACCATCATCGTGCGGCCGCTGGTCAGTTCTCCGCTCGCATCCCAAGACAATACGATCATCGGCAACACCGTCCTGTATGGCGCGACCTCGGGCCGCCTGTTCGCGGCGGGTCAGGCGGGCGAACGCTTCGCCGTCCGCAATTCGGGTGCGCACGTGGTGGTCGAGGGCTGCGGCGCGAATGGCTGCGAATATATGACCGGCGGCGTCGCCGTGGTGCTGGGTAAGACCGGCACCAATTTCGGCGCGGGCATGACCGGCGGCATGGCGTTCATCTACGACGCCGACGGCAGCTTCGCCGCCAACGCCAACCCCGAAAACATCGTGTGGCAACGCCTATCGTCGATGCATTGGGAAGCGGTGCTCAGGAACCTCGTCAGCGATCATCATGACGCGACCGACAGCAAATGGTCCGGCGGCCTGCTGGAAGACTGGGAACGCATCCGCGGCCATTTCTGGCAGGTCGTGCCAAAGGAAATGCTGACGCGGTTACCGCAACGGCTGGACGACAGCGTGGAGCTGGAGGCGGCGGAGTGAGCCTCTGGCTACGATTGTCGCGCGCCGACATCGTGGCCATACTCATCTGCTTGGCCATAGTTGCCGGGTTCAGCTGGCTTGCTTGGATGGCGCTCCCCGCCGATCGGGCCGTCATGGCGAGCGAAGAAGCCACAGTGGTCTCGCAAGCACCTGGGCTGCAAGGCAGAAATGGCCGAAGCAAAGTTTACGCGACGGTACGACTGCGGTTGAACAACGGCACGCCGTTGACGCTTGGACGGGCGATCGAGTGCCTTCCAGCACTCAAGCCGGGAGATCGCGTCCGGTTGTCCGGCACCCGCAATAAGGCAGGCGCGATGATGTGGTATTTCAAAGGAGAAGGCTGCTCTCGTTAGAGAAATGTAACAGCGATGCCCTCGCCGCTTCCCTCCCCCGCCCCCCGCGCCTATGCGGGAGGCATGTGGCAACTCTATCAATTCCCCCTCTGCCCCTTCTCCCGCAAAGTCCGGCTCGTGCTTGGCGAGAAAGGCGTCGGTTATGAACCCGTGCGCGAATCGCCTTGGGCGCGGCGCGACGAATTTCTCGACATGAACCCCGCCGGGCAAACCCCGGTGATGGCCGATGATCGCGGTGTGGTGCTGATCGACTCCGTCGCCATCTGCGAATTTTTCGAGGAAACGGTCAGCAAGGCCGCCCTGCTCAACGGCACCGCCGCCGACCGCGCCGAAATCCGCCGTTTGGTCGCGTGGTTCGACGTCCAGTTCTTTCGTGAGATCACCGGGCCGCTGCTCCACGAACGCATGCTCAAGCGTCTCGTCCATCGCGCCACCCCGGATTCGACCGCGTTGCGCGAAGCGATGAAGGCCGCCGTCGCGCATCTCGACTATATCGATTTCCTGCTCGACCACCGCACCTGGCTGGGTGGTGCGACGATGAGCCTTGCCGACCTTGCCGCCGCCGCGCAGATCAGCGTCGCCGACTATCTCGGCGGGATCGACTGGAAGAGCCATGAGCAGGCCAAGCGCTGGTATGTCGGCATGAAGAGCCGCCCCAGCTTCCGCCCGCTGCTGGCCGAGCGGATGGAGAGCATCAACCCGCCCGCCGACTACGAGAAGCTCGACCTCTGAGCAGCAAGCACAGCGCAGTCGTCATCGGCGCGACCGGCGGCATCGGCGCGGCCTTTGCGGACGCGCTGGAGGAAGAGGAAAGCCATGCGAAAGTCTGGCGCTTCGGTCGCTCGCTATCGGGAGGCGCGCACCTCGACCTGACCGATGAAGCCAGCATCGCCGCCGCCGCGTCCCAAGTCGCCGACGGCCCGCCGCCATCGCTGATCCTCGTCGCCACCGGCATCCTTGGCGAAGGCGAACGCGGCCCCGAAAAATCCCTGCGCGACCTCGACCCCGACTGGCTCGCTCGCGTGTTCGCGGTCAACACGATCGGCCCTGCGCTGGTCGCCAAACACTTTCTGCCACTGCTCCCGCGCGAGGGCACCCCGGTCTTCGCCGCCCTCTCCGCCCGTGTCGGCAGCATCGCCGACAATAGCCTCGGCGGCTGGCACGGCTATCGCGCGTCGAAGGCCGCGCTCAACATGCTGATCCGCAATTTTGCGATCGACGCGCGCCGCCGCAACGACCGTAGCATCGTCGTCGGTCTCCACCCCGGCACCGTCGGGACCCCGCTATCCGAACCGCATCGCGGCACGATCGCCCCCGGCCAACTGTTCGCCCCCGACCGCGCCGCCGTGCAACTGCTCGACGTGATCGAGGGGCTGAAACCGTCCGACAGCGGCAAGGTCTTCGCGTGGGACGGCGTCGAAATCCCGGCCTGACCGATAATCGCTCGCAATTCGGTTTTACCCGCTTCACCACCCGCTGACCCAAATCGCCCCGTTGTCGCGCCCCTCGGCCCGCAACATCATTGTACCATCCATGGTTCAGGCGGGGGACAGCCACATGCCGGATTCAACCGAGACGACGCAGCGCACCGGGATCGCGGTAAAAGCTCTCCGCTGGCTTGGCGTCGTCGCCGCGCTGATTTGGCTGGTTCAGGCCGTCACCGGCATTCTGCTCGCCTATTATTTCGAGTTGAACGACACGCTGCTGTCCTCGGTCGACAAGCCCAAGGACTTCGCCGCGATCGAACAGCGCATGGACGATCTTGCCGGCGCGGGCGGCAAAGCCAAGATCAACTGGATCTGGAGCACGGCGGGGCGGCAGGACCGCTTCTTCCTCAACTATACCGCCCCTGACGGCGGCAAACGCGATGCGCGCATCGCGGGCGACGGCACCGTGCTGCTCGACACCAGCGAGGGCGACCTCCCCTTCCTCGAACGGGTGCGCGAAATCCATCTGACGCTAAGCGCGGGCAAGACCGGCGAGTGGATCTTGACGATCACCAGCCTGTTGCTGCTCGGCAACCTGATCCACGGTATTTACACATTATGGCCGCGCCGCGAGCGCTGGGGCGAGGCCCTCAAGCCGCGCCGCGCGACCGGCGACCGGCTAGAGGCTTGGTATCGCGCGATCGGTCTGGTCGGCGTGATACCCACCTTCGTCGTGGTCGCCGCCGCAACGGTGATTTTCTTCGAGCACAGCATCGAGGGACCGATCGGCGCCCCCCCGATCAAGCTGGCCGCGGTCGCGCCAGCAGGTGAGAATATCGGTTTCGCCGCCGCCGCCCGCGCCGCCGAAGCCGCAATCCCCGGCAGCCGCTTCGTCGGTGGCCCCATGCCGACGGCGGAGGACGCCACCTGGAAATTATGGGTCAATCAGCCCGGCGAGTATTTCCGCGAAAACGGCTATGGCGGCAGCCTCGTTCTGATCGATGGCAACGATGGCACAACGCGCGGCGCATTCCCGCTGCAACAGGCCAGCGCCGCCTATAAATTCATGGCGCTGCCCTACCCCATCCACACCGGCGAGATTGCGGGACCGATCGGACGCTTCCTCGTGCTGCTGGTGGGTCTGTGGCTGGCAACGATGACGATCATCGGCCTGATCCTGTGGAACCGGCGACGGAAAGCGGCAGTCTGACTCGATTATCGCGCCTTGTAATCGACGTTCATTTTCGGCCGTTCCGCTTGCGTGCGCATCACCACCGATTTGCCCAGCGGTTCCAGTTCCACCTGATCCAGTTGCCGCAACAAATCATCAAAAATTTCGTCGTTCGACACCGGGAAATGACGCGAAAACCCGGCCCCCAACAAGTCGAGGTCTCGTTGGCTTAGCAAGCCCACTGCGACAATCCGGTTCTCAGCCATCGTAAAATGGACCTTTCACCCGCACAACGAGCAAAGGCCGTGATCGACGCATTCGTTACGGCTGCGACGCGAAATTGAAATTAGGGGATCGACGCCGCCTCGGTCTGCTGCGCCGGAAAGCCCCGGATCGCCGCAGCCGCCAGCTTCGGGGCGAGCACCGCTGGCGCATCCGCGCGTGTGCCCTCGGCCTGCGCGGTCAAGGCACGGCCGCGCCACGCCGGACCCGTGCCGTCACGCCGCACGATCTCGACTTCCAGCTCGGTGACGATCAGGCCGCGCAACTGGCGCTTGTCCGACGGCAGGGTAACCCCGACCGCGGCCCCCCAATTGCCGACCCCGCCCGCTGCGCGCGGCTCCTTCTCATCCGACGTCACCGCGCCGCGCGCGGTACGGGTCAGCTTGATCCGCGCGACGTAACGGCTGCGGCTGGTCGCCGGGAGCGCCATGAAACGCGCGTCGGACAGCGCTCGCTCGACCGCCTCGGCGAAGATCTGCCGCACCGCCGCCGGCGCACCATCAGCCGCCATCGGCTCGACCGCGACGGTGCCGGGGGCCAGCGTTTCGGGCGTCTGGACCATCGCGGCCACGGCCGTCAGTCCGATCAACATCGCGTGCACCATCAAAACTCCTCATCCGCCGGGACCGGCTCGCGCCGTCGCCGCTCGCGTTCGACCGGTGGCTCCTCGACCGCTTCATCGCCCGACTGATCCTTGGGTTGCGTCATCTCGATGCTGCCGTCGCGGTTCAGCCGCACGCCGACACCCTCACCGCCGAACGACCCCTCCAGCTCGATTGGCGCATCGATGAAATTCTCGCCATCGTCGATCAACAGGTCGGACGCATTGTCCACATCGGCCGCCACCGGCTTCGGTCGCGCGCTCACGCCCAGCGCCTGACCCATGAAATCGCGCCACACCCGTGCGGGTGCCCCCCCCCCGGCAAGGCCCGGATTGGGCGTGTTGTCGTCATTGCCCATCCACACGCCGGTGACGATCCCGTCGGCATAGCCCATGAACAGCGCATCGCGATTGTCCTGCGTCGTGCCGGTCTTGCCGAACGTCTCAACCGACAAAGCCGCGCCGCGCCCGGTGCCTTCGCTCACCGAAGCCGCCAGCAATTCGCGCATCCCCTCCAGCTCGCGTCGCCCCAATGGCCGTCGCAAATTGGAAAAGCGCGCCAGCCAGCCCGGCTCGTCCGATTGCGACAGGCCGCGCGGCTGGACCGGTGCCTCGCCATTGGCGATCGCGGCATAGGCGGCGGTCAGTTCCAGCAGCGAGACGGAGGAGGTGCCCAACGCGATCGACGCCTCGCTGTCGATCGGCGTGGTGATGCCAAGGTCGCGTGCCGCGCGGATCACCGCCGCCGGCCCGACATCCTTGATTAGCCGCGCCGCCGCGACATTGCTCGACCGCGCGAACGCCTGCCGCAACGTGATCTCGCCCAAGTAACGCCCGTCGCTGTTCTTCGGCGACCAGTCGCCGATCGTCACCGGCTCGTCGAGCACCATCGAGTCCGGCGTCATGCCGCTGCGCAACGCCGCCAGATAAACGAACAGCTTGAACGTCGATCCCGGCTGCCGCCGCGCCTGAGTCGCGCGATTGAACGGCGATTGCCCATAATTCTTGCCGCCGACCATCGCAATCACGCGCCCGTCGGGCCGCATTGCGACGATCGCGATCTGCGATTTGCGTAAACCCGCATTGCGCACCGCGCGTTCGGCGGCGCGCTGCATCTTCGTCTCCAGCGTCGTCGTGACCGTCTGTTCGGTCGCGATCTCGCCATCATTGTCGCGCGCGGCGGGCAGTACCCAGTCGGCGAAGTAAGTGCCGGTCGGCAAAGCCTTGCTCCGCGCCAGCCGCAACCGCGCGGGCGAAATATCCGCCGCCTCGGCCTCGGTCAGCAACCCGGCATCGACCATCGTGCCGATCACCACCGCCTGCCGCTCCTGTGCGCCCTTCAAATTCGACGACGGGGCCAGCCGCGACGGGGCCTTGACCAGTCCCGCCAGCATCGCCGCCTGTCCGGTCGTCAGTTCCACCGCCGGACGGCTGAAATAATGCCGCGCCGCCGCGTCCAGCCCATATTGATTGTCGCCGAAATAGACGTTGGACAGATAGCGCGACAGGATCTCGTCCTTGGTCAGCCACGCCTCCAGCCAGAAGGCGATCAGCACCTCCTGAAACTTCCGCCCGAATGTTCGCCTGGAATCGAGAAAGGCGTTCTTCGCCAGCTGCTGCGTGATCGTGCTGCCGCCCTGCGAGCTGCCGCTGGTGAAGACGTTATTGACGAAGGCGCGCAGGATACCGCGCGGATCGACGCCCCAGTGCGACCGAAAACGGCGATCCTCGACCGCGACGAACGCGTCGACGACATGCACCGGCAGCGCCGCTGCATCCACGGGCTTGCCCACCACCGCGCCGGTCTTGGCGATCGGATCACCCTCGGCCGACAGCAACGTCACCGACGGCGGCACGGGCGGCTCCAGCGATTTGGACAGGGGTGCTGTAAAGACCAGCCACGCGACCGCCGCCAGAAACAACAGGATCAGTGTGGCCAATATCCGCCCGAACCACCGCCAGCGGCGACGGCGATAGGCGACCGGCAAATTGCTCGTATAGCCACCCGGCGGCAGGCCACCGCCATTCGGGCCGCCGTTCGGATGGATCGGGCCAGCGGTTGCGCGCGCGTCCGCGATCTCGGGGTACAATGTGTCGTAACGCATGGGGCCAGTCACTGTATTACCCCATTAGAACAGCGGGTTCAAGCGCCCGCCGCCGCGCGCGATGCGAAGCGGCGGGCGCTCGCGTCATTTGGCCGCAGGTTTCGCCGCCGATGCCTCCATCAGGCCCGGCACATAAGCCCCGCCCTCCAGCACCTGCAGACTCGATCCCGTCAGGTCGCCGCCGATCGGCTGCGCCTTGCCGCCCAGGCACTTCGCCAGGAATCCTTCGCTGATGCCAAAGAAGCTGAGGCGATTTTCCGGCCGCACGAACCCGTGCCCCTCGTCCGGATAGTTGATGTAGGTCACCGGCAGCTTGCGCGCCTTCATGGCTGCCACGATCTGGTCGCTCTCCGCCTTCACCACGCGCGGATCGTTGCCGCCCTGTCCGATCAGCAGCGGCTTGGTGATCGCATCGACCTTGCTGATCGGCGATTGCGCCATCATCCGCTTGAGATCCTCGGGCTTACCCGGATCGCCGATATGCTTGTAGAACGTCCCTTCCAGGATCGGGCGCCAATAGGGCGGGAAGCTCTCCATCAACGTCTTCAGGTTCGACGGCCCGACGATATCCACGCCGCACGCGAACGTCTCCGGCGTGAAGGTCAGCCCGACCAATGTCGCATAGCCGCCATAGGAGCCGCCCATGATCGCGACCTTGTCCTTGGTCGTGACGCCGCCCTTGATCGACCAGTCGACCGCGTCGATCAGATCCTGATGCATCTTGCCCGACCATTCGCCGATCGCGGCGTTGACGAAGCCCTTCCCGAAGCCGGTCGATCCGCGATAATTGACACTCAGCACCGCATAGCCGCGATCAGCCAGCCACTGATGCGCGCTGTTATAGCCATAGGCGTCGCGCGCCCATGGGCCGCCATGCACGAACAGCACCAGCGGCACCGGCTTGTCGGGCTTGCCGTCCTTGTTGGCATCCGAACCGGCGGGCAGCGTCAGATAGCTGACCAATGTCTTGCCGTCGCCGGTCGGGATTTCCACCGGCCACATCGGCTGCAGCTTGTACGCCGACAGGTCCGGCCGCGTCTCGTACAGCTTGGTCAGCGTCTTCGCCTTGCGGTCATAGATATAGGCCGTCGCCGGTGCCTCCGCCGCGCTTGCCGCGACGATCATTTTCGACCCGTCGTCGGTCGCCGACATGATCGAGACTTCGCCCGGCAGCTTCGACTTCAGGAAATCGAGATCGCCCTTCGCCTCGGCGTTCAGCGGCGTCCATTCGTTCTTCAGATAGTTCACCGAATAGGCGATCGGCTCATAGGTCTCGGGGTCGGTCAGCAGTCCCTGAATATCCGCTTTCTCGCTGCCCGCGATCACTTCGGTCTTCAGGCTGGCCGCGTCCATCTTCACCAACGCCGCCTTGTCGCGCCCGCGACTGTCCACCCAATAGAGCGTCGTGCCGTCGCGGTTGAAGCCGATTGGGCTGGTGGTGAAGAAGTCCTCGTTCGCCACCGTCAGCACTTCGGCCCATTTGCCGTCCGCGCCCGCGCGGAAATATTTGGAGCCGCCGCCCGGCACCTGCTGCATCGCAAAGCGGGGCTTCAGCATATTGTCGGTCACCCAGCCGCCATAGCCGGGGTTTTCCAGCACCAGCTTCTTGGCACCGGTCTTGTAATTGATCTCCCACAGGTCGAAAAATTGCGGGTTGCGGTCGTTCAGCCCGACCAGCACGACGTCGGGACGCAGCTTGCTCACGCCCTGAATCTGCGCGCGCACCTTGTCCACCGCCGGGGTCAGCGCGGTGTCCTTGCCATCTGCGATCGCCACCGAATGGATGCGGAAATTCTCGTTCCCGCCGGCATCCTGCTGATAGATGATGTGCTGCCCGTCGGGTGCCCAGAAATAGCTTTGCAGCCCGCGCTTGGTTTCCTTGGTGATTGCCTTCGCCGCGCCGACATTGGCGATCGGCGCGACCCACACGTTCATCACCCCATCGACCGGGGCCAACCAGCTGACATGCTTGCCATCGGGGCTGATCTGTCCGCCCGACCGGCTGGGGTTGCCGAAGATCTTCGCGCGCGGGATCAGCGTATCGGCCCCCGCTTGCGGCGGCGTTGCGACAGCAGCACCTGCGCCAAGCAGAACCGCGCCCGAAAGCAGGGCGATAACGAATCGTTTCATGGTGAAGCCTCCCGTTGAATAACGGAAGGCTATCACGACAAGTGTATTGTTACAATAATACAGCCCGGACTATTCGACCCGCACGAAATCAAGGTGATGAAAGTCGTAGCTGAAGTCTGCCAGCGGCGAGAGCGCCTTCATCTTCACCCCCGTCACCTTGCCCGCCGCCACGGCGAAACTGACCACCGCATCCTCGCCCGCCCCCGGTGCGAACCGCGTGCGGAACGCATCCGGACCCCACGGCTCAAGCACACTCTTGAACGCCGCCGTCGGCACGAACTCGATGTTCAGCTTGCCGCGCTTCACCGCGACGATGATGTCGCCATACCAGGCATCCCGGTATCGCCCGGCATAGGCCGTCAGCGCCAAACTCGGCCCGCCCTCCGGCGGCTTCGCCTCGCTCGCCGCCATCGCCGCCACATCGGCATCGCGCGCCAGCTTGGTCCGCGCGACCGTGCTGCCGACCCAGTCATAAGCCGGCGTCACCCCCAGCAGATGATCGAGCAGCGCGTTGCGGATGCCGCCCGACACCGCATCCTCGGTGTTGCTGAATACAGCGACGCCGATCCCGGCGGAGGGGATGAACGCGGTCTGCGTCACCTGTCCCGACAGCCCGCCCGAATGGCTGATAAGCCGCTTGCCCCGGAAATCCTGCACGATCCATCCCAGCGCATAGCCCTGCATCACCGGGCGCGCCGGGTTCAGGTCAGTGCCGCCGTCGCTCGACGCCATGATCGTCTGCGGCTTCCACATTTCCGCCGCCGCTTCCTTGCTCCACAGCCTTTTGCCATCGGGCAGCGCGCCCAGCGCCAACTGCGCCTCCAGCCATTTGGCGATGTCGGTCACGCTGGCGTTGATCCCCGCCCCGGCATCGACCAGCGCGCCCTCGTCCGGCTGGATCACCGTCATCGCCCCGCTCCCACGCACCGGCGGCCCCATCCGCCCGTGCCGCCCCGCGACGTTCTCGGTCCTGAGCAAGTCACGCGACGCCACCGCGTCCACCATCCCCAGCGGTTTCAACAACCGTGCAGCGATGAACTCGCGCCAAGACATCCCCGACAGCCGCTCGATCAGCACCCCCGCGACGATGTAGAGGATATTGTCGTAATCATAGCCCGACCGGAACCCGCGGACGGGTTTGAGCACCTGCAACGCCCGGATCACCTGTGCCGCATCGGCGCTCGATTGCGGAAAGTACATCAGGTCCCCCGCCCCCAGCGGCAGGCCGGACCGGTGCACCAGCAGATCGCGCACAGTGAACATCCCCGTCACCGCCGGATCGGCCATCCTGAAATCGGGCAGATGCTTCGTCAGCACATCGTCCCAGTCCAGCTTCTTCTCCTCGACCAGCATCGCCAGCGCGGCGGCGGTGAACGCCTTTGAATTGGACGCGATCCCGAACCGCGTATGCGCGTCCACGAGTGCGGCCCTGCCCAGCGTCCGCACGCCATAGCCCTTGAGGAATGGCGCAGCCCCCTTCCGCACGACGGCGATACCGACCCCCGGCGTCTCGAACGCCTTCATGAATTCCCCAACAATCCGGTCGATCGCGGCATCGGGCGACGCGGCATCCTGCGCCCAGACCGGCAGGCTGAATGCCGCCGCCCCGCCCAGTCCCAACGCCAGCGCGCGCCGCCGATCCACCGTAAACCCGCTCATCGAAAACCTCCGCTTCAGCCGCAGCCTAACCTGCAAACGCCGATTGTCGAGGACGGGAGGATGGGTCTGAATTTCGTCCAGGTGGAGCCGAAACGTGGGATTTGCGAGCACCGGAGCGTAGCGTACTTCAGTATGTGAGCACCGGAGCACAGGAAATCGCGCGTTGCAGGCCCGCCTGGGCGGAATTCAGACCCATCCTCAGGCGAGCAGTTCGATGTCCCAGTAAAGCCAATCCCGCCACGTCTCATGCAAATACCCCGGCGGAAAGCTCCGCCCATGGTCCTGCAGCTGCCAGTTGGTCGGCCGGATCGGCGCGACGTGCAGCGGCATCGCGGCCTGTTTCGGCGTGCGCCCACCCTTTTTCAGATTGCACGGCGCGCACGCGGTGGCGACATTCTCCCATGTCGTCCGCCCGCCCTGTGCACGCGGAATGACATGATCAAACGTCAAATCGCGCCCGGTACCGCAATATTGGCACTCGAACTTGTCGCGCAGGAACAGGTTGAACCGCGTGAACGCCGGGAATTGCGACGGCCGCACATATTGCTTCAGCGCGATGACCGACGGCAGCTTGATCGCCGCGTTCGGGCTGCGCACCTCGCGCTCATAATGGCTGACGATGTCGACGCGATCCAGGAACACCGCCTTGATCGCGGTCTGCCACGGCCACACGCTCAACGGATAGTATGACAGCGGGGTGTAATCGGCGTTGAGCACCAGCGCGGGGCACCCGTCAGGATGGCGGATCAGATCGGGATGGTACATGGTCCCCCTCGTGCCCGTTGCAGCCAGTCCGCCTCTCGCCACGAAGCGTTACGTCGTCATGACACCATATGGTATGACTCGCGGTCAAGGCCCTACAACATGATCGTGACGCGTTTCGCGCCAAGTCCTACCGGACGGTTGCATCTGGGCCACGCTTTCTCCGCAATCCAGGCGCACGACTTCGCCCGCGCACGCGGCGGTCGCTTCCTGCTGCGGATCGAGGATATCGACGGCACCCGCAGCCGCCCCGAGCATGTCGAGACGATTCTGCGCGACCTCGAATGGCTCGGCCTGAACTGGGATGGCGACATCGTCTTCCAGTCCGACCGCCTCCCCCGCTACGAAGCCGCCCTCGAAACCCTGCGGTCCCGCAACCTCATTTACCCCTGCTTCTGCACCCGCGCCGACATCGCCGCCAGCACCAGCGCCCCCCATGGACCCGAGGGCGCAATCTACCCCGGCACGTGCCGCGGGCTGCCAGCACCGGACCTGTCAAAGCCGCACTGCTGGCGGCTGGATATGAAGGCTGCTCTCGTTGCGACGGGGGATGCCCCGCTCACCTTCCACGACTCCCGCCACGGCCGCACCATCGCCCGGCCAGCCCTTCACAGCGACGTCGTCCTCGCGCGCAAGGACGCCCCCGCCTCGTACCACCTCGCCGTCACGCTCGACGACGCCGCGCAGCACGTCACCGATATCGTGCGCGGCGAAGACCTGCTGCCCGCCACGCACGTCCACCGTCTGCTTCAGGCTTTGCTCGACCTGCCCACCCCCAGCTACCACCACCACGCCCTGCTCACCGGCCCGGACGGCCAACGCCTCGCCAAGCGCCACGACGCCCCCACCCTCGCCGCCCTGCGTGAAGGCGGGGCCGACGGCCGCGCCCTCGCCGACACGCTGCGCGACGGCAAACTGCCGGTTGGAATCCGCGCCGAAAATCCCTAAATACCGCGCACGGGAACCCATCGAACCCTATCAGGAAACGCCCATGAAAATCTTCCTCATCCTCCTGCTGATCGCCGCCATGATCGCAACCGTCGTCGCGCTCGTCCGCGGCATCGTGTCCTTCCTGAAAGTGACCGAGGAAGACCTGAAAAACGGCACCGGCCCCAGCCAGGCCGCGCTCAAATCGAACAAGATGATGCAGCAGCGCATCCTGTTCCAGGGCGTCGCCATCGCCATCGTCGCGCTCCTGTTGCTGATGGCGAGCAGCAGCTAACGCCGTTGGTAAAACTAACCAAAATCTACACCCGCACCGGCGACGACGGCACCACCGGGCTGGTCGACGGTTCGCGCTTGCCCAAATCCGACCCCCGCATGGCCGCGATCGGCGATGTCGATGAGGCCAACAGCGCAATCGGCGTCGCCATTGCCGCGCTGGGCGGCGCGCACCCCGCCGACCTGCTGGAGTCGATCCAGAACGACCTGTTCGATCTCGGTGCCGATCTCGCCACCCCCGGCGAGGACTTCACCCCCGGCGAAATGACCCTGCGCATCGTCGCGCCCCAAGTCACCCGCCTCGAAACCGCGATCGACGCCGCCAACGAGTCGCTCACACCCTTACGCAGCTTCATCCTCCCCGGCGGCACCCCCGCCGCCGCCGCACTCCACCTCGCCCGCGCGATCGTCCGCCGCGCCGAACGCAGCGCTGTCGCCGCGGCCAGCCAGGTTTCGCTAAACCCGCTGGCACTTCAATATCTTAACCGCTTGTCGGACTTGCTCTTCGTTCTTTGCCGCAGCGTGAACCTTTCGGCGGGCGGAGACGTTTTATGGAAACCAGGAGCCAATCGCTGACGTAACGACTTGTCGTCCGTCGCATTCTGGTCTAGGAGAACAGAATGCGAACGAAGGCGATGCCCGCCGCGTGTAGCTCAACGCTTGAAGCGCGGTTCCACCGGGTCCGCGACCTGTCCGTGCAACTCGCCGCGCCCCTGTCCGACGCCGACGCCACGGCCCAGTCGATGGGCGACGCCTCGCCCGCAAAATGGCATTTGGCGCACACGACATGGTTCTTCGAGACCTTCATTCTGCGCGATCACGTTCCCGGCTATGTGCTCCACGACGAACGCTTCCCGTTCCTGTTCAACAGCTATTACGAGGCCGAGGGTCAGCGCCACGCGCGCGGACGTCGCGGCATGCTCACCCGCCCCTCGCTCGACGAAGTGCTGGCTTATCGCGCCACCGTCGATGCCGCGCTGATCGTCACGCTCCCCGATTTCCCCGACGTCGCCCGCGCGCTGGTCGAACTCGGCTGCCAGCATGAGGAGCAGCATCAGGAGCTGCTGCTCACCGATATCCTGCACCTAATGTCGTACAACCCGCTCGAACCCGCACTCTTCCCCGCAGCCCCCAAAATCCCCGTTGGCGTCCCCGACCCGGTCGGCTGGATCACGGGCAAGACGGGCGCGCATGAAAATGGTGTAAATCCGTCAAGTGTGTCAAAAAACGAAACGCCACCGTTCAGCAACTTCGCTTTCGATTGCGAGACTCCTCGCCATGCGACCTTGCTTCATCCCCACGCCATCGCCGACCGCACCGTTACCAATGGCGAATGGATTCAGTTTATCGAGGACGGCGGCTATGCCGACCCGCGCCACTGGCTGTCAGACGGCTGGACGTGGGTAAAGGCGCAGGCGATCGATGCTCCGCTCTATTGGGAACAGCGCGACGGCATGTGGACCCGCTTCGGCCTGGACGGTCGCCGCGCAATCGACCCCGCCGCCCCGGTCACTCATGTCAGTTTTTATGAAGCCGACGCCTATGCCAGCTGGGCCGGTGCGCGCCTGCCGACCGAGGCCGAATGGGAATCCGCCGCATCCGCGCACGATCCGCTGTCGGGTAATCAGCTCGACGCTGCCGGCCCGGTTGAACCGCGTCCCTCGACCTCCGGCCCGGCGTTCTTTGGCGATGTGTGGGAATGGACCGGCAGCGCCTATCGCCCCTATCCCGGCTTCCGCACCGCCGAGGGCGCGGTCGGCGAGTATAATGGCAAGTTCATGAGCGGTCAGTTTGTCCTGCGCGGCGGCAGCTGCGCCACGCCGCGCGGCCATGTCCGCCCCAGCTACCGCAACTTCTTCTACCCCCATCAACGCTGGCAATTCACCGGCGTCCGGCTGGCGAAAGACCTCTGAGATGCTGAAACAGGAGATCGAAGACGGCCAGCGCAGCCTCGCCGATCCGGCCTTCCGCGCCGATGTGCTGAACGGCCTGAGCGCGCGTCCGCGCGCCGTTCCCGCGCGCTGGTTTTACGACCGGCGCGGGTCGGAGCTGTTCGAAGCGATCACGGCGTTGGCCGAATATTACCCGACCCGCACTGAAACCGCGCTGCTGGAAACCGTCTGCCCCGAAGTCGCAACCACCTTCGGCACCGGCGGCGCAGTGGTCGAGTTCGGCTCCGGTTCCTCGGTCAAGACGCCAATCCTGCTGCGCGCCGTCCGCCCCGCCGCCTATGTCCCGATCGATATCTCCGGCGATTTCCTGCGCGATTCCTCACGTACCCTCGCCGCCGCTTTCCCCGATATCGCGATACAGCCGGTCGAGGGCGATTTCCTCAAACCCCTGAACCTGCCGCGCGGCATTGGCGGCCTTCCCCGGCTCGGCTTTTTCCCCGGCTCGACCATCGGCAACATGGCCCCGGTCGCGGCAATCGACATGCTACGCGCGATGCGTGACTCGCTCGGCGAAGGTGCATCGCTGCTGATCGGCATCGACCGCATCAAATCGCCCGATATCCTGGTCCCCGCCTATGACGACGCACACGGTGTCACCGCCGCATTCAACCTCAACTTGCTCGCCCGGATCAACCGCGAGCTGAACGGCGACATTCCCCTCGACGCATTCCGCCATATCGCCCGCTGGAACGACGACCTCGCCCGCATTGAGATGCATCTGGAGGCCATGCGCGACGTGGATTTCGAGGTCGATGGCCGCCCGTTTGCGATAACCGCTGGCGAAACCATCCACACCGAAAACAGCCACAAATACGGTCCGCGCGACGCCCGCCTGCTGCTTGCAGCCGGTGGCTGGACCGTCACCGATGAATGGACCGATCCGGACGACATGTTCGCCCTTTACCTCGCAAAGGCCGAAGCTCCCGCCACCGCGCCCTAACCTCTTGCAATGTTGGATTTCGCCTGAGAGAATCCGGCCCGCTCTTTCTCATCGCCAGCCTCTTCACTCTCACGCGATAGCAGTGTGACTATTGTGACTTTTCGCTGCGAACAACTCGTCGGGGAAAGCGCGCAACCTCACCGAACTGGTCCGCGATCTCGCAACCGATCACCTCCCGGTCGCCGCTGACCACCCAGACATGCGCCTCGACGCCCTTGTCCGCGCTCTGCCGCACGCCATAGCACAGCGTCGATGCGATCCGCCGCCGCCGCAGCATCCAGTGTACCGCCAGTCCCTTTTGAAAGCACACCGTCCGCCACGGCACCCGGCGTGCCGCCGCTTCCACGGCCCAGCCCATCCGCACCAGTTCTGCCTGCTCGCCCGCCCGCGTCGTGCCGTCACCGCCCGCCATCGCCGCCACGCGCCGGAACCGCAGCACGCCAATCGCCAGCGAAGCCGCCGCCAGCGTCGCCGCCGCCTCCGCCACGATCAGGAAATCGCCAGCCGATCGGATCGCTCAGCCCTCCCGGACCAGCTCGACCAGTCCCTCGCGCTCGAGCTCTTCGAGCACCTCGGTCACATCCGCCGCACAGGTTTCGGCATCGACCTCATATTCCGCCGTCAGCACCGCGCAGATCTCGTCCAGCGTCTGCGGTGCCTCGATCAACGCCCATATCCGCGTCGCCGGGCCATTGAAACCATAGGCGGTACCATTGTCGATATGCAGGCCAACCAGCTCACCATCGACCTCGGCCTCGAGCAAACCAGCCTGGCGGGAAATGCGGGTTATGGGTCGGGAATCGGTCATGTCCCCTCCCTATCGCCCGCCTCCAGCGCAAGCAACGCGAACGACGCCAGCCAGTGGCTGCCCATATAATGATCGTCGAGATGCGGCAGGCTGGCCGCCAGATGCGCCGCCGCGGTCGCCTCCAGCAAATCGGTCAACGGCCCCGGTGCCAGCGCCGCCGCAATCCCTCGCCAGCACCACGCCCGGCTCAAATTCAGCCCATCAAGATGCGCGATCTTCCCGTCGCTCCGGTCGGACACATAAGCGGGTTCAAACAGCGTCACAGGTCGCCCCGCCGCCGCTTCCGGCAGAAACCCGGCAAACCAGTCGGCAAACTCAGCCCGCCCCAACACCCGGCTCATCAACAACGCTTCGCTCAGCGCCGACGACAAGAATTCGTCCCCACCCGGCTCCCACGCCTGACATCCCCGGTCAGCCCCGAACCAGCTTACCGCCCGCGCCTCGATCAAGCCGACAAGCTCGGCATCTCGATGCTCGGCCCATTCCAGCGCCATCGTCAGCGCAAAGCTGGTATTGAAATGCGTTCCCACCCGGATCGGATAGGTCAGCTTCGGCAAGTAGGCCTTAAACCGCTGGGCAAACGCCAGCGCCAGCGGCTCCAGCGCCGCCGCCCATGGCCCGTCATGCCGCGCCAGCTCGCCATGCAGCGCCAGCAACCAGCCCCAGCCATAGGGCCGCTCGAACGTCGCGGAATAGGGCCGGTCGAGATAGGCCCGCTCCCCCGCCACCTTGTCCGGCACCAGCATCTCGTCAGCCCGCGCCCGGATCGCAGTCGCCTCGGGCAATTCCGGAAACAGCCGCGCAATCCGCATCACCTGCCACCAGCCATGGACACAGCTATGCCAGTCGAAACTGCCGTGAAAGATCGGATGAAACTCGATCGGCGGGCGCGCATCCCCCGGCCCGGCCAGCACATGATCCATCTTGTACGGATATTGCTGCCCCAGATGCGACAATGTCAGCCGCGCGAACCGTCCCGCCGTCTCCGCATCCAGCCGCATCACCGAAACCCCAACCACCAGATCAACAGGATATTGACCCCCAGCAGCGGCAACGCCGTCGCCAGCTGCGCCTTGATAACCCCGTTGCGGTCTTTCAGTTCGAGTAAGGCGGCTGGCACCAGATTGAAGTTCGCCGCCATCGGCGTCATCAGCGTCCCGCAGAATCCGGCGAGCATCCCGATCGCCCCGATCACCGCCGGATCGCCGCCATATTGCCGGATCAGCAGCGGCACGCCGATCGCCGCCGCCATCACCGGGAATGCGGCGAACGCATTGCCCATAATCATCGTGAACAACGCCATACCGAGCGCGAACACCAGCACGGTCAGGAATATGCTGCCCCCCGGAATCACCGCCCGCGTCGCATCGCCGATCACCGTGCCGACCCCGGCGGCGGCGAACACCACGCCCAGCGCCGCCAACATCTGTGGCAGCACCGCCGCCCAGCCGATCGAATCGATCAGCCGCCGCCCCTCCTGCATCGGCGCCACTGCCGGCGGTCTCAACCACACGAACAGCACCAGCACCGCCGCCAGCACGCCGACGCCCAGCAGCACATAGGTCTCACGCTTCGCCTCGATCAGCCCCGAACTGCCCAGCGGCGTGTAATTGTAGAGCAAGGTCCCGATCAGTGCGGTTGCCGGGATGATGAGCGCGGGCAGGAACAGCCGGTTCCCCAACCGCAAGCTGAACGCCTCGCGCTCCGCTTCGCTCGTCGTCGGCGGATCGCCGCGCCCAATCGCCCCGAACCCAGCCAGCCCGGCAAGGCCCAGCACCAGCACCCCGTTGCCCAGATCGCCGATATAGGATCCGCCGAGCAAACTCAGCGCCATTAGCCCCCAGAACGCCGCATTGCCCAACCTTTTGCCATTGGTCCGGTCGAGCGCGCTCAGCCCAGCGAATGTCGAGAACATGAAGCCAGCGAGGATATACAGCGCCGACAACCCGATCATCGCCGCGCCCGCCCCAACCGGCGGTCGAGCAGCAACAGCCGCGCCGCATGGATGGCGAACGCGGCAATCGCCGTCGGGATCGCCCACACCGCCAGCTCCAGCGGGGCAAGGACGATGCCGTATGTCGCCAGCGTCGCCTGAATCAACACGATCGATCCAATGGCGAAGAAGATGTCTTCGCCAAAGAACAGCCCGACATTGTCCGTCGCCGCCGCCTGTGCCTTAACCGTCTCGGTCTCCTCCTCGTTCAAGCTGCCATGCTGCTGCTCCGCCGCCGCCAGTGCCATCGGTGCCACTAAAGGCCGCACCGTCTGCGGGTGACCCGCAGTCGAATGCAACCCGATCGCCGCCGTGATCTGACGATACAACAGGTAAAGGATCAACAGCCGCCCCGCCGTCGCCCGCCGAAACCCGCCAATCACCGCCCGCGCCCGCTGCTGCAGTCCATAGCGCTCAAGCAGCCCGATCACCGGCAGCACGATCCACACGATGGCAATGATGCGATTGTCGTTAAACGCCTTGCCGAACGCCGAGATCACCTCGACCGGCCCCATCCCCGCCAGCAAGCCGGTGACGAGCGCCGAGGCCGTGACCACCAGCATCGGATTGAGCTTCAGCGCGAAACCGATGACCACCACAAGGATGCCGAGCAACGGCAGCCAGCTCATGCGTTATACCCCCCGCCGCCGGGCGTCAGGATCGTGAACACCTCGCCGGCTTCCATCTCGACTGACGCCGTCGCGCCCAGTTCCTCGACCGATCCGTCAGCGCGCTCGATCCGGTTGACCCCCGCCGCACCGTCCTCACCGCCCGCGAACCCGAACGGCGGCACGCGGCGGCGGTTGGACAGGATGCCCGCACGCATCGGTTCGAGGAAACGGATGCGCCGCACCGCGCCGTCGCCGCCACGCGACGCGCCTGCCCCGCCCGATCCTCGCCGGATCGAGAATTCCTCCACCAGCACCGGAAACCGCGTCTCCAGCACTTCAGGGTCAGTCAGGCGGCTGTTGGTCATATGCGTCTGTACCGCCGCCGTGCCATCGAACCCCGGCCCCGCGCCCGATCCGCCCGCGATCGTCTCGTAGTATTGGTGGCGTTCGTTGCCGAAGGTGAAGTTGTTCATCGTCCCCTGCGCCCCCGCCATCGCGCCGAGCGCGCCGAACAGCGCGTCGGTCACCACCTGGCTGGTCTCGACATTGCCCGCGACGACCGCTGCGGGATAGCGCGGATTGAGCATCGACGCTTCGGGTACATGGATGGTGACCGCGCGCAGACACCCGTCGTTGAGCGGGATCGGCTCGTCCACCAGACAGCGAATGACGTACAGCACCGCCGCGCGGACTACCGACAATGGCGCATTGAAATTGTCCGGTTGCTGATCGCTCGTGCCCGTAAAGTCGAAGGTCAGCGTACTCGCATCCCGATCCACCCGCACCGCGACTTCGACCGCTGCGCCATTGTCCATTTCATAACGAAACACGCCATCCGAGAGTCCGGCGATCAGCCGCCGCACCGCCGCCGCCGCCTGATCCTGTACATGCCCCATATAGGCGCGGACGATATCGGCACCGCTCTCGCCGCACAGCCGCTGCAACTCGCCCGCTCCGCGCGCGCAGGCGGCGATCTGGGCGGAGAGATCGGCGATATTCTGGTCGATATTGCGCGCCGGCCAGCGTCCGCTGCCAAGTAGCGCGCGCGTCGCCGCCTCACGCAGCCGTCCATTCTCGACCAACAGGAAATTGTCGAGGACGACGCCTTCCTCCTCGATGCTGCGGCTGTCGGGCGGCATCGACCCAGGGCTGATCCCGCCGATATCGGCATGATGCCCGCGCGCCGCGACGAAGAAATCGGGCGTGTCGCCATTCCCTGCGAACACCGGCTGGATCACGGTGATATCAGGCAAATGAGTGCCGCCATCATAAGGCGCATTAAGCGCATAGACGTCGCCGCGCCGGATGCCGCGCCCGTCCGCGCCACGCTTGTTCAGGACAGTGCGAATGCTCTCCCCCATCGAGCCCAGATGCACCGGGATATGCGGTGCATTGGCGATCAGGCTTCCCTCGGCGTCGAACAGCGCACACGAAAAATCGAGCCGCTCGCGGATGTTGACCGACGTCGCGCTGTGGCGCAGCGCAGCGCCCATCTCCTCGGCGATCGCCATGAACAATCCCGCGAAAATCTCCAGCCGCACCGGGTCCACCGCAGCATCGACGGCGGCCCGCGCACGCGCGCTGGTTCGGGACAGCATGATGCACCCGACCGCATCGATCGCGGCGGTCCAGCCGGGTTCGACCACCGTCGTCGCCACCGGGTCGATCATCAACGCCGGCCCCGCGACATTCGCGTCCACCGCCAGTTCCGCGCGGCGATGGACGGGCGCGTCATGCCATTCACCGCCGGAAAAGATGCGGACCGTGGCTACTGCCGCCTGTCCGGTCACCGGCGGCGATGCCAGCGCTACATCCTCGGCACCGCCCGCCACGGCCTCAGCGCCCAGTCGGTCGATCACCACCTCGCCCTCGGGCGCATAGCCGAACCGCTCAACAAAACCTTCGACGAACGCCGCCCGCATCGCGGTGAACGTGTCGCCAATCACCTCGATCGTGCTCTCGGACCCACCCAGCCGCAGATGCGCGGCGATCTCGACCGTCTCGGCGGCGACGCCTTGCGCCGTCAGCCCAGCTCGCGCACGGTCCGACAGTTCGGCGACGGCGGCATCGAACACCTGCTGGTTCGCCGCGTCCAACGCCAACCCCAATGTCCGCTCGCGCAGCTCGCGCCGCTTCGCCAGCCCGATGCCATAGGCCGACAGTACGCCCGCCAGCGGGTGGATCAGCACGCGCTCGATCCCCAGTGCATCGGCGACCAGGCAGGCATGCTGCCCGCCCGCGCCACCGAAACAGGCGAGCGCAAACCGCGTCACATCCTGCCCGCGTGCGACGGATATCGACTTGATCGCATTGGCCATGTCCGCCACCGCGATGGCCACCAGCCCTTCCGCCGCAGCCTCGGGCGACAGGCCCGCCGCATCCGCGACCTCGGCAAGCCGCTCGCGCGATACTGCAATATCGAGCGGCGCATCGCCGTCAGGTCCAAAAAGCGCTGGAAAAAACGCAGGCTGCAACTTGCCCAGCGCGGCATTGCAATCGGTCACCGTCAGCGGCCCGCCGCGCCGGTAGCAGGCCGGACCCGGCACCGCCCCCGCCGATTGCGGCCCGACACGCAGCCGCCCATTCTCGAACCGGCAAATCGACCCGCCTCCGGCCGCCACCGTGTGAATCCGCAGCATCGGTGCCCGGATGCGCGCGCCCGCGACAATCGTCTCGCTGTCCCGCTCATATTTTCCGGCGAACAGCGACACGTCGGTCGACGTGCCGCCCATATCGAACCCGACAACGCGGTCGAACCCCGCCACGCGCGCCGTCTCCGCCATGCCGACGATGCCGCCCGCCGGGCCTGACAGGATCGCATCCTTGCCCCGGAACGACGCGCCGGGTGCCAGCCCGCCATTCGACTGCATGAACAGCACCGGCTGCCCGCCCAGCGCCGCCTCCAGCCCCTCGACATAGCGGCGCAGCACCGGCGACAGATAGGCGTCTACAACGCTGGTATCGCCGCGCCCGATCAGCTTGATGAGCGGCCCGACCTCATGGCTGACCGACACCTGCGCAAAGCCGATATCACGGGCGATCTCTCCCACGAGTGCTTCATGCGCCGGGTAGCGATAGCCGTGCATCAGCACGATTGCGATCGCGCGAAAACCCCTGTCGAACGCCTCGATCAGCGCGACCCGCACCGCGTCCGGATCGGGCGCGCGCAACACGTCGCCCGCCGCAGTCACGCGCGCATCGATCTCGACCACCGCATCATGCACCGGCGGGGCACGGCGAATCGCCCGCGCGAAAATGTCGGGCCGGTCCTGCGTCCCGATCGTCAGTGCGTCGCCAAAGCCGCGCGTGATCGCCAGACATACCGGCTCGCCCTTGCGCTCCAGCAAGGCGTTGGTGGCGATGGTGGTGCCGATCCGCACCGCCATCGGTGGCAACAATCCCTCGCTTACGCCCGTCAGTCGCCGGATCGCGGCGACCGCGGCATCGTCATAGTGGCCGGGGCTTTCCGACAGCAGCTTGGCGGTTTCGAGTGCGCCATCGGGCCGTTGTGCGACGACATCGGTGAAGGTACCCCCGCGATCGATCCAGAAATGCCAGTGTGCGGAGGAGATTTCGACTGTCACACCCCCTGATAGGCCGGTCGCATCGCCCCCGCCAGCGGAACGCGGCAGCATTCGCTCTCGAAAAGGTTGACCGCAAGCGCTTCACTATGGCAACCGCGCGGACCGGTCGCGGGCTTCTGGTGCACGCGGGTATAGTACAATGGTAGTACAGCAGCCTTCCAAGCTGAATACACGGGTTCGATTCCCGTTACCCGCTCCAGCCCCGAAACCAAAAATCTTTACGACAATGGTGCGATGCGGTATTTCCTGGGTAGGGGGTTACCGATGCTACCTGCGCGTGAGATATTCTTTCACTATGGCTGGATCGCGCTGCCGCTGGTCGCCGCGATCGCGCTGCTTGTGTTCTGGCGTCGGCGTCAGGCAAAAATCGCAAAAATCGCCGACCGCCGGGAACGGCATGCCCGCAACGTGGCGCATCAACGCGCGTGGGACTGGCTGATGGGTCGCTCGCGTCATCTGCGCCTCACCCATATCCAGGACGACGATCAGCCGGCCTGACGGCCAGACATTCAACGATCGTTCGAGAAAATGGTGGAAGGGACTGGATTCGAACCAGTGTACGCTCACGCGGGCAGATTTACAGTCTGCTGCCTTTAACCACTCGGCCACCCTTCCATGCGGCACGCCGAAGCGAGTGGGGGCCAATGCCGAAGGGTGCCCCGGCTGTCAACGCCTTGCGCCGCGCTTTTCCGCCGCCTAGCACGCTATTCGTGAGCCAGAGACCAAAACGCGGGCATCGTCCCTCCAATCAATCCGCCACCCGCCCCCGTTTCTGGGGTCGCCATCCCGTGATCGCTGCGCTGGCCAATCCCCAACGCACCGTGCGCAAGGTATGGGGGACGCGCGAGGCGCTGGGCGCGCTCGATCTGCCTCCGGTGCTGCCGATCACCTATGCCGACGCCGCCGATCTGGGACGGCTGGTGCCACCCGACGCGCCGCATCAGGGGATCGTGATCGAAGTCGATCCGCTCGACGACATCTGGCTGGGCGACCTGCTCGAATCGGGCGCAGACGACCGGCGACCGCTGCTGGTGCTCGATCATGTGACCGATCCGCACAATGTCGGCGCGATTCTGCGTTCGGCCGCCGCGTTCGACGCGCTGGGGATCGTAACGCACGACCGCCACACGCCGCCCGAATCGGGCACGCTCGCCCGCGCTGCATCGGGCGCGCTGGAAATGGTGCCATGGGTTCGCGTCGTAAACCTGGCCCGTGCGCTGGACGAAATCGGCGAGGCGGGTTTCTGGCGGATCGGTCTAGCGGGCGAGGCAAAGGGCACGCTGGCCGAGGTGATGGGCGACACCCGCCCCGCCTTGGTGCTGGGGGCCGAGGGCGAAGGCATGCGTCAGAACACCGCCGCGCATTGCGACGATCTGGCACGGCTGCCGATCTCGCCCAGGGTGGAGAGCCTGAACGTGTCCAACGCGGCTGCGATCGCACTCTACGCGGCACTATCGCGCTGAGCAGCGCCAACGGGGGGAGAAGTTACGATGTTCGACCGTTTCAAGGGCATCGCCCTCGCGCTGATCGCGCCGCTGGTGTTGGTCGGCTGTGCATTCAGCCCGGGAAAGTTCGTATCCTCGCTCACCATCCTCGCCGATCGCAGCTTTACCTTCAGCTATCAGGGTGAGGTGATCGCGGTCGATATCGCTGGCGAGATGGCAAAGGGGATGGGCGACGCCTTCAAGAGCGACGACAAGGACAAGAAAGAGATCAGCACCACGGCGCTGCTGCGCGCGGCATCGTGGCAGGATGAGGATGCAGCCGGCAACGAAACCGAAGGCGGGATGACGGATGACAGCGCTACGGATGCGGCGGAGAAACAGGCGGAGAAGGACGCCAAGTTCAAGGCGATCGCCGAGGCGCTGACCAAAGAGGCCGGTTACCGCAAAGTCGAATATAGGGGCGAGGGCGTCTTCCTGATCGACTACCAGATCAGCGGCAAACTCACCCACGCCTTTCTGTGGCCGTTCAATGTCGATGCGGAAGTGATCTTTCCCTTCGTCGTCGTCGAAATGCGCGGACGCGATCAGGTACGACTGAAGGCCCCGGCGTTCGGTGACAATGATTCGCCCGCCAAGGGCAAGGGCGGCGACAGCAAGGCCAAGCTCGACGGCATGTTCACACTCGTCACCGACGGTGAGATCGTCAGCCAGAATAACGAGGATGGGGCGAAGACCGAAGGCGTGCGGAAGACCGTGACGTGGAAAGCCACCCCGTTGAGCAAGGACGCGCCGATGGCGGTGGTGAAGGTCGCTCCGCTGCCTTAATCTTCGGCGGCGATGGTCACCTTCAACCCGTCCAGCGCGGAGGTGAACTGGATCTGGCACGACAGGCGCGAGAAATCATTGCGGTCTGACGAGCTGTCGAGCAGGTCGTTCTCGTCCTCGCTCATCGCCGGAAGTTTGGCCGCAAAGTCCGGATCGACATGGACATGGCACGTGGCGCAGGAGCAGCAACCGCCGCACAGAGCCAGCAATTCGTCGAACCCGTTGTCCCGAATGACTTCCATCACGCTCAGGCCCACTTCGCCTTCGACTTCGCGTTCTTCACCTTCGCGCGTCACGACGATAAGCTTGGGCATGTTCATCTCCTCAGGTTTTCGCGCCCATGCCGGGGATCGGCGTGGTTTTCAAGGATTCGCCGCATGGGTCTGACCGCCGACCAGCTTCGCACCTCGCTCGATGCCATCGCCGCGACTGAACCGCTGATGGCGGCGGCGGTCGCTCGCGTCGGCTATCCCGAGCCGCGCATCCGCGAACCGGGCTATGAAACATTACTGCGCACGATCGTCGGCCAGCAGGTCAGCGTCGCCGCAGCAGCATCAATCTGGAACAAGCTGGCGGCGGCACTGGGCGACCTGACCGATCCGGTGATCGTTGCCGCCGCTTCCGACGAGACGCTACGTGCGGCGGGGCTGTCGCGGCAAAAGGCCGGCTATGCCCGCAGTCTGGCGGAAGAGGTAACAAGCGGTCGGCTCGACCTGACCGCGCTGCCCGCCGATGACGAGGAAGCCATCGCACAGATGATACGGGTGAAGGGCATCGGGCGCTGGTCGGCGGAAATCTATCTGTTGTTCGCCGAGGGTCGCGTGGACATCTGGCCGGCCGGCGATTTGGCCGTGCAGATCGAGATCGGACGGATCCTCGGCCATGCCGAGCGCCCGTCGGAAAAACTGACCCGCCACCTCGCCGAAGCGTGGCGGCCGCATCGTGGTGCGGCGGCGATCATGGCGTGGCACCATTACAAGGCGGATATGGACGTCATCTGATCGGAGACGATCGCACCGCCCTCGACCCGGATCACCCGGTCGCAATGCGCCAGACTTTCGGCGCGGTGTGCGACCAGCAGGATCGTCGGGCGCGGCGTCAGCGCCTTTAGCCGTGCGAGCAACGCCGCCTCCCCCGCCGGGTCGATCGCCCCGGTCGCTTCGTCCAGGATCAGCAGCGACGGCCGCCGCAGCAATGCGCGGGCAATCGCCAGCCGCTGGCGCTCACCACCCGACAGCAACGCGCCGCGTTCGCCCACAATGGTGTCCAGACCCTGCGCCAGGCGCGCCACCACCCCGTCGGCACCGGCGATGCGCAGCGCTTCCAGAATCGCGGCATCGTCGAATGCCGGGTCGCCCCAGCTCACGTTGCGCCGCACGCTGTCATGGAAGAGAAACGCGTCCTGCGGCAGATAGCCGAGCGCGGCGCGCGGCGCGTGGACTGTCCCGTGCTGTGGCTCGAGCAGCCCCGCCACCAGATCGATCAGTGTCGTTTTTCCGCCGCCGGACGGTCCGGCGACCCCGACACATTCGCCCGCCCCAATATGGATTGAAAGTGTCTCGACCCCGCCGCCGCCCGGATGCCGATAGGTTACATCGACAAGGTCGATATCGCCGACCGCGTTGACCGGCTCCGGGTCGGATCTATCGGACGGCTGCAGATCGCCAAACTCCGCCTCGATCCCGCGCACCGCGTCATAAGCAGGCGCGTTGTAAACCAGCTGCTGCGTCGCCTGCTGGAGCTGTTGTACCAGCGGTGCCATGCGGGCGAAGATCACCGCGAGCGCGATCAGCACAGCGGGGGCGAGTCCGGCGGCGACCCCGCCGCCGATAACCGCTACACCCGCCAGTGCCGAGGCCATCGCCATCAGCGTCCGTGCGTCGGCCTGTTGCACCGTGAAACGGCGCTGCTCGCGCGTGAGATTGCGTTGTACGTCATCGAACTCGGCGGCGAAGCGGCCGCTCGCGCGCTGCGCCGCCGCCGCTTTCAATCCGCCGATGAACGCGCCCGCACTGCCCAGCAGCGCATGGTTCGCCCGCACCAGTTGCTGGCCCAGCGCGGCCGTGCCCGGACGCGCCAGCCGCCATGCGACGCCCCCTGCAACGAGCGCCGCGACCGCCACTGCGGCAAAGCGCGGCGCGAGCACGAAGGCAAGCGTCAGCTGGATCGTCACCATCGCCGCCGCCACCGACCCCTGCACCAGATAATGGGTCGCGGTGGACAGGCGCGGAATATCGCTGGCGATCATACTGGTGACGCGGGCGTGATCGAGCCGCACCAGCAGCTCCCACGACGCGCCCGCAAGCGCCGCGATCACCCGTGTTCGCAACGACTCGACGAACCTCGCCTGCAGGTCGAACAGCGCAAGGTCGCGCCAGCGCAGCATCAGCGCACGAACGGCCATTACCGCGACGAACAGGGCCAGCAGCCTTGGCAGGGTCAACCCGAACTGGAAACCGAGCCCCGATCCAGCGAGAGCCGAATCCGCCGGGACCACGATCGCGGTGACCAGCGGTACCAGCAACGCCAAACCCGCCCCTTCCAGAACGGCACCCGCAGCGACCAGACACGCCGCCTGCACGCCGCGCCCCCCGGCATGTCGCGCGAAATCGGTCACGAGCCGCGACACGCCCGACTTTTGCGGCAATATAATGATCCTGAAATCTGGTTGCGGCATCGCACGCTTGTGCCGCGACCCGTCGGCAAAGCGCAACCGGATACCGCGCCCAATCCCACTGGCGCGCACGGTGCCGCGCGCTATAGTCCGTTGCATCTTCTTGCTTTACCGAGGGGCGAGCCATGCCGACCGTCACGCTCACAAATACCCAGATCCGCACCGGAATGACACGCACCGGCGTTTTTCTGGGCGCAGGGCAGTTTACCTTTTCCATTCCCACCGTGCTCAGCATCTGGCCGACCTATGGCCCCGGCGAAGAGCAGGACGATGCCGCCTATTCGATCCTTAATGCCGCGCAGGCGAACGCGTTCCGCAACGCGTTGTCGCTGTGGGACGCGCTGATCGCACCCGATTTCGTGGAAGTCGCCGACGACGCGTCCACGCGCGGTGAAATCCGTGTCGGTTTTACCGGCTATGACATGGATCCGGGCACGGCCGCCTACGCCTATCTGCCGACATCGCAAACGCCGACCTCGTTCGTGAGCGACGTGTGGATCAACGCCACCGATGCCGGCGAGGATTTCAGTTCGGGTGCCAATTTCGATACGCTGCTGCACGAGCTGGGCCATGCGCTCGGACTCAAACACCCCTTCAGCGCGCCGGTGATCGAGGCTCCTTACGACAATCTGCGCTTTACGATCATGTCCTATACCTCGCCGGGCCGCGTGGTCAGCTTCAGTGCGCCGACTCCGACGTCGATCCAGTCGTCCTCCGCCGCAGTCGCAGCTTCGACGCCGATGGTGATCGACATCGCTGCCGTTCAGTTGCTCTATGGCGCAGAGACGACCACTTTTGCCGGCAATACCAACCACGTCCTGGTCGAGACCGATCCCACCGTGCGCACCATCTATGACGCCGGCGGCACCGACACGATGGACCTGTCGGCCACCACCCGGAACAATATCGTCGACCTCACCCCCGGTTCCTATTCCAGTATCGGTTACTGGACCAAGGCGCAGCAGACCGCCTTTTGGCAGGCGCAGTTCGACCCGTTCTTCAACACCTTCATTTCGAACCAGATCAACCAGTCGACCACTTGGGAATGGCAGGACAATGTCGGCATCGCGCTGGGCACGATCATCGAGAATGTGATCGGCGGCAGCGGCAACGAGACGATGACCGGCAACGACGCCGACAATATGTTCTTCCTGCAAAATGGCGGCAACGACATTGTCAATGGCGGGGCCGGTAATGACGGTTTCTCGTTCGGCGCGGCATGGACCATCGCCGACGTCGTCAATGGCGGCGCAGGCACCAACGATCAGGTCGCACTGCAGGGCAATTATACCGGTGGCAGCGCGATCGCGCTGGGCGCGGCATCGATCACGGGTGTCGAGGTATTCACGCTGCTGGGCGGTGTAGGCAATGGCTATACGGTTTCGACCGTCGATGCGAACGTCGCGGCGGGCGAGACGCTGACCTTCTTCGGGACCAATCTGGCGGCCGGCAACGCCTTCACCTTCAACGGCGCGCTCGAAACCGACGGATCGTTCCGCGTCTATGGCGGTGAGGGCCTCGACAGCTTTACCGGCGGCGCGGGCAATGACGGGTTCTGGTTCGGCCCCTCGCGCTTTACCGGGGCGGACACCGTCAACGGCGGCACGGGCACCAACGATCAGCTGGCGCTGGACGGCGATTACACGATCATCCTGACCAGCGCGTCGATGCAGGGGATCGAGGCCGTCACGTTGCAGGCCGGACCGGTCGGCGACCGCAACACATTCAACGTTACGGTCGATAACAGCGCGGTGCTGGCGGGACAGAATTTGACGATCTGGGGCCTGCTGACCACCAATGGCATGACCATCAACGGCGCGGGCGAGCTGGACGGGCGCCTGACCGTCATCGGCGGCACGGCGGGCGACACGATCACCGGCAGCTTGGGCAACGACCGAATCTTTGGCGGCGGCGGTGCCGATATGCTGAACGGTGGCGTGGGCGGTATCGACACCTTCGTCTATGACGCGGTCAGCCAGTCGAACGGATCGGCCTATGACACGATCAGCGGGTTCGACCCCAATATCGACCTGCTCGATTTCAACTTCGCGGTCAGCGGCATTGCGGCAACGGTCAATGGCGGCAGCGTCGCGGCGGGATCGATGAACGCCGATTTGACCGCGTTGCTGGGCGCCGGCCAGTTGGGCGTGGGTCAGGCGGTGCTGGTCAACGCCAGTTCGGGAAGTTTCGTCGGGCAGAGCATCCTGGTGGTCGATGCCAATGGCGTCGCCGGTTATCAGGCCGATCAAGATTATGTGATCGTCCTGACTACCCAATTGGGCACCATTCCACCCGATCCCTTCGTCTGATCGGACTGGAATCCGCTGGCAAGCTGCGCCATTGGGGTCGTTCAGACAGGGAGACCCAAAGGCATGAAGACCCGCGCCGCCGTCGCATTTGAAGCGAAACAGCCGCTCGAGATCGTCGAACTCGATCTGGAGGGTCCGAAAGCGGGCGAGGTGCTGGTCGAGATTATGGCGACCGGCATCTGCCATACCGACGCTTACACGCTCGACGGGCTGGACAGCGAGGGTCTGTTCCCCAGCGTGCTGGGCCATGAGGGGGCCGGCATTGTCCGTGAGGTCGGACCCGGCGTCACCAGCGTAAAGCCCGGCGACCATGTCATTCCGCTCTACACCCCCGAATGCCGCCAGTGTAAATCGTGCCTTTCGGGCAAGACGAACCTGTGCACCGCGATCCGCGCGACGCAGGGCAAGGGGCTGATGCCCGATGGAACGAGCCGCTTCAGCTATAAGGGGCAGACAATCTTTCACTATATGGGCTGTTCTACCTTCTCGAACTTCACCGTGCTGCCCGAAATTGCGGTCGCCAAGATCCGTGAAGACGCGCCGTTCAAGACGAGCTGTTACATCGGGTGCGGCGTCACCACCGGCGTCGGCGCGGTGGTCAACACGGCCAAGGTGCAGGTCGGCGACAATATCGTCGTGTTCGGGCTGGGCGGCATCGGACTCAACGTGCTGCAGGGCGCGCGGCTGGCGGGTGCTGGCAAGATCATCGGCGTCGACCTCAATCCCGACCGTGAAGAATGGGGTCGCCAGTTTGGCATGACCGACTTCATCGATGCGCGCGGCAAGTCGCGGGACGAGACGATTGCCACGATTCTGGCGCTGACCGATGGCGGGGCGGACTTCACCTTTGACTGCACCGGCAACACCGAAGTTATGCGCACTGCGCTTGAGGCCTGCCATCGCGGCTGGGGCACCAGCATCGTTATCGGCGTGGCGGAGGCGGGCAAGGAGATAGCCACGCGCCCGTTCCAGCTGGTCACCGGGCGCAACTGGCGCGGCACTGCGTTCGGCGGGGCAAAGGGGCGCACCGACGTGCCGAAGATCGTCGATTGGTATATGGACGGCAAGATCGCGATCGACCCGATGATCACGCATGTCCTGTCGCTGGATGAAATCAACAAGGGGTTCGACCTGATGCATGCCGGTGAGAGCATCCGCAGCGTCGTCGTTTACTGATAACAACGAGGGAGAGGGATCATGTTCAGCCATGTCATGCTGGGCGCCGACGACGTGTCGGTGTCCAAGGATTTCTACGACGCCACGCTGGGCGCATTGGGTGCCCGGCCCGGCCGGGTCGATCCGAAGGGACGCGCATTCTATATGCATAATGGCGGCGTGTTCATGCTGAGCAATCCGATCGACGGCAAGTCGGCGTGCCATGCCAATGGCGGGACGGTCGGCTTTGCTGCCGACAGCCCGGAGCAGGTCGAGGCGTGGCATGCCGCTGGGCTGGCGCATGGCGGCACCGCCATCGAGGACCCGCCGGGCGTGCGTTCCAACGCATTTGGCAGCCTGTATCTGGCGTATCTGCGCGATCCGGCGGGCAACAAGGTCTGCGCATCGCACCGCATTCCGGCGTGAGCGATACCGGCTGGATCCTGACGCTCACCTGTGCCGACCGCGTCGGAATCGTGGCCGGGGTCAGCGGGTTCTTGGCACGGCATGACGGGTTCATCCTCGACAGCCAGCAATATGCCGATCTGGACACCGGGCGCTTCTTCATGCGCGTCGTCTTCACCAGCGGCGGGCCGGGGTTTCCGGACGGGCGGGAGGCGCTGGTCGCGGCGTTCACGCCGGTCGCTGCCGAGTTCGAGCTCGACTGGGGGCTGTCGGCACGGGCCGAGAAGCCGAAGCTGGTGGTCGCGGTGTCAAAGGGGACACATTGCCTGAACGACCTGCTCCACCGCCAGCAATCGGGTACGCTGTCGGCGCAGATCGTCGCCGTCGTCTCCAACCATGACCGGCTGCGCAGCCTGACCGAATGGCATGGCGTGCCGTACCATTATCTGCCGGTCGCGGACGGCGACAATGCCGCGCAGGAGCGGCGGATCGAGGACGTGATGGCCGAGGTCGGCGCGCCCTATCTGGTGCTCGCGCGTTATATGCAGATCCTGACCGCCGAATTCGCCGAGCGGATGGCGGGGCGCTGCGTCAATATCCATCACAGCTTCCTGCCCGGGTTCAAGGGCGCGAAGCCCTATCACCGGGCGCATGACCGCGGGGTCAAGCTGATCGGCGCGACCGCGCATTTCGTCACCGGCGACCTGGATGAAGGGCCGATCATCGAACAGGCGGTCGAGCGTGTCGATCATCGTGACGGCGTCGATGACCTGATCCGCATCGGCCGCGATATCGAGGCACAGGTGCTGGCCCGTGCCGTCGATGCGCTGGGCGAGCGGCGCGTCTTCCTCAACGGCAACCGGACGGTGATGTTCAGATGACCCTCGAAACGCTCTCCACCAATATCGCCCATGGCGGGACGCAGGGCGTGTATCGCCACGCATCCACCACCACCGGCACCCCGATGACCTTCTCCGTCTTCGTCCCCGCGCATGAAGCCGGTGCGCGGCTCCCGGTGCTGTGGTTCCTGTCCGGCCTGACCTGTACCCATGCCAACGTCACCGAAAAGGGCGAGTACCGCGCGGCATGCGCCGAACATGGCGTCATCTTCATCGCCCCCGATACGTCGCCGCGCGGTGACGATGTGCCCGACGACGACGCCTATGATTTCGGCAAGGGCGCGGGCTTCTACGTCGACGCGACCGAGGAACCGTGGGCGGCGAATTACCGGATGCGGTCGTACATCGAGGACGAACTGCCCGCACTGATCCTGCGCGAATTCGCCGCTGCCGACCTCTCCCGACAGGGGATTACCGGCCATTCGATGGGCGGGCACGGCGCGCTGACCATCGGCTTGCGCAATCCCGACCGGTTCAAGTCCGTATCCGCCTTCGCCCCGATCGTATCGCCGCTACACTGCCCGTGGGGGGAGAAGGCGCTGACGGGGTATCTGGGCGCGAACCGTGAGGATTGGCGGACTTACGATGCCTGCGCGATGATCGCCGACGGGATGCGCGTGCCGGAAATCCTGGTGGATCAGGGGGATGCCGACAATTTCCTGACCGACCAGCTGAAGCCCGAATTGCTGGCCGAGGCGGTGAAGGGCACCGGCATCGACCTGACGCTGCGGATTCAGCGGGGGTACGACCATAGCTATTATTTCATATCGACCTTTCTGCCCGAGCATGTCGGGTGGCATGCGGCGCGGTTGAAGCGCTGATCCGGGGCGTTCGGCGGCGGAAATGCTCCAGCCGAGAATGCTGCGAGTGATCGCCGGTGCCGGCAAAGGGGGTGGCCGGCGGCGAGACCGGCGCGCCAAGGCATAATGCCGCGCGGGAGATCTTGCGCGACCGGCGTTTGGTGGGGCGATGGTTGCGGCGCTGAGCGAGGTTCAACCGCGGTGGTGACGCGGACCGACTGACGCGGTTGACGCAAAAGAGGTGTTCGGGGCCAAGACGCCGGGTTCGGGACCGGAAGCGGCCGGCATTGCGACGGGGGCGCGACACCAACGCGACAGGCGCGCGACGATGGCGGAACCCCGGCGTGACCGCGGCGCGAGGGGTTTTAACGCCAGGGCGACCGGTCGATGTCATGGATGCGCCGGCGACGCGACGCCCGGACGACCGGAGGCGACGGCGGGACGCGGGGCGAGCGGATCGGGCGCGAAGGGATCGGCGAGGCATGCGGCGTGGAGCCGGAGCGCGCGACCCCAGGCGTGATCGAACGGCGTGCCGGTGAGGCGGTTGCGCAAGGCGTGGGCGCTGGAGCGAGACATGCCGGCGGCGCGCGCGGCACGGGCGATACTGCCGGTTTCGACAAGCGCGGCGAGGAAGATGCGCTGGCGGGCCGGTGTCCAGTGGTTGCGAGGGGGTGGTTGGGTACCGGGCATGGTGGCCTCGGTGGGGTGATCGTGTTTCATGATGCGGCTCCTGTGGCTTGATGGAGCCTATGCAGTTAGCCTATTTGGTTCGTGTAGGAAAATCGGAGAGTGTGAGGCAGGCATGATTGTGTGGTGGCTGCGGCAGGTGTAATCTTTGCCCATGAGTTCCGAGCGGTCCCTGTTCGATCATGAAGACCCGGCGGCGGAAGCTGGCGCCGATGCGCGTGCCGATGCCGATGTGAAGGCCGGGCGGCTGATCAGCCACGATGCGGTGAAGCACTGGATTGCTTCATGGGGCAGTGACGAACCCCTGCCGCGCCCGCAAGTCGGAGTCTTGTTATACCCATGAAAGTCGTGACCCGTCCTGCCGACAAGATCGACGGTGCCGAGGATGTCGCCGATTGCGGATACGATGCGTGGAAGCGGGCAAAGGTGGAGGGCGGTTTGGCACAGGCACAGGACCGCAGCGCGATGATCCCGGTGGAACGGTTGCTGCGTGACTTGGGGTTCAGCAGGAGTGGCTGATCGCATCGCTTGTGGACCGGTAGGCCCCGGAACAAGTCCGGGGTGACGGTTAGGGGTCTGGTGAGCGGCGCCTTTTTCCTCTTCGTCACCCCGGCCTTGTGCCGGGGCCTACCGGGCGGCACACTATGGCTTCGATGATCGAGCGACTCCCCTGCGTCTATATCCTTGCCAGCCGGTATAACGGGACGTTGTATGTCGGCGTTACCTCCAACCTGATCGGACGGCTCCTCCAGCATCGCGACGAGACGTTCGGCGGATTCACCAAGAAATGGGGGATCAAGCGGCTGGTCTATTACGAGGTCGCCGAGACGATGGAGGCCGCGATCCGGCGTGAGAAGCAGCTGAAGCGATATCGGCGCGACTGGAAGCGCAATCTGATCGAGCGCGAGAATCCGGCGTGGAATGATCTGGCGCTGGAGGTTGGGGCTGGAGCTGCTGGCGGTGGTGGCGAGCGGTGAGGTGGACCCCGGGAGAAGGCCGGGGTGGCGGATACGGTGGAGTTTGCCGTAGCCCCGCCGCCCCTATCGCCCCTTCGTCACCCCGGACTTGTTCCAAAATCCGCCGGGTGGCGGGGCGTATGGTAAAGGCGTCACGTCCAACAGCTTCATTTGTCCATGTTAAGCAAGGCATCAGGATTGTTCAAATAATGTCGCTCAAGCGTGTCTCCGTTCTTAATAAGAAGCGCTTCGAGTCCAAACCGCTTGGCAATTTCCTTCTCCATGAATCGGCCTAAGAACTTACCACTCATGCCACCCTCGAAAGCTCTTGAGTTGAAATAATTCCGCAGAGATAGGCGATAAATCGCCTCTGCCGATAGGTTATGGAAGAAGTGATACTTTTCCACTAAACGGCAGAAATGATTCCTTCCTTCTCCAAAAGCGCAGTTCATTGCTAGCAATTGAAGTTCCGACTCACTCAACTTTGCCCGAAGGAATAGCATCAGCCGAACAGAATTGTGGGAAAGGTCATCTGTTATAATTACTAAGTGATATAGAAATCTGAAATAGTGCCCAAATGTATCCTTATGGTCATCAAACCATTTTGCGTAGGCCAGCTCGGCATCTTGTCCGATTTTTCCCTCTACGGCGTCCGAAGCTTCGCGGGCAAATAGCCCAATAGCATCTCGCCCGGTCCTTAATAGCGGCCCCGATGAGTGATGCTGTACATAGCGAGCGCTTGCCACAATTTCTTCGAACGCTGACAGAAGCTGGAAAAAGCGTACGTCGAAATCTCGATCATCCGCTTGCATGCGATCCTCCAACCGCTGCTTTTCCAGTTTTCGAATTTCCTCGCGCTGCAGGCCCACCGCAGACCAAGCCCCAACGGCAGCAACCGCCGCCATCAGCGCGCTGGCTGGACCGAACGAATCCCCGAACGTCCCAGACAGCGAGAAGTCCATAGGAACGAACGCCCTACCGCTTGCTGCCAAATAACCCTGAACGACGACCGCCCCTAAGTAGAGGCATCCGAATAGCACGATAGTATGCAGATACCCCCATTTTATACGCAACTTATGCGCCCTCTCACTCCGCCGCCACCCCGGCCTGCGAGAACATATCCCCCTCAGCCGCATCCTCGTTCGCCACCGGCCCGACCTTCACCTTCTGGCGCTTGTCGAACGAGTCCCACACGTCGTTCCATTGGCCGCGCGTCGCGCCCTTTGAATATTCGGTGGCGCGCGTCTCGAAGAAGTTGGCGTGCTCGACGCCGTTGAGCAGCGGGGCGAGCCACGGTAACGGGTGTTCGTCGATCATGTAGATCGGTTTCAGCTGAAGCTGGTTCAGCCGCCAGTCGGCGATGAAGCGGATGTACTTCTTGATCTCCTTGGGCGTCATGCCGGGGACCGGGCCCTGCTCGAACGCCAGGTCGATGAACGCATCCTCCAGCCGCACCGTCGTCTGGCACATGTCCATGATGTCGTCCTTCACCGCCTTGGTCAGGCAGTCGCGCTCCTTGGTGAAGGCGTGGAACAGGCGGATGATGCCTTCGCAATGCAAGCTTTCGTCGCGGACCGACCAGCTGACGATCTGGCCCATGCCCTTCATCTTGTTGAAGCGCGGGAAGTTCATCAGCATGGCGAAGGAGGCGAAGAGCTGAAGCCCTTCCGTAAACCCGCCGAACATCGCCAGCGTCTTGGCGATGTCCTGATCATTGTCGACGCCGAATTTCTGCAGATAGTCATGCTTGTCGCGCATCTCCTGATATTCCAGGAACATGCCATATTCGCTTTCGGGCATGCCGATCGTGTCGAGCAGATGGCTGTAGGCGGCGATATGGACCGTCTCCATGTTGGAGAAGGCGGCGAGCATCATCTTGATCTCGGTCGGCTTGAACACGCGGCCGTATTTCTCGTGGTAGCAATCCTGCACCTCGATATCCGCCTGGGTGAAGAAGCGGAAAATCTGGGTCAGCAGGTTGCGTTCGTGATCGGTGAGCTTTTGCGCCCAGTCACGGCAATCCTCACCCAGCGGCACTTCCTCCGGCATCCAGTGGATCTGCTGCTGCCGCTTCCAGAACTCATAGGCCCAGGGATATTCAAAGGGCTTGTAGGTCTTGCGGGCTTCGAGAAGGGACATGCGAACTTCCTTGGTTTAACCGAATAGAATCCAGAGGGTGCCGAGCATGCCGATGATACCGGCGATGCTGAGAGCGGAAAGATTGCGGGCGCGGTTGGCGTCGAACCGGGCGCGTGCGGTGCGATACCCCGCCGGATCGCCGTGATGCTGCTTCGCGAGCATGCGGTCTGCCTCCCCTTCCGGGTCGATGGCGGTCAGCAAGTCGCGAACGAAATCCCACGCGGTCCAAACCAACGCAGCTGCGGCAAGCGCCAAAAGCAGAATGAAGAGCGGCGCGCTCATACCCCACCCGCCATCTGCGCCACCAGTGCGAAGCCGGTGAGGAACAGGCCGAGCGCGAGCAGCATCATGCCGGCGATGCGCAGCGGGTAAGCCGCCTCCACGCTGCGCGGACGGCGCAGCAGCAGGGCGAGGCCGCCTGCGCCGCTGACGATGCCGAGACCGGCCTGGATGGCGAGCGCCCTGTTCATGACATAAGGCTCGTCATTCGCGGACCTTCACGACCTTCTCGCGCACGATCACCTTCTTGCCGCGCCACGATCCGACGCCGAACACGACGATGCCGAGGAAGAAGCCGAAGTCGTACCAGCCGCCATTATTGGGCACGGCATAGACCGCGACCTCCGGCATGAAGAGCGAGAACACCCAGGCGACCGGGAAGATGAAGCCGTGCCACAGGCCGAACAGGAAGCCGGGTGCGGCGGGGGTGACGGCAGTGCCGACTTGCGTGGCGCAGGCGGCGAGGGTGGCGAGTGCAAGGATGGCAAGGGTTGAACGCAGCTTCATCGGGCGACTCCTGCATCGAAAAGGTGGGGCGAACGTTGTGCCACCGAAACCTGCCAAGGAGAATGACGATGGCCGATACCAGTAACATCCGCGAGCATATGGAAGTCATCGGCGCCGACGGCGTGCATGTCGGCACCGTCGACGGGATCGAGGGCGACCGCATCAAGCTGACCAAGGCCGATTCGGGCCAGGGCAGCCATGAAGGGCATCACCATTATATCTCGACCGGCCTGATCGCTGGCGTCGAGGGCGACCAAGTCCGACTGAGCGCCAATGCCGACGTCGCGGTGACGTTCGAAGAGGAAGAATCCGAGGGTTGAGGCCCTACCCCCTCTTCCGATGGAAGAGGGGGTAAGCCCGCCGGCGGTCACCGCATCGAGGCGAGCTAGCCCCGCCACCTCACTGACACGCCAGACATTCGTCATAATCCGTGCTCTCGCCCAGATCGAATTTCGGCGCGTCGATCGTGTTGTCCGCCTCGACCCCGCCCGCGAAGCCGGCGCGCTGGACCGACTTCGAGCGCAGGTAATAGAGCGACTTGATGCCCAGTTCCCATGCGCGGAAATGGAGCATCAGCAAGTCCCATTTCTCGACATCGGCCGGGATGAACAGGTTCAGCGACTGCGCCTGGTCGATATAGGGCGCGCGGTCGCCGGCGAGTTCGAGCAGCCAGCGCTGGTCGATCTCGAAGCTGGTCTTGTAGCAATCCTTTTCCTCAGCCGAGAGGAAGTCGAGATGCTGGACGCTGCCGCCCATTTCCAGGATCGAGTTCCACACATTGTCGCTGTTCTTCGACTTTTCGATCAGCAGCTTTTCCAGATACGGATTGCGGATCGAGAAGCTGCCCGACAGCGTCTTGTGCGTGTAGATATTGGCCGGGATCGGCTCGATGCACGCGCTGGTGCCGCCACAAATGATGCTGATCGACGCGGTCGGCGCGATCGCCATCTTGCAGCTGAACCGCTCCATCACGCCCATGTCGGCGGCGTCGGGGCATGCGCCACGCTCGTTGGCGAGGTGCATCGACGCTTCGTCGACCTGCGCCTTGATGTGCTTGAACATCCGCAGGTTCCAGGTCTTGGCCATCGCCCCCTCGAACGGCAGGCCGCGCGCCTGCAGGAACGAGTGGAAGCCCATTACGCCCAGGCCGACGCTGCGCTCGCGCATCGCCGAATAGGCGGCCTTTTCCATGCCCGGCTCGGCACGCTCGATAAAGTCCTGAAGGACATTGTCGAGGAAGCGCATGATATCCTCGATGAACCCCTTCTCATCCTTCCACTCGTCCCAGGTTTCCAGGTTGAGCGAGGACAGGCAGCAGACGGCGGTGCGTTCGTTGCCCAGGTGATCCTTGCCGGTCGGCAGCGTGATCTCGCTGCACAGGTTCGAGGTCGAGACCTTCAGGCCCAGATCGCGGTGATGCTTGGGCATGGTCGAGTTCACGTGATCGCTGAACACGATATAGGGCTCACCGGTGGCGAGGCGGGTTTCGACCAGCTTCTGGAACAGACTGCGGGCATCGACGCGCGCACGCTCCGACCCGTCCTTGGGCGAGAGCAGCGGCCATTCGGCGCCGTCGCGCACGGCCTCCATGAACGCATCAGGGATCAGCACGCCGTGGTGGAGGTTCAGCGCCTTGCGGTTGAAGTCGCCCGAGGGTTTGCGGATTTCGAGGAATTCCTCGATCTCCGGGTGCGAGATATCGAGATAGCAGGCCGCCGAACCACGGCGCAGCGAACCCTGCGAGATCGCCAGCGTCAGCGAATCCATCACGCGGACGAACGGGATGATGCCGCTGGTCTTGCCGTTCAGGCCGACCGGCTCGCCGATGCCGCGGACGTTGCCCCAATAGGTGCCGATGCCGCCGCCGCGCGAGGCGAGCCAGACATTCTCGTTCCAAGTGTCGACGATTCCGTTGAGGCTATCCGGCACCGAATTGAGGAAGCACGAAATCGGCAGGCCGCGACCGGTGCCGCCGTTGGAGAGCACGGGCGTGGCAGGCATGAACCACAGCCGCGAGATATAATCGTAGATGCGCTGGGCGTGCGCGGCGTCATCGGCATAGGCACTGGCGACGCGGACGAAGAGATCCTGGAAATTTTCGCCGGGGAGCAGATAGCGGTCCTTCAGCGTGTCCTTGCCGAATTCGGTCAGCAAAGCGTCGCGCGAGTGATCGACCTCGACCGCATATAAATGCGGATTCACCGTCTTCGTATCCAGCTTGCCTTTCTTCGCCTTTGCGGGCGCTGGCTTGGGTTCGGCGATTGCTTCGGCGGTATCGGTCACGGTTTCACTCACACTCGGTTCCTGCTGTTCCCTGAAGTCCATCGTCGCTCGCCCCTAACTCGTCCACATCACGACTCGGAGGCGCAACACGATCGTAGCATCGCGCGCAGCCGGGCGTGAGAACAAAAAGTGTCCATTCGCCCTGTCCAAGCACAAGCGGAGCCACTCCGCGATATAAGACCGCGGCGGGCGTTCCACCAGTGCTTGGGTTTGTCCCCCTGTGTGACCACTAGAGATTGTGTCAGATCGCTTGCGGGCGCAAGACGGTAAATGAAAGTTTGATGACTCGGTTCGTCGCTATTTTGAGTCGGTTCATGGCACGATCCGAACGGCTTATCGCACGCGACGCGTGGACCTTCCTGTGCTTTTTGAAACGCAAGGGAACGGATGCGAAACATATGAAAAATCTTCGTCCACCGATCCATCCACAGGAAATCGACGAATGGAGCGGCGGCAGGCGTGGCGCATCGGCATTGCCGGATCGGCCTGCCCCTTCCGCGCCACGATTCGCCCCGCGCCATGGTCTGTGGGCATATGCGATACCGCTGCCCGACGGCACCATGCCGTCGTGCCAGCCGTTATGTTGTCGATAACGTCCCCGACCCGTGCGGTCAGGGAGGGCGGGAGCGGCTCTGCGTGGACAGCATTCGCGGAAAGCCGCTTCCGCCCTTTTTTCAACACCAGCCGATACGACGACCGCCTTCGTAACGGCGGGCCAGACCCTCGGCGACCAGCGTGTCGCCGACGCCGCGACCATTGACCGAGACCCGGCGCAGCAGTCGCCCGTAACGGTCGGTATCGCGGTCGATCGGGTGCAGCGTCACCCCGCCCGAATTGAGCAAGGCATGGAGGCGCGCGGTTGCCGCCTCGCCCAGCGCCGCTTCCCGGGCACAGCGCGCGGGATGGGTTTCGGGGGTGTCGATATCGGCGATGCGGATCTTTGCACCACCCATGCGGAAGGTGTCGCCATCGACCACGCAGTTGCTACCGCCGCCGCTTTCGCAGCGAGCGAATGTCCGAACGACTGGGGCGGACACCGCCGCAGGCACGGACGCCGACGGCGTCGCAGCATCGCCATCTGCGGGCAGCAACGTCCAGGCAAGGCCGGCGGTAATCCCCGCCAGCAACATCGCGCTCAGCTCGTTGCGACCGAACCGCCAGCGCGAATGGCTGCGGCGGCGAAAGGCGGTGCGCCGCCCGTCCCACTCGCGCCACAGCCGCCGGCTGCGGTGCAGGTCCATCGGATGCTTCATCGCCTCGCCTCCATCGAGGCGGATGCTATCGGGAGAAGGTCACCAAATCCTTGTCAGGCGCGCCCGCTTCGGCGGTGAGTCCCGCCATTTCGGAGCGACCGGCGATGCCTCCGTTTTGGATCGAACTGCGCGCCAAAGCGGCGCGACCTGTGGCTAACATGCGCGGTGAGCGAGCGGGAAAGCAATCAGGGTCCGGTCGTCTATGTCTGCGAAAGCTGCGTGACGCCGGGCGTCACGCGTGAGGCATGGGCGGCGTGGGACGCGGCGACGCAGGCATGGGTGCTGAGCGAGTTGTTCGACTACGCCTTTTGCCATCGCTGCCACCGGCGCACGCGACTGGAGACACGCGCGTCTGGCGAGTAGCAGCGGATCGAGCGGGACCGGCCCGAGCGATCAGCCCTGCGGGGGCGATGCGGCCTGTGCGCCCGTCCCGCCGCCCGCAATCGCAGCGCGGGCGAGTTTGACCATCGCCTCGCCGATATACGCACGAAGTCCGTCGCGATTGAGCCGGAAAACCTGGCCCTTGGGCAGGCAGATTGCGAGTGTGCCCTTCAGACGATCAACAGCGAGATTCTCGCTCTTGCTGTATGGTTTGGCCATGAGCAGCGCATGCGCCTCTTGTGGCGCGCGGCGTGCAACGCAATCGCCGAGGAAGCGGCGCGGGCGATAGTCGGCAGGCAGGGTGGCGGTATCACGGTCGAATTCGGTGGTCAGCGACAACGGCTCCAGTGCGGCGATCGCGGCGGGCGGACCGCCCTTGCCGAATTCGCGCCGATACAGCGCGGGATAGAGCGCGCCGCGAAGCGAAGCCCAACTGATGCTCAACGACATCGTGCCGACAAAGCGACGACCGATGCAATCTTGCCCGAACACCGCTATGCCCGCTTGCGACTTCGCGCCATCGTCGGGGAACTCGCGCAGGAACCGCGTGACGGCGGCGGCGTTCGATCTGTCCGCAACGATGCAATCGGCATATTCGGCGAGTTCGGTCGTCGCTGCGCGGCTCGACACTTTCTGCATGTCCCGCTCGCGTTCGCCGAACGCACCGACTTGTGCGGACGCTAGCAGCATGACGATCGTGAAACTCACCCAAAGCCCCTTCCCTGTTCCGTGGACGATATCCAATCGTCATGGAAAGGTCATGACCTTTTATGAGCCTAACCCGCGTTGGTCACGCCCAGCTGCCACAGCACGAACGCATTCTCCTCCGCCGCTTCCTTCAGGCTTTCCCAGCGGCCCGATTTGCCGCCATGCCCGGCACCCATGTTGGTCTTTAGCACCAGCACATGATCGTCAGTCTTGGTTGCGCGCAGTTTCGCGGCCCATTTGGCGGGCTCCCAATAGGTGACGCGAGGGTCGTTGAGGCCGCCGGAGATGAACATTGGCGGATAGTTCTGTGCGGTGACATTGTCGTAAGGCGAATAGCCGCGGATCAGGTCGAACGCGGCCTTGTCCTCGATCGGGTTGCCCCATTCGGGCCACTCGCCGGGGGTGAGCGGCAGGCTGTCGTCGAGCATCGTGTTGAGGACGTCGACAAACGGCACGTCGGCGACGACCACGCCCCACAGATCGGGGTCGGAGTTGATGACCGCGCCCATCAGCTCGCCGCCTGCGCTGCGTCCGGCGATGGCGATTCCGCCCTTGTGCGTGAAGCCACGATCGATCAGCCCCTTCGCCACATCGACGAAATCGTTGAAGGTGTTGGCGCGCTTTTCCAGCTTGCCGTCATGATACCATTGCTGGCCCAGATCGTCGCCGCCGCGAATATGCGCGATGGCGAAGGCGACGCCGCGATCGAGGAACGACATGCGCGCGGTCGAGAAGCCGGGCGGGATCGCATAGCCATAAGCGCCATAGGCATAGAGATAGAGCTTGCCGGTGCCGTCGCGCGGAAAGTCCTTGGGATAGACGATCGAGCACGGGATTTCGGTGCCATCGCGCGCGGCGATCTTCAGGCGTTCGGTGGCGTATTTGTCAGGCTCATAGCCCGAGGGGATCGTCTGGACCTTGCGTACCTCAAGCTCGCCCGATGCGACGTGATAGTCATAGACGGTGCCCGGGGTGACCATCGATTCATAGCCGATGCGCAGCACGTCCATCGCATATTCGGGATTGTCACCGAGGCTGGCGACATAGCTGGCTTCGGGGAAGGCGATGCGCTTGCCGAGACCGCCGACATATTGATGCAGCTCGATCTGGTCGAGGCCGTCCTCGCGGCCCTCCACAATGAAGAAATCGGCGAAGGTGGTGACGCCGGTCATGTAGAAATGATCGGACGGGGCGATACGCTCGACCCATTCACCGGGGTTGTCGATGCTGGCGGTGACCAGCCGCCAGTTGGTGTGGGTGTCGTTGGTGTGGATGTAGAGCGTGCCGTCATGCTCCTCGACATCGTACTCGCGCCCGGTTTGCCGCGGGGCGATCAGGATCGGTTCGGCGAGCGGGTTGTCGGTGGGGAGCAGGCGGATTTCGCTGGTGACGTGGTCGCCGGTCGAGATGATCAGCCATTTGCGCGAATGGGTCTCGCCGACGCCGACGCGATAGCCCTCGTCATCCTCGTGGAACAGCTCCACGTCGGATTCGACCGGCTCGCCAAGCTTGTGCCAGCGGGCGTTGTCGGTGCGCCATTGCTCGTTGGCGACGCCGTAAAGAAAGCCTTTCGAGTCCGAGGTCCAGACGAGGTCGGACAGGACGCCCGGGATGATGTCGGGCAGAAGCTCGCCAGTGGTGAGGTCCTTGATGCGGACTTCGAACCGTTCGGAGCCATTGTCGTCGATGGCATAGGCGAGCAGGCGGTCGTCGGGGCTGATCGAAAGGCCCCCAAGGACGAAATATTCCTTTCCCTCGGCCAGCTTGGGTTCGTCGAGGATCAGTTCGTCGGCACCGCCAGCGACCGGCTTGCGCCACCAGCGGCGATATTCGCCGCCGGTCTCGTGATCGGTCCAGTAAAGATACGCGCCATCCTTTTGCGGCACGGTGGCGTCGTCTTCCTTGATCCGCCCGCGCATCTCCGCGAACAACGTGTCGGCAAGCGGCCTCAGCGGGGCCATCACGCCTTCATAATATTCATTTTCCTCAGCCAGATAGGCGAGGACGTCCGGGTCGGTGACGCTCGGATAATTCGGGTCGCGCAGCCAGTTCCACGGATCGGTGATCGTGACGCCGTGGCGGTCATAGCTGTGGGGACGGGTGGCAGCGACGGGGGGCTTCTGGTCTGTCATGGATGCGCCTTACGGGCGGGCGGGCGCTACCGCAACGATGCCGGAGCCGCTATGGGCATCGCCATGACCACCGATCCATTCGCCCTGTTCGACAGCTGGTACGCCGAAGCGCGCGTCAGCGAGCTCACTGATTCCAATGCGATGGCGCTGGCGACGGTGGATGCGTCGGGGCAACCGTCGGTGCGGATGGTGTTGCTGAAAGGGCATGGGCCGGACGGGTTCGTATTCTACACCAACCGTGAGGGGCGCAAAGCGGGCGAGCTGGCGGCGGTGCCCAAGGCGGCGTTGCTGTTCCACTGGAAATCATTGCGCCGGCAGATCCGGATCGAGGGTGCGGTGACTTACGCCAGCGATGCCGAGTCCGATGCCTATTTCGCCAGCCGCAGCCGCGATTCGCAGCTGGGGGCATGGGCCAGCGATCAGTCGCGGCCGCTGGACAGCCGCGCAACCTTCGAGGCGCGCTATGAGGCGATGCGCGCCCGGTTCGAGGGCGGCGACGTGCCGCGCCCGCCGCACTGGGGCGGCTATCGCGTGACGCCGCAGACAATCGAATTCTGGCAGGACCGCGCGCACCGGCTGCATGAGCGGCGGGTGTTCACGCGGGCCTCCGACGGCGGCTGGGACGAAGGGATGCTGTACCCGTGAACGCAGCGACCGCCCGGCTGACGCGCAACGCGGCGCTGGCCAGCGTGTCGGCGGCACTGCTGCTGGGCGGGCTGAAGGGCTATGCCGCCTGGGCGACGGGATCGGTGGCGATGCTGGGGTCGCTGGCGGACAGCGCGCTCGACCTGATCGCGTCGCTGGTGACGCTGGCCGGCGTTCATATCGCGGCGCAACCGGCGGACGAGAAACACCGGTTCGGTCATGGCAAGGCCGAGTCGCTGGCGGCCTTGTTTCAGGTGGCACTGATTACCGTGTCCGCGCTGGTCATTCTGATCCGCGCGATCCAGCGGATGGGCGAAGGGGCGGAAACCGCCAATGCCGAATATGGCATCGCCGTATCGGTCATTGCGATTGCCGTAACGCTCGCGCTGACGGCCTATCAGGCGCATGTCGTGCGCCTGACGCGGTCGGTGGCGATCGGGGCGGATCGGGTGCATTATATGTCCGACCTGCTGCTCAATTTGGCGGTGATCGCGGCGCTGGTGCTCGACCAGTGGCTGGGGCTGTCGGGGGCCGATCCGGTATTCGGCATCGCCATCGCGGCGTGGCTGTTGTTCGGGGCGTTCCGCGCCTCGTCGCACGCGATCGACCAGCTGATGGACAAGGAATGGCCGCAGGAGAAGCGCCGCCGCTTCGTGCAGGTGGCGAGCGCGCATCCCCAACTGAAGAACCTTCATGATCTGCGCACGCGCACCAGCGGCAATCGCGATTTCGTGCAATTCCATATGTGGATGGACCCGAAGCTGACCGTGCTGGAGGCGCATGACATCGTCGAATCGATCGAGCATGCGCTGGCCGCCGAATTCCCCGACACCGAAATCCTGATCCATATCGACCCCGAGGGGCGGGTGGATGATCCCGGCAACGATCTGGTGGAAGCTGACGAGATCGCACGTTTGAAGGAACACTGATGGACCTGCCGTTCGCCCAGATCGACGCATTCGCCGACCGGCCGTTCACCGGCAACCAGGCGGCGGTAATCCCGCTCGACGCGTGGCTGGACGATGCGGTGCTGCAAGCGATTGCGGAAGAGAACAACGTCGCCGAGACGGCGTTTATCGTGCCGGATGCGGGTGGCGAGGCAGATTACGAGCTGCGCTGGTTCACGCCGGCGGTGGAGGTCGCTTTGTGCGGGCACGCGACGCTGGCGAGCGGGCATTTCGTGCTGGGCCGCGATTCGTCGCTGGAGCGGGTGCGGTTTCGCACGCGCAAAGCCGGGGTGCTTGAGGTCGCGCGAGAGGGTGACGGCTATGCGATGGCCCTGCCCGCTTATCCGCCGTCGCCCGCCGACGTGCCGGGGTTGCTGGCGGCGCTGGGCGTCGCACGCGGCGAGGTGCTTCGGCACGCCAATGGCTATGACCTGGTCGTGCTCGACACCGCAGCGGACGTGCTGGCGCTGAAGCCCGATTTCCGGGCGCTGGCGGCGCTCGGCGATACGCTCAATATTGTCAGCGCACCGGGCCAGGATACCGACGTGGTCAGCCGCGTATTCGCGCCCGCCGCCGGGATCGACGAGGACCCGGTGACCGGATCGGCGCACTCCGTACTCACGCCGTACTGGGCCGCACGGCTGGGTCGCGACCGTTTCTCGGCGTTTCAAGCGAGCAAACGCGGCGGGCATGTCGATTGCCAGGCCGCAGGCGACCGCGTGATCCTGCGCGGCCAGTGCGTCACGGTGATCGAAGGCGTGTTCACCCTGTGAACCACCCGCTCGACCGGCCGATCTGGAATGCGCTGAACAGGCGGCAGGCGGGGTTCGCGGTCGGCGATGCGCGCGCGATGCGGTTCCGGCCCGACGTCAATATCCTCGCCGCCGCAGCCGACGGCACTCCGGAAAACCTTGCTGCGCTTACCGCACTTGTGCCGCCCGGCGGCGCGATCGCCACGATCGATCGCGATCCGTTGCCGATCCCGCCCGGCCTGTCGGTCCGCCGCCAGACGATTATCCTGCAAATGGTCGCCGCCGCGCCAGTCGAGTCCCCGCGTCACCCGGAGATCATCCCGCTGAACGATGACGACGCCCCTGAAATGCTCGCCCTTGCGACGTTGACCGAGCCCGGTCCGTTCCTGAGCGCCACGCATCGCCTGGGCGGGTTCGTCGGTATCCGCCGCGACGGTCGCCTGATCGCGATGGCCGGGGAGCGCAACAAGCTTCCGGGGTTGACCGAGGTCAGCGCCGTCTGCACGCATCCCGATTACCGGGGCCAGGGGCTCGCCGCCATCGCCATGCGCGCGGTGATCGACGGGATCGTGGCGCGTGGCGAGACCCCGTTTCTGCACAGCTATCCCGACAATCACAGCGCCATAGCGGTTTACCGGAAACTGGGGTTCGAGGTCCGCGCGGCGATGACCGTGACGTTCCTCGAGCGTCAGGCGTAAGCGATTTCCGCCCGCTCGGTCTCGCGGATCCAGCCGCCGCCCAGCACCCGTTCGCCCGCATAGAAGACCGCCGCCTGACCCGGTGCGACGCCATATTCGGGCGTGTCGAACACCACGCGGCCGTCCTCAAGCCGCGCGGGAACCGGCTTGGCCATCGAGCGGACTTTTGCGGTGACGGGGCCTGAATAGCTGCCGCCGAGCCAGTTCAGCCCGTCGATCGTCGCGGCGCGCACCGCCAGTGCCGTCTTTGGGCCGACCACCACCGCGCGCGTCGCCGGGTCGAGGCGGATGACATAGAGGGGCTCCGGGCTGCCGCCGATCTCCAGCCCGCGCCGCTGCCCCACGGTGAAGTGGATCAGGCCGCGATGCTCGCCCAGCTTGCGACCGCTTTCATCGACGATGTCGCCTGCCGTATCCGCCTCGGGCCGCAGCTTTTTGACCAGCCCGGCATAATCACGGTCGGGGACGAAGCAGATGTCCTGGCTGTCGGGCTTCATCGCCACGCCCAGCCCGATCTCCGCCGCAATCTCGCGCACGCGGGCCTTGGGCAGACCGCCCAAGGGGAAGCGGAGGTAATCGAGCTGGGCGGCCGTCGTAGCGAACAGGAAATAGCTCTGGTCGCGCGCCGGATCGGCCCCGCGATGCAGTTCCGGCCCCTCCGGCCCTTCCACGCGCTGCACATAATGGCCAGTGGCAAGGCAATCGGCCCCCAGATCGCGGGCCAGCGCGAACAGATCGGTGAATTTTGGCCCCATATTGCACTTCACGCACGGAATCGGGGTGCGGCCCGCCAGATATTCGTCGGCGAAATCGTCGATCACGGTCGTTTTGAAGCTGCTCGCGTGATCGAACACATAATGCGCGATGCCGAGGCGATCGCAGACGGCGCGCGCGTCGCGGATGTCGCGGCCCGCGCAACAGCTGCCTGCGCGACCCACTGCTTCGCCATGATCGTAGAGCTGAAGCGTGACGCCGATCGTCTCCGCCCCGGTCTGCGCGGCGAGCGCGGCCACGACCGACGAATCGACGCCACCCGACATGGCGACGACGATGCGCCGCGCGTTGAGCGGTCCGCTCAGCTGAAAATCACTTCCGGTCATCGTGCCCGCACATAGGGAGGGCCGGACCACGATGCAAAAGCCAGAGGCATTTACCGACCCTTCAGCCTTCTTCGCTACCCATAACGGATGAATTCGACTCAAGGTGAGTGGCGTAAGTGGACCTGAGCTTCAAATTCGACCGCGATCTTCTGGAAAGGGATTGGGCGGTCACCGCAATACCGACCGAGCTGGCGGTGCTGATGGTCGGCGTCGCCGCGCGTCAGGCGGCGAGCTTCACTGCACAACTGCAATCCGACCTGTCGCGTGTGGAAGCGGTCGGCGGGTTGCTGTCGCCCACGCACGGTGCGTTCAACAATGCCGTGGAAGCGGCGCTAACCCGCTGGCAACAGCTATGAAGGCGCTGTTTACCGTGCCGCTTAGCCTAAGCTCAAGTCGCGCTGATTATGGTCGTTACAGAACAATGACGGGGGCCCCCCGCCCTGATCGAGGTAGGCATGATTGAAAACCAGAAGATCCGACCAGCCAAAGTTATCGGGCCGCTCGGCGAACCGCTGACGATTGACTCGCTGCCGCCCCCCGAAACGACGCGTTGGGTCGTGCGGCGCAAGGCGGAAGTGGTTGCAGCCGTCAATGGCGGGCTGCTGTCGGTCGACGAAGTCTGCGACCGCTATAATTTGACGGTCGAGGAATTCGCCGGGTGGCAGCGCGCGATCGACCGGTCGGGCATGCCGGGTCTGCGCGTGACGCGCATCCAGCATTATCGCTCGCTCTACGAGCGCCAGCATAAATATTGAGGGACGCTACTAGCTAGGCATTCGGCCACGGCGGTCAGCCGACAAACAGACTCCGCCCCTCGAAACGCGGGCGGAACCATTTTCGGCCTTCACGAGTATTCGCCACACAAGGCCCGACATTCGGGCGAACAGGCGGAGACTAAAAATGCTGGGAATCATCATCTGGCTCGTGATCGGTGGCGTTGTCGGCTGGCTTGCCAGCCTGGTGATGCGGACCGACGGACAGCAGGGCATTCTGCTCAACATCGTCGTCGGCATCGTCGGCGCGTTCATCGGCAGCCTGATCTTCAGCCGCGGGTCGATCAACGACGGCGTGACCGTCACCAGCTTCGTCGTGTCGCTGCTGGGCGCGATCATCCTGCTGGCGATCGTCAACCTCGTGCGTCGCGGTTCGGTGCGTTAATCCGCACGCCCGACGACTGAAAACAGACGGGCCGCCCCCATTGGGAGCGGCCCGTTTTGTTTATTTGAGCAAGAAGCGCACGCGCAGATTGACGCTGATCTGCTGTTCGCCGGGGACGACCTGCGTCGAATCCTTGGCTTCGGCGCGGGCCATCATCTGTGGCATCGGCCCCGGCGCGCCGCCGTCGATCGATTCGCTGATCGACACCATCTGACCGACCTGCATGCCCACAGCCTTTGCATAAAGCTCGGCCCGTGCGCGGGCGCGCTTGACCGCGTCGAGTCGCGCTTCGTCCTGCGCCGCTTCCATCTTGTCGATCGACAGGTTCGGCCCGTCGATTTGATTCGCCCCCTGCTTCACCAGTGCGTCGAGGATCGTGCCGCTCTTCGCAATGTCGCGGAAGCGTATCGAGATGCTGTTCGACGCCTGATAGCCGGTGATGACCGGCGGCTGATTCTCGGCATAGCGATATTGCGGGCTGAGCGAGATTGTCGCGGTCTGCATGTCGCGCGGGGCGATGCCCGCCGCCTTTACCGCTGCCAGCACGCGCGCCATCTGCGTGGCATTGGCGGCCAGCGCGCCGGCGGCGGTTGGCGCCGACGTTACGACACCGGCGCGAATCATGGCGATGTCGGGAACGCGATTGGCCTGCCCCTCCGCAATCACGTCGAGCAGGGTTCCCTCGACCGCCACCGGGGCAGCGACCTGCGCCGCAGCTGCCATCGGGAGCGCAGCGGCGATCGCCGCGATGCTGAGAAGTCGAATCATGCGGAAGTCCCTTTCAAACGAAATGTCCCGCCGCACCTGGGGCACGGCGGGACAACCGGGGCTGAACGGCCCGAAAAAACTCAGCTTGCGCGGCGCGACATCACCACGCGATACAGCGCCAGCAGCACGATTGCGCCGACGGTGGCGGCGATATAGCTGCTGAGCGTGGTCGAGAGATTGACGCCGAGCGACGGCGCGATGAAACCGGCGAGCAATGCGCCCGCAATCCCGATCAAGATGGTGACGATGATGCCGCCCGGATCCTTGCCGGGCATGATGAGCTTGCCAAGGACGCCTGCGACAAGGCCGATAAGGATCCAACCGAGAATACCTTCGGGCATGCTTTCCCTCCTGATTACGGCCCCCCGTTGCAGGAACCGGGCGGCAGACTGCATCAGGATTAACGTTTTGCGAACCCCGAAACGACTCTGCGCCGCAGCTGGTCTTTAGGGGGAGCGGGCCGGTGCCGCTTCCACGCCTTGCAAAGGACGCTTTCGCTTGCGGAACAAGACGAAAACAGGCATTGCGCGGCGCGGTTTAATTAGGCCTCTTGAGGCCGGTGACTTATTCATCTAATACAGCGTTACGGGGATGGCCCGCGACGGTTCTTTCGGAACCGCAGTGAAGGGGTCGCGCATGAATTATGAGGCAGGGATGTTGGGCAGGGACGAGCAGCTGGCACTGACCGGCGAAGACGAAGTTCGGTCGAAGCGGCGCTGGTGGATCGTCGGCGGCGTGCTCGCCGCAGTGCTGATCGCCGTTGCGGCATGGTTCGCCTTTGCATCGGGCAAGGATGACGGTGCCAAGACCGCCGCTGCGGGCAAGGGCGCGGAGGCCGGCGGTCGTCAGCTGCCGACCGTGACCGTCGCCGTCCCCGGTCGCCAGACGATCGAACGCGTCATCACCGGCACCGGTTCGCTGGCTGCACGCCGAGAAATGCCGGTCGGCGTCGCCGGCGAAGGCGGCATGGTCACCCGCGTGCTGGTCGAACCCGGCAGCTGGGTCGGCGCGGGCCAAGTGCTCGCCACGGTCGATCGCTCGGTCCAGTCGCAGACCGCCCAGTCGCTGTCGGCACAGGTTCGTGTGGCACAGGCCGATCTGGGCATCGCCCAGTCCGAGCTCGATCGTGCGCAGCAGCTCGTCGCGCGCGGCTTCATTTCAAAGGCCGATATCGACCGCAAGACCGCGACCCGCGATTCCGCCGCCGCCCGCGTCCGCGTGGCGCAGGCCCAGCTGGGCGAGACCAGCGCGCGCAACCGCCGCCTCGACATTCGCTCGCCCGCGGCCGGCCTCGTGCTGACCCGCGCGGTCGAGCCGGGGCAGATCGTCAGCTCCGGCTCGGGCACGCTCTTCCGCGTGGCGCAGGGCGGGCAGATGGAGCTGCGCACGCAGCTGAGCGAAGCCGATCTTCAGCGGCTTGCAGCCGGTGCCCGTGCACAGGTGACGCCGGTCGGCACCACCGAAGTGTTCACCGGCGAGGTGTGGCAGGTCTCGCCCGTCATCGACCCGCAATCGCGCCAGGGCATCGCGCGCGTCGCGCTCGCCTATAACAAGGCGCTGCGGCCCGGCGGTTTCGCCAGCGCGCGCATCGTCGCGGGCGGACAGGTCGCGCCGCAATTGCCGCAATCGGCGATCCAGAGCGACGCAAAGGGCAATTTCGTCTATATCCTGAATGCCAAGGACGAGGCGGAGCGCCGCGCGATCACAACCGGCGACGTTTCCGACTCAGGTGTGGCGATCATCAGCGGCCTGAACGGCACCGAACGTGTTGTGCTGACGGCTGGTGCGTTCCTGAATCCGGGCCAGAAGGTCGTTCCGAACCTGACGACCCTGAAGCGGTAAGATCGAGGACTTAAGTCATGGGTTTCCGCAATATCTCGGCCTGGTCGATCCGAAATCCGGTTCCGCCCATCGTGCTGTTCATCGCGCTGACGATCGCTGGCATTTTCAGCTTCGTGCAGATGGACGTGAACAACGATCCGGACATCGATTTCCCGATCGCGATCGTCGTCATCAATCAGCCGGGTGCGGCCCCGACCGAGCTGGAGACGCAGATCACCCAGCGCGTCGAATCCGCCGTGCGCGCGTTGCAGGGCATCGACCAGATCGAATCGAGCGTGACCGAGGGCAGTTCGCAGACCGTCATTCAGCTGGCGATCGGCACCCCGATCGACCGCGCGGTGCAGGATGTGCGCGAAGCGGTGAACCAGATACGCGGCGACCTGCCCGACGGCATTCTGGAACCGCAGGTCTTTCGCGCCAACACCACCGACAACGACATTGCCAGCTTCACCGCCATCGCCACCGACATGACGGTCGAAGAGCTGAGCTGGTATGTCGACAACGCCGTCGCCAAGGAATTGCTGTCGGTTCCCGGCCTGACCGCGGTCGATCGCATCGGTGGCGTCAACCGCGAAATCCGCGTGATTCTTGATCCGGCAAAGGTCCAGTCCTATGGCCTGACCGCGAGCCAGGTAAACCAGCAGCTGCGTCAGGTGAATTTGAACGCCGCCGGTGGCCGCGCCGAAATTTCCGGGACCGAACAGTCGGTGCGCGTGCTGGGCAATGCCACCAACGCCTATGCGCTGAGCCAGACGCAGATTTCGATCGGCAGCGGGCGTACCGTGCGACTCGGCGATATCGCACAGGTCAAGGATCTCTATGCCGAACAGCGCAGCTCCGCCGAATGGAACGGCGCGCAGGTACTTGCCTTCGACATCAAGCGCGGCAAGGGCGCATCGGACGTCGCCGTGTTCGAAGAGGCCGAGCAGAAGCTGAAAACGCTCAACGAACGCAACCCGAAGGTGCGGTTCGAGGTTCTGTTCAACAACACCCAATACGCCAAAGCGCAATATCATTCGGCGATCGAGGCGCTGCTTGAGGGCGCTGCACTCGCGGTGGTCGTGGTGTTCCTGTTCCTGCGCGACTGGCGCGCGACGCTGATCTCGGCGCTCGCTATCCCGCTATCGGCGATCCCGACCTTCTTCTTCATGGAATTGCTGGGCTTCAACCTCAACCAGATGACGCTGCTCGCGCTCAGCCTGGTGGCGGGCGTGCTTGTCGACGATGCGATCGTGGAGATCGAGAATATCGTCCGGCACATGCGCATGGGCAAGACCGCCTATCAGGCATCAATCGACGCCGCGGACGAGATCGGCGTCGCGGTGGTCGCCACCACCATGTCGATCGTCGCGGTGTTCCTGCCAGTCGGCATGATGCCCGGCATTTCCGGACAGTTCTTCAAGAATTTCGGCCTGACCGTCGTCGCCGCCGTGCTGATGAGCCTGGCCGTCGCGCGACTGCTGACACCGATGCTCGCCGCCTATTTCCTAAAGGCAAAGGGCCACGCCACCCATGGTGAGGGGTGGATGATGGATCAGTATATGAAGATCCTGAAATGGACGCTGCGCCATCGCTGGTCGGCGATCGTCGGCGGGGCCGTGGCGCTGGGCATGACTGTGTGGTGCTTCACCGTACTGCCAATGACGTTCCAGCCCAATCAGGATCAGGATGCCGTCACCGCTTCTATCGAGATGGTGCCCGGCACCACGCTGGAGCAAACGAAAGTCGTCGTCGATCGCGTCCGCGACCTGCTCGCAAAGCAGGACGGCGTCGATAATGTCTATTCGCGCGCCTTTGTCGGCAATGGCCGCGTCACCGCGATGCTCGCCGAGGAGCGCAGCTTCAAGAGCGACGAGTTCGAACGCCGCCTGACGCCGACACTGGCGAAGATTCCCGACGCCCGCGTGTCGTTCCGCAACCAGCAGGGTTGGGGCGGCACCGGTCGCGCGCTGACGATCACGCTGGGCGGCGAAGACCCCGTGCTGTTGCAGCAAACGGCACAGAAGATCGTCGAGGAGATGGAGGGGCTGAAAACCGTGGTCGCACCGCGCGTATCCGGCGATCTTCAGCGGCCCGAAATCGTCATCCGGCCGCGCATGGACCTCGCTGCCAATCTGGGCGTCACGACTCAGGCGCTGTCGAGCGCGATTCGTATCGCCACCCTCGGCGACATCGATCAGAACAGCGCGCGCTTCTCGCTGTCCGATCGTCAGATCCCGATCCGCGTCGCGCTGGACGAGGATGCCCGTGCGAAGCTGTCGACGATCCAGAATTTGCCGGTGACGACGTCGGCAGGCGGATCGGTGCCGCTGAGCCTGGTTGCCGAAATCGGCTTTGGCGCAGGGCCAACCCGCATCGACCGCATCAACAAACAACGCCGAATCATGATCGGTGCCGATTTGTCGCCCGGTATCGTCAGCGGCGACGCGATGAAGCAGATCAAGGCGTTGCCGACGATGAAGAACCTGCCGCTGGGCGTCGGCGAACTCGTCGTCGGACAGGCCAAGTGGCAGGGCGAGATGATCACCAACTTCATCATCGCGGTGATCGCCGGCATCTTCCTGGTGTTCGCGGTGCTGGTGCTGCTCTATCGCCGGTTCGTGTCGCCGCTGGTCAACATGGGATCGCTGCTGCTCGCGCCGCTGGGCGGACTGCTGGCGCTGATGATCGCCGGGCAACCGATCTCGATGCCGGTGTTCATCGGGCTGCTGATGCTGCTCGGCATCGTCGCCAAGAACTCGATCCTGCTGATCGACTTTGCCATCGAGGAGATGGAAAAGGGCGTCGACAAGTTCACCGCGATCATGGACGCAGGGCACAAGCGCGCGCAGCCGATCGTGATGACCACGGTGGCGATGGTCGCGGGCATGGTGCCGACCGCATTGTCGCTGTCGGGCGACAGCTCGTGGCGTGCGCCGATGGGCATCACCGTGATCGGCGGCCTGATCCTGTCGACGATCCTGACGCTGTTGATCGTCCCCGCCAGCTTCAGTCTGGCGATCGGGGTGGAGAAGTGGATGGGGCCGCGCCTGCGCCGCCGTCTGCTGACCTACACCCCCGGTGACGAGGATCGGCCGCTGGCCCCTGCGATCGATCATCAGCCGGGCGGCCGTATCGGCCACCAGCGGCGTGACGACGACGGCACGCAGCCGGCGGAATGAACCGCACAGAATGAACCAAGTCGGGACATGCGGATTGTTACGGATATGAATCCGTCAATCCGTATGCGTCCCGGCCGAATCGCCGGCTTTCGTGAACCCGTCCCGCCCGGCCTGCGCCGGATGCGCTTCATCGCCACCGGATTGCTGGTGGCAATGGCGTTCGTCTATTTCGCCGCGCGCAATTACGAACCGGCCTACCCGGCGGTCGGCTTTATCCGTGCCTTTGCCGAGGCCGCGATGATCGGCGGGCTGGCCGACTGGTTCGCGGTCACCGCGCTGTTCCGTCACCCGCTGGGCCTTCCCATCCCCCACACCGCGATCATCCCGCGCAACAAGGATCGCATCGCCACCGCACTCGCCAGTTTCCTGCGCGACAATTTCCTGATCCCGCGCGTCGTCGCACAACGCATGCGCGGGGTGGATGTCGCGGGTGCTGCGGGCAAATGGCTGGCACAACCGCCCGAATCGTCGGGCCGCCTGCGTCGCGGGGCCTCGCGCATGGCCGCATCGTTGCTCGAATCGCTCGATCAGGAGCAATTGGGCGGCATGATAAAGGGGGCGGTCGCCAATCGCCTGCGCCAAACCGATATCGCACCGCTGATCGGACAAGCGCTGGGCGCTGCGATCGCCGAGGGTCGCCACGCGCCGCTGCTCGACGGGATGCTACGCTGGACCGCGAAGGTGATCGACCAGAACGAGCATCTGATCCGCAAGATGGTGCATGAGCGGGCGGGCAGCATCATGCGCTGGACCGGGTTGGACGAGACGCTGGCCAATTCGATCATCGACGGGCTGTACAAGCTGGTCGCCGACGTCGCCGAAGACCCCGCCCATCCGCTGCGCGGCAAGGTCGAGGAAGGGCTGGAGAAGCTCGCCTTCGACTTGCAATTCGACATCCCGACACGGTTGAAGGTCGAGGCGTTCAAGGCCGACATGCTCGACAACCCTGCGCTCGCCCGCTGGATCGAGGGGATGTGGGAATCGGGCCGCGCCGCGCTGCTGCGTGTCGCGCGCGATCCGGATGCGGCATTGACGGGCAAGCTGGGCGAGGCGCTGCGCCAATTGGGCGAGACGCTGCAGAATGATCCGCGCCTGAGCCACATGATAAACCGCTTCGTCCGCCGCGCCGCCGTCGGCACCGCCGCCGATTATGGCGACGGCATCGTGCGACTGGTGTCGGACACGGTGCGCGGCTGGGACGCACGCACGATCACCAGCCGCCTCGAAAATGCGGTGGGGCAGGATCTGCAATATATCCGTATTAACGGCACGCTGGTCGGTGGCCTCGCCGGGCTGACGATCCACACGCTGCATGTGGTGTTATAGCGATCTGCTCACGCAGCCTGGCCTAGCGGTCCGCGCGGTTGATCCCGTCATAAAGTTCGATCAACCGATCGACTTTCGCGACCACCTCGCGTTGCTCGGTCAGCCAGCGTTCCGTGGCATCGTGCGTCGCCACGCCGTCGCGACCGTCATGAAATGTCGCGCCCTTTTCGATCAGCCAGATCATGTCGCGGGCACGGGTGCGCTGAAGGCGCAGGTGCGTCATCCATTGTTCAACGATGTCAGACGGTATCGGGCGTTCCACGCAGCCTCCTGTTCTGAGAGGCTATATAGGAAGCCCTGGTGCGCCGCGCATCGGGTGCGGCTGCATCACCCGTTCGGGTGTGACATCGTCGATCCTAGTCTGTTGGAGGCCGACCCGTTCGCGCCGTGACGGCCGTGGCGACCAAGTCATAAGTGACGTTGGCAACGGTTCTGAGCATGTCGGGGATTACATCCACGGCAACCAGGATCGGAAGCAATTCGATCGGGGCGCCAAACGCAACGATGGTCGGCGCCGTTCCGGCATAGACGCTGATCGGACCCGGCAGGCTAAGGATCATCAAACTCGCCAGGACGGCTAGGGGTATCGCGAGCATGACTTGGGCCGGCGAGACACTGACGCCACCCATCCATGCCAACGTCAATGCCATAAACAGCGTGTTGCTGGGCGCGGTAATCTTGAAAACAGCGACCGCGATCGGGAGCGCGACTGAGGCATCGCGTTCCGCAATGCCCATCGCTCTTGCGCTCAGAAGCATCGCGGGCAGGCTGGCCAGCGACGACTGCGTGCCGGCGGCGACCGCCTGCGCCGGGGCGGCGGCGCGCGCAAAGCGCCAGATTGGAACCCCGCCGGCAACGCGAACGAGGATGTAGCCGATCACGATCAGGATGACCGAAAGCGTCAGCGAAGCCGCGAGATATTGGGCGAGCATCGCGATCACGGTCACTCCCGCCGTTGCGCCGACGTTGAAGGCCAGCGCGCCGATGCCGATCGCAGCGACACTCAGCACCAATTGCACGACCACGACCATGGCATCGGACAAGGCGCGAAGGGGCTGAAGCAGCGCGTGTGCCCGCCCATCCTCGACGCGGCCAAGGGCAAGCCCCAGCACGAGTGCGAAGACGACCAACGGCACGATCGCGCCCGCAGCGGCGGAGGCCACTACGTTCGTCGGAACCATCGCGCGAATGGCCTCCACCGTGTCCGGAACGACCGGGGATGCCGCCGAAGGAAACATCGTCCGCAATGCCGCGATGCTGTCTTGTGGGATGGTAAACAACCCGACGAGGAAAGGTGCGACGACGGCTGCGATCACTGCCGACATAACCAGCAACGAGATCAACACGATCGGGAGCCGCTGTCCCAGATGGGTCGCTTCGCCGCCCGACCCGGAACGCAGGTCGGCCACGCTGGTGACGATCAGCGCGAAGATAAGTGGCACGATCGTCATTCTCAGCGCATCGAGCCAAAGCCCGCCGATCAGCTCGGCTGTGATCAAGGCGGCGGGGACGGGCGGTAACAGCGTGCCACTCGCAAACCCGGCGATCACGGCCAGGATCATCCATCCCGGCGCGGGCATTCGTGTTAAAGCCGCACGTCCACGTTTTATCATTTGGCCCCCCAACCCGATATCCTGATACGGGGTGAGTGAGCTGGCAATCCCAAAACCACCGCGAGCCCGCCCTTCCCTACCCATCCCAGTCCAGCACCGTCCACCCGCGCACCGCCGCCAGCTTCCGCAGCGGTCCATGCGCGTTCACCGCATAGGCCTCGTCCGCCCATTCCAGCACCGGCGCGTCGGAGACATGGTCGCTGTAAAAGCGCACCTGCACATCGCCCCGCGCGATCCCTTCACGTGCCATCCACGCCTCGATCAGCCGCAATTTCGCCGGGCCATAGCAATTTTCGCCCTCCAGCCCGGCTAGGACATTGCCCGCCTCGTCCCGTCGCGCTTCGGTCGCAATGACGTGGCCGATGTGGAACCGCGCGGCGATGGCAGCCGCGTAATAGCCATGGCTCGCGGTCGCCAGCACCGGCTCCCACCCCGCCGCACGATCCGCCTCGATCCGCGCCACCGCATCGGCGAAGATATTGTCCGCCGCCACGCTGTCGGCGAATGCCGCCGCCACCTTCTCCAGATCGGCGGGCGGGATCGAGCGGCCGAGCATCAGCCGGTGCGTAATCTCCTTCAGCCGCGACCGGTCGATCGCCTTCGCCAGATACGCCACGCCCGCCAGTCCCGCGAGGGGAAGCAACGCCAGCCGCCACGGCGCGCGCGCTATCGCGGCATGGACCAGGAACGGCGTCCATGTCGCTTTGCGCGTGATCGTCTTGTCCATGTCGTAAATTGCCAGGCGGCGCATCGGAACCTTCTGCATGTGTCCGGGATTGGGTTGGATACAGAGCATCTGTAGCCACGGGCGCTTGCCGATCCACCCCGAATGAACGATGGATGGCCCCGATGAGCGCTCCAGCCGATTTTCAGCATGATTCCGCAGGCAACGGCACGTTGCGCTTCAGCGGCAATTTGTCGCTGCGCTCGATCGGCGATTTGCCGGAGCGGTTGGCGAAAGTCACTTCCCCGGTCGCGGCCGTCGATCTCAGCGGGATCGAGCGGATCGACACGGTCGGCGCGTGGCTGGTTCATCGGTTTGCGCGGGAAACGGGCGCGACCATCAGCGGCCTGAATGGCGATTCGGCGCAATTGTTCGAGCGCGTGGTCGAGGCCGATCATCCGGTCGAGAAGCCGCCCCGCCCGCCCGGCACCTTCACCCGCCTGCTCGGAGAAATCGGCGAAGCGGTGATCCAGACGTTCAGCACCCTCTATGGCCTGCTCGGCTTCATGGGCGCGACTGCGATGGCGTTCGGCGCCGTGATCGTGAATCCGCGCCGCTTCCGCTTCAACGCCACCGTCCACCGCTTCGAAGTCGTCGGCATCCAGTCGCTCGGCATCATCGGCCTCATGAGCTTCCTGATCGGCATCGTGATCGCGCAACAGGGTGCGGTGCAGCTGCGTCAGTTCGGTGCGGAGGTGTTCACGATCAACCTGGTCGGGCGCATCACGCTGCGTGAGCTTGGCGTGCTGATGACCGCGATCATGGTCGCGGGGCGCTCCGGCTCCGCCTTTGCCGCGCAGATCGGCACGATGAAGCTGACCGAGGAAATCGACGCGATGCGCACGATCGGCGTGTCGCCGATGGAGGCGCTGGTGCTGCCGCGCGTGCTGGCGGCGGTGCTGATGATGCCGTTGCTCGCATTCTACGCCTCGCTGGTTGCGATCATCGGCGGCGGGTTGTTGTGCTGGATCAGCCTCGACATCCCACCGATCACCTTCGTCCAGCGCATCCGCGAAGTGGTGCCGATCACCGATCTGTGGGTGGCGCTGGTCAAGGCACCGGTGTTCGGCGCGATCATCGCCATTGCCGGCTGTTTTCAGGGCATGCAGGTCGAGGCCGATGCGGAACAGGTCGGCATTCGCACCACCGCCGCCGTGGTTCAGGCAATCTTTTTGGTCATCGTGCTCGACGCCTTCTTCGCCGTCTTTTTCACCAATATCGGGTGGAATTGATGACCGCGCCCACCTTCGACGGCGATGCCGTGATCCGCGTGCGGGGGCTGCGCAACAGCTTTGGCGAGCAGACGGTGCACGAGGATCTCGACCTCGACGTGCGACCCGGCGAGATTCTGGGCGTGGTCGGCGGGTCCGGCACGGGCAAATCGGTGCTGATGCGCTCGATCATCGGGTTGCAGGTGCCGGACGAGGGTTCGGTCCATGTGTTCGGCGAGCCGATGCTGGGCGGCAGCGACGAAGAGCAGTTCGAGATTCGGCGGCGCTGGGGCGTGTTGTTTCAGGGCGGCGCGCTGTTCTCAACGCTGACCGTGGCCGAAAACGTACAGGTGCCGCTCAAGGAATTCTACCCGGGGCTCGACGCGACGCTGCTCGACGAAATTTCGGCGTACAAGGTCGTGATGACCGGGTTGCCATCCGAGGCGGGTCCGAAATACCCGTCGGAGCTGTCGGGCGGCATGAAGAAGCGCGCTGGCCTGGCGCGCAGCTTGGCGCTCGATCCGGAATTACTGTTCCTTGACGAGCCGACGGCGGGGCTCGATCCAATCGGCGCTGCGGCTTTCGACGAACTGACGCGTTCGTTGCAGCGAACGCTGGGCTTGACCGTGTTCCTGATTACGCACGATCTCGACTCGCTTTACGCGATCTGTGACCGTGTCGCGGTGCTGGCGGACAAGCGCGTGATCGCGGTCGGCACGATCGACGAACTTCTCGCACTGGATCATCCGTGGATTCAGGAATATTTCAATGGCCCGCGGGGCCGTGCCGCGATCGACAGCGCGGAACGGGCGGAAGTCAAAGGTGACAGGGACATGAGGCGCTAATGGAAACCCGGTCAAACCATGTGCTGGTCGGCGCGGTCGTGATGATCCTGCTGGCTGTCCTCGCTTTGTTTGTCGTCTGGCTCGCGCGGCTGAACACGACTTCGGAGAAGGAATATGACATTTTCTTCAAGCAAGCGGTGGACGGCATCAACAAGGGCTCGTCCGTCGCCTTTTCCGGCGTCCCCGCCGGGCAGGTGAAGGAAATCTCGCTGTTCAAACCTGACCCCAGCTTGGTGCGGGTGCGGATCGCGGTGAACAGCGATGTGCCGATCCTGCAAGGCACGACCGCGACGGTGCAGGGTGTCGGCTTTACCGGCGTCAGCCAGATCGCGCTGGACGGCGCGGTCAAGGGTGCCCCGCCGATCGTCTGCCCTGAAGTCAATCCGCGCAGTGTGTGCCCGCTGGGTGTGCCAGTGATCCCGACCAAACAGGGTGGCCTTGGCGCGTTGCTCAACTCCGCACCGCGCCTGCTCGAACGCCTGTCGACGCTGACCGAGCGCCTGACCGAATTGCTGTCGGACAAGAATCAGGCGTCGATCACGGGGATCCTTCAGAATACCGACCGGCTCACCGGCGAGCTGGCCAAGGGCGCGCCTGACCTGCGCGCCGCGATCGGCGAGCTGCGCAACACCGTAAAACAGGCGGGCTATGCCGCCGAGCAGATCGGCAATCTGGCCGGTTCGACCGACAAGGTCGTCAGCAATGAAGTCGCCCCGGCAATGCAGGATCTGCGCAAGGCAGTCGCCTCCGCCGATCGCAGCATGAAGGCGCTGGAGCGGACATTGGGCAAGGCCGATGTCGGGATCGACGAATTCTCGACCAAGACGATGCCCGAAGTCAGCCAGCTGATCCAGGACCTGCGCGAGATGGCACAGGCGCTGCAATCGGTCGCCGAAAAGGTTGATCGCGGCGGTGCCGGTGCACTGGTCGGCGGATCCAAGCTTCCCGATTACGACCCCAAGAAGAAGTGAGCCTCCACATGAAAAAGCTCGCCCTCCTCCCGCTCCTGTTTGCCGGCGCAATGCCGCTTGGCGGCTGCATCAGCTTTGGCGCGGAACCCCCGCCCTCGCTGCTGACGCTGACCGCCGACGCCGCGGTGCCGACCGGAGAAACGACAAATTCCGCGACAGCGCGCTCGATCACCATCGCGGTTCCGGTGGTGCCACAGGAACTGGCGGCGGCCCGCGTTCCCGTCCGTTCGAGCGGGACGACCATCGCGTATCTCAAGGATGCCGTATGGGTCGAGGCCCCCAATCGACTGTTTGCGCGGTTGCTGTCCGACACCATCTCCACCCGCACCGGACGCGTGGTGTTGAGCCTGCGCCAGTCGCTCTCCGATCCGGGTGCGCGGCTGGGGGGCGAACTGCGCCATTTCGGTATCGATGCGACGACGAACGAGGTTGTGGTAACCTATGACGCGACGCTGATACGGGACCGCGCTTCCTCATCGACCGCGCCGCGCGCTGCCGCGACCTTCGAGAAGCGCCGCTTCGAGGCTCGCGTTTCGATCGCCGAGGTGACTCCGACCGCGACCGGTATCGCACTAAACGCGGCAGCCAACCAAGTGGCGGGTCAGGTCGCGGACTGGGTCGGGCGTTAACGCTTCAGGGCGCTCGGCGCACAGGCGGCATGACGTTGCAGATATCCGCGCCGCCCGCGGGCAGATTGAAGAAGGGCGGCTCGCGGTTCTCGCGCGCCTTCACCCAGGCGGCAAAGCGGGCATTGTCGGCGGCGCGATACTGAAAACGCGGTCGCACGTTCGCTGGTAGCTCGCTCGCCAGCCGCACGCTGACGATCGGGACCAGCATGGTGCGATCCTTGTACAGCCCCAGCCCGCCTTCGGTCCCGCGCGGCAATGACGAGAGATGCTCGATTCCCTCCAGCACGCGGCCGACAATGGCGATATTGCGGTCGAGGTGGCGCGGGCCGTGCCCGATCACCGCATAGAGATCGCCGCCACTGCCCGTGCTGGGCGCGAGATCGCGCGCGACGCCGACCATGCCATAGCAATGCGGAATCCACGCGACCTTGCCATTGGTCGCCAGCGGCCAGCCATCGGCGCTGTGTCCGCTGCGCATCGAATAGGGATCGGTACGCGTCAGCCGCGTCACTGCATCGTAGCGCGGCCAGTCATATTCGGCGGGCGGTTGCGCGACGACGTTTGTGGGCAGCGCCTTCTTCTCGGTCGCATCGCCCCATTGCACGACATAATTGTCATGCACGCGATAGATCGTCTCGCCATCCCACCAGCGCGCGGTCGCCAGCTTGCGGATATTGGCGGCATGCACCGGTGCGTAGCGCGCGGCGAGCCGAATGAAGACGCGCCGATCGTCCGCCAACGTCATCACCAGCAGCTCGTCGTCGGGCACCGGTCGCCAGTCGCCCGGCAGCGGATCGGACGGTTTGGGCGATGGCGCCGCGGCGGGGGTTACGGCCTGAAGCGCGAGCGAAAGGAGTGTGGTCAGCATCCCCACAGGCTGACACGCATCGCCCCCACGCGCAACGCTTGCGAAGCCGCCCACAAGCCTCTAGGCAGCGCCATCCAGCGATAGCGGAGCGGTGGCCGAGTGGTCGAAGGCGCTCGCCTGGAAAGTGAGTATACGTCAAAAGCGTATCGTGGGTTCGAATCCCACCCGCTCCGCCACCTAGTCTGCAGATACGGGAACGCTTCAGTTTTCTGTGCGAAACAGGCCCGATTCTGCGGGATTCCGGACTGCTTCGGTACTGCAGAGAGCACTGTGCGAACTTGAAATGCCGATTTTCGCTGCATTTTCTCCGCACCGTTTCCAACTAGTACCGAATTGGTCGAATGTGCTTCATACGACGGTTTGGGATCCCTTTCCGGCATGAGGCACGTATTCGCACATGGTGCTCGATGCCTTCGCCGGATCTGGCACCACGCTTTGCGCGGCCGAAGCAACTGGCCGGCGCGGCCGGGCCATCGAACTCGATCCCAAATACGCTGATGTAACCTTGCGCCGCATTCAAGAGGCGACTGGCACAGAGGCGACGCTCGACGGAGTCCCTTTCCACGAAATCGCGCGGGACCGTTTGACCGGGAACACGGAGAGCCGCGATGTCTGACAACGACGAAAAGCGTCAAAAAAAGAAGTACGCGCCCGGCAACACGGGGGCGGATGGTGACTACATCGTGGGAAAGGGCAAACCACCTCAGCATGGCAAATTCAAGAAAGGCGACGAACGCAAGCGTGGCCGACGCCGTAAGGGTACTCAAAACCTCGCCACCGATTTTCGCGAGGAGATGCGAGATTCTGTAACGGTATCGGTGGGCGGCAAAACGCGCCGAGTTAGCAAGCAGCGTTCGCTCGTCATGCGGCTACTAGACAATGCCAGCCGTGGCCAAGTGGGCTCTCTCAAGCTCGCTCTGGAATATGGGGATCGGTTTGGCTCGGCCCAAGAAATGTCCGGTGAACTTCCGGCAGATGCCACCGCGCAACTTCCCAACCTCGACGATCTGAGCCGGACCGAGATGGAGACGCTTGGTAAGTTGCTCGGCAAAGCTGCTGGCGTTCCGTACAACCCGCCGCCGTCGCATCCCTTGAATTATATCAATAATCCGGATGACAATCGGAATTACTACTCCACTCTGACGTTAGACGGCCTGCACTACACGGTCTGCACTATTGCTCACGTTGAGGACAAGCTGACCAAAATCGACAACCGGGCATATTGGAGCGCGGCGTTGCCGCGCAAGCCCGGCTACAATCAACGCCAGGTATAGGGACCGTCATGAAAATCGATGGCATGAGCGCTATTGTAACGGGAGGTGCTTCGGGGCTTGGCGCCGCCACAGCGAGCATGTTGCGTGAGCAGGGAGCAAAGGTCGCCATTATCGACCAAGATGTCGAACGCGGGGAAGTCTTCGCCAGATCGATCGGCGCGCTGTTTCTCCAGGCGGATGTCAGCGACGAAGTGGAGACGAACCGGGCGTTCGATAAAATCGCCCGCGAAATTGGCATCGCACGCATCCTTGTCTGCTGCGCCGGCATTGCTCCCAACGTCGCGACATTACGGGAAGAACGGCCCCATCCGCTTGACGCATTCCGCCGCACCGTTGAGGTCAACCTGACGGGCACATTTATGTGCGCGTCGCGGTTCGCTCATCGGCTGCGCAAGTTGGCAGTGAGCGACGAGGACAAAGGTGTAATCATCCCGATCGCGTCGATCGCGGCGTTTGACGGTCAGCCTGGCCAAGTGGCTTATGCCGCTTCGAAGAGTGCTCTCGTCGGCATGACGCTTCCGTTAGCGCGCGATCTGGCCGTGGAGCACATACGGGTTGTGACAATCGCCCCAGGCATATTTGACACACCCATGCTCAGCACTGTGCCGACACTGTCGCGGGACCTGCTCGGTGACCAAGTTCCGCACCCCCACCGCCTCGGCAAACCTGAGGAGTTTGCGCATATGGTCGGGGCGGTAATCCGCAATCCTATGATAAACGGCGAAACCATCCGTCTGGACGGAGCACTTCGCCTTGGACCGCACTAGTTCCGGTTCAGCCCGAACTCGCGAGTGTGGAGGCGCTCCTTCCAGCTGGACTCGAGCGCCACCACCGCCTGCAGCTCGAGATCAGGCGAAGTGCGCTGCAGGATGCTGAATCTGAGATTCTCAGGCGCGGAGTTGCGCAACTCGCGGTTTCCGCCATGGCCAGTCTTCGCGTAATTGCGCCAGCGGCCGAGGATGTTGTCGCCGCCACAGGCGGAGCCGACATAGCCAACGGCACGTGCGGTATCATAAATAAAGTATATGCCACGCCACTGCGCGAGCACTGTGTGCGAAGCTGGCGGCAGCGCCTGCAGCTCGCTCCAACTGAGGACCAGATCCTGCCAGTCGGGCATTTCGCGCACGAACAGGCTGTGCGGGGCGATCGCATCAACCGCGAAGGTGCCCCGCCCTGCCCAGCGCCACCACAACTGATGGGGCTTAGGCCACGTCACCACCAGTCGACCGATCCAGCCAGAATAATGGTCAAGTCGCTCCAGTTCGAACGCCAGACAATCGGGCATATCTTCCGATCTGCCTGTCATGCCTAGTGCCATTAGCTCTGCGTTGCCGGGGAGATTCCGGTAACCCTTGAGGTTGCAATTATCCCATCCGTTGATGCGGTAAATGCCAGCGAATGTTCCCGCTGCCGGTGAATTGCCGACAAACGAAGCGATGTAGCGCGCCCGGGTCATCGCCTTTTCCAGCGGCTGCCATTGTACGCGCTGGTATGCGAGAAACAGGTCAGGCCGTTCGATCACGAGCCAGGGCAGCACCTTTCTCAGTTCCTTCTCAACCGGTGCGTGACGGACGACCAGAACTTCGTTGGGGTCGAGGCCGGCCAGCTCCAGCAGGGTCCGCAGGTCCAGCATGCGGCTTACAGATTAGCCTCGACCAACGACTTGAGCTTGTCCTTGGACAGGTATGGGCACTTCGCCATGTCTCGTTCGATCAGTTGGTTGGCGATCGCAGCCAACCCGTCACTGCCCGGCATCAGCAAGCTGGAGATATCCACGCGTCCATCCGCGTATAACACTGCCGCATATGGCTGTAGGCCGGCATATCCGCCTATGCCGTTGCGAGCGTTAAGCGAAAACATATAGGTCCAACGGACGGGCTTTCCGTCCTTCCATTTAATCTTCCGCGGCTCCGGGCACAGTGCGAAATCGCTGATCGTGCCGGGGTCTTTAAGATGTCGGCGCAGGCCCTGGAAGATCCGCGGCAGCGACGCGTCATGACCCACCTCAAGATGTTGGGTTAGGTCAGTAGATGACTCTTTGGCGTTTGCCGCCGACGCGCCACACACTATCAACACAGCAGCGAGCAGCTGAATTATCGAAGTCAGGCCGTTTAACACCGCACACCCTTTGCCCAGCGGTGCACGGATCTGCCTTGACTTCCTCGTCGCACCTATGTCCTCTCGGGGCGACGGCCTGAAGCCGGATGTTGGAAACCTGATCAACGAACAGGCGCATGCGCCTTTACCGTTGCCGGCTGGACATGCGCGCATGCCACCCGGCCTTCAGCTTGAGCTGTTGACCGAGCGTCGTTGATGGGGTTTCCACGCCCCGCCTCCGGGCTTTCACCGAAGGCAGGGGCAATTTGCTCGCTACGCGTCGCGACGCAAGTCTATTCGATTATGAACTGCGTTATGCCGGGGTTAGTCCGGAACCTGCGTTTTGGGCTTAGGTCAGCTTTGCGCCCTCCTTCCGGTCGTTCACCAAGCGCTGAGGATTTTCCGAAAGCTGCCCATCAAGTAGCATTCACTCTGTGGTGAAACGATCCGCACGGTTGCCGCGATTGACGGGATCGTTACGGCACCGACTAATCGAGATTACTCAAATACATAGCGAAGCTAGTACGGTACAGTTTAATTCGCTGGTATCCTTTTCCCGCTAGCTCGGCGGGATGGGCGGCAGTGACCAGAAGACGGGGATCGATTGGGCAAGCGTCGTTACGGCGGTCGCCGTGGCGGCCGCCGCGCTAGTCCTGGTCCGTTTGGGGCAGGCAGTAGTCATGACGGTCCTTGCAGCCGCGCTTATCCTCTCGTTGCTTTGGGTCGCACGACTGCGACGACTGATCCACTATCGCATTCCATCGGCTTTCGAGCCGGTGGCTGCTGAAGCCGACGGACGTAGCCGACGCACCTATGCAGCAGACGAACTTGCTACCAACACAACGCGCCCCCGGGTTGAGGTGCACCCCGTCAGCGGTCTGCCAGTGCGAGAGTCGCTGGTTGATCGCATCAGGTCTGACCGGCAAGGGCTGCTCGGCGTTCTGGCCTTTGACGATTTCGATCGACTTTCGGCCTTCGACCCGATGCTCGCCGATCGCGTCTTTGCCGCATGCAGTTCGCGGTTGCGTTCGATGACGCCGGCCGGACTTTTTCTATCGCATGTCGATCGAGGCTATATCGCCGCGTGGTTTGGCCCCGACATCGAGGATGCCGAGGCATGGGCGCAGCTTGATGCCGTCGCATATGCGCTGGGCGAAGCGATCATCGACGGCGAAACTCAGGTCGTGCCGCAAGTCGCATTTCGGCTGGCGGCCTTTGATACAGACCAGGCGTTGTCACCGTCGGCATTCATCACGCGGACCGTGGCGTCGTTTGCGGTACTGAGCGGACCGGCGGTCAAAGCAGCAACACCGATTGTCGATCAGGCCGAGATGGCACGCGACAGGTTCGAACTGGAACAAGACCTTCGCTTGGCAGTCGATCGCCGTGAGTTCCGTTTGGATTACCAGCCCTTGGTAGACGCATCGCAGGGATGTGTAAGCGGTGCCGAGGCGCTAATCCGCTGGGAGCACCCGACGCGAGGCCTGATCTCGCCATCGCGTTTTGTGCCGATGATCGAGGCGATGGGTCTCGCGCAGGAGATGGGAATGTGGGCGCTCAATACGGCCCTGCGTGATGTCTGTGGATGGTCATCGGCCGGGCTTGGCCGTTTGCGCGTCGCGGTCAACGTATCGAGCCTTCAACTGGCCAATGACGACTTGCCGCAGTTGATCCTTCGGACACTGCAAAGTCACGGCGTGAGCGCCAGCCAGCTTGAGATTGAGCTGACCGAGAGTGTCGCGACCAGTGACACGGCGCACTGTTTAGCCATTTTCCAGGTGTTGCGCGCCATGGGCATCAAACTGGCGGTCGATGATTTCGGGACTGGTTATTCCGGTTTCAGCGTGCTGCGCTCGCTGGCGTTCGACAAGATCAAGATCGACCGCGAATTCGTGACGGATGTCGACAGCCGCAGCGATAGCCAGGCAATCTGTCAAAGCATCATTGCGTTAGGCCGCGGACTAGGCATTCGGATTCTGGCCGAAGGGGTAGAGCGGTTCGCAGAATATGAATGGCTGCGTCGCCATGGGTGTCACCATTTCCAAGGCTATTATTTCGGTCGACCGATGCCGAACCAAGAATTTCTCGATTTTGCGCGCGACCGCAATGCGCTGACCGAGCGCCTGTCCACGCGCATCGACGCAACCAAGATCCTAGAGAGACTGACCGCATGAAAGCGAACCTGAAATTTTTCGGTATTGCCGCGCTGGCGCTGTCCGTGGCCGCCTGCTCGGGCGGTTCCTCGCGCATCGCGTCTGCACCGCCACCGCCACCGGCAACGCCGGTAGCGGAAATCGATCAGATCAACGAATTGCTTCTGCAGGGTAACGACGGTGCGGCACGAAAGCGTCTGAAAGCAGTGTTGAAGCGCGACCCGATGAACGCTGGCGCCTTGCTCCTGCGGGATTCGATCGAGCGCAATCCAACCGAACTGCTTGGCCCGCAGCATTACCCCTATAGCGTTCGGTCTGGTGATACGATCACCAGTCTTGCCCAGCGCGTCCTGGGCAATCGGCACAAAGCGATCCAGCTGGCACGCTATAATGATCTAAAGCCGCCTTACGCACTTGGGCCGGGGCAGATTCTGCGGATGCCGGGCTTAGCGCCGCGAGTTGAGCCGGTTCGTCGACCGATCACCGTCCCTGCGCGTTCGACGCCTGCAGCACCCACCGCCGATCCCAAACCGGCAGCCGCCAAGCCGACGGCGCGAACCAATCCTGCTGCCGCGCGGCAATTCCGCACGGCCGGTCTGGCCGCACTGAACCAGGGCAACGTCACGCGTGCGGTTGGCATGCTCCGCCGCGCCGCCGCGGCCGATCCGGCCAACCCGGCAATCGCACGCGACCTGGCCCGGGCGGAGCGCATTGCCGCAACCGTCCGTGCGAAAAAGTAAATCCTTGCGGCACAATCGGTTAACTCGTCTGAAGTATAGGGAAAGCGCGGCATGCGTGGTGTGAGGGTGCAGAGATGACGATGCTGGGGCGATATCGAATCGATTCGATGTTGGGCGAAGGCGCCATGGCCGAAGTCTATCGCGCCCATGATCCTGATATTGACCGCACCGTGGCGATCAAGGTCCTGAAATCCGAATTCGCCCGGGATGCCGAGATCAACGGCCGGTTCCTGCGCGAGGCGCGTGCCGCGGGGGCGCTGAACCACCCCCATATCGCGACGATTTACGACGTCGGCGAAACGGATGGCATCGCCTATATCGCGATGGAATTGATCGACGGCCAGCCGTTGGACGAGCTTCTGCAAACCGAAGGTCGTCTATCTTATGAACGGGTATTGGCGATCGGCCGACAGCTCGCCGGCGCGCTCGGTTACGCCCATAGCGCGGGCGTTGTGCATCGCGACGTGAAACCATCGAATATTCTCCTGTCCGCAGACGGCAAAACTGCGAAGCTTCTCGACTTTGGGGTAGCGCGGATTGGCGAGGTCGACGCCGCGACCGCGAATCAGCAAATGGCGCGCACCCAGGTTGGCCAATTGATTGGCACGCCCCGCTATATGAGCCCCGAACAGGCGCTCGGCCTGCCGGTCGATCATCGTTCCGACCTGTTTTCGCTGGGCGTCATCCTTTACGAAATGGTCACCGGCAAAGTCGCCTTTCCAGGCACGGCACTGGCGACGCTGGCGATCCAGATCGCGCAGGAAAAGGTTGAACCCATCGACCGGTCGGCGGCAGATTGCCCGCCAGGCTTTCGCTTCATCGTCGACAAGTTGCTAGCGAAGAAGCCCGAACAGCGCTTCGCCAGCGGCGCCGCGCTCGAGGCGGCGTTCGATCGCGAAATATCGGCGCGAAATGACGCACCCGCCGGTCGCCGGGGAGTTCCGCTGCGCATCAAGCTATCGGCGACACTCGCGATTGTGACCGCAATCAGCCTTTTCATCTGCGTCACGGTCGGTCTATCGCGTGAACGCTCGGCGTTGGAGCGCATGGCAATGATGTCCGGCAATTCAACGGCGACATTCATCACCAGCAACGCAGCCGTGCTGGCCGCCGACAATGCCGGTCTGCCCGTCGATCAGCAGGACTGGTCGGCGTTGCAGGCGTTCGCTGTAAGCGCCGGCCGCGATTCCGGGATTCGTGATCTGGTGATTGCAGATGCCGACGGGGTCATCCGCGCTGCGTCCGACCGCACACTCGTCGGTGCGCGCTACCGCCCGCCTACCGATGAAACGGTCATGCAAAGCGGGGCGATGCGCGCAAGTAGCATGCCGGACATGGGCCGGGGAGCGGGCATCCGCTTTGTCCAGCCTATTTCCTATGCCGGCGCGAACTTCGGCAAGGTCGATCTTGTGATGCGCCGCACCGCCCTGGATGGAGCGCTCAATGCCGCGCGCAATTCCATGCTGATTTTGTCAGCAGTCGTCATGCTGGTGGTGCTCCTGATCGGCTATCTCAGCGGTGCGATGGTTGCGCGCCCGCTCGCACGGCTGCGGCGTGCATTGGACGATGCCGCGGCCTCGGGCTTTCAACTGCGCATCTCGCATAATCGCCGCGACGAGATTGGCGCTGTGTTCGACGCATTCAATCGGGCCGCGGTTACGTTGGAAAATCGTCTGGCTGGACCGCATGACGATGCAAAAGCAATGTTAGCAACACGGATCGCGCGTTCGACGAAAATCGCAGCTTAGGAGCGGGAAATGTACATGCTTCAGCTCTTTGATCGCGCCAACGAAGTTCAGCCAATTGACGCGCGCCTGTTGCGTGAGGGGGTGCTGCGGATTGGGCGGGACAGTGCGGCGGACTGGTCAATCGTCGATCCGGACTTCGAAATCTCCAGGACTCATTGCGAACTCATCGTTGTTGGCGACGGCGTGAATGTGCGTGCCTTGGGCACGAACGGCGTATTTAACGAGGAAGGCGGAACGCGCTTTCCCGATGCCATCGACGTACCGGTGCCGCTCCCGGCAATTTTGAGGTTCGGACGATACCGGCTGCGGGTCAGCCACGCACCCCATGGAGACGTGCCATCAGACATGGCGCGCACGATGGTGCTCACGCCACCGCTCGGCACGTCGACAGAAGTGCCTGACAACTGGATCGATGCGAAACTTACCCAGCCGATGGGCGGCGGTTCGTTGCTTGAGGCGTTCTGCGATGGTGCCGGGCTCGATGCCTCGTTGCTGTCCAGCGAAGACCCGGCCGAAGTGCTCAGGCGCGCTGGCGCGGTGTATCGCCAGATGGTGCTTGGCATTGGCGATTTGATGGCCGAGCGTGATCGCGCGCGGGAGCGTTACAAACTCACTCGCACGACGATTGGCGGCGCGAACAACAACCCGTTCAAATGGGCGCCCACCCAGCGGCTCGCCGTCGACCTTCTGCTTGCCGGATCCGGCCGCTTCCTGTCGGGGCCTGCAGCATTGCAATCGTCGTTCCGCGACATCAAGCGCCACCTGATTGCAACCTTTGCAGGCTTGCACGGCAGCTTACGCGCTGCAGTAAACACGTTCGATCCCAAGTCGCTGGACGAAGCGGTGGGTTCACGCGCAACGCTGTTGAAGAGCCGTGCCGCAGTTCAGGCTGAAGATGTCGCCAAGCGCCATGCCCACCTCATCGAGCAACTGGATCACGGCGAGGGCGGGTCCTTGGATCACGCCTTTGTCACGGCTTATGATCGCGCTGAAATGACAATCGGCCGGGATGAGGTCCGTTGAGACTCCAATCGCGCCGAGACGTTTCGCTGAGGGACGCGGTGCGCGCGTATTCGGTTGCGCGCAGCCACGTTGGACTGGTTCGCAAAATCAATGAAGATCGGGTCTTTGATTGGCCTGATGGTGAGGTCTGGGCGGTTGTCGATGGAATGGGCGGGCACCGTGGTGGGGATCTCGCCGCGCAGTCGGCGGTTGATAGGTTGCGCAAGCTGACGGTATCGATCGAGCCAATCACACCAGCGGCAGTGACGACCGCTCTGGATCAGGCCAACATCGAAATTGCAGACCGCAACGCATCTTTGGGCGAGGAAGCCGGGGCGACGGCAGTCGTTCTGAGCCGTCACGGCGCCACTGCCACGATCGCCTGGGTAGGCGACAGTCGCTGCTACCGGATCCGAAACGGGGATATCGAATTGCTAACGCGTGATCACAGCGTTGTGCAAGAGCTAATCGACGCCGGATTGCTCACCAGTGAATCAGCCAGTCATCATCCACATTCGAACGTCATCACGCGCGCGCTTGGAGTTGAGCGACACTGTACGATCGATGTTCGGGAGGTCGAGCTGATCGATGGCGACATTTTCTTGCTATGCTCCGACGGACTCTCCCGGTCGCTGCGCGATACAGATTTGATCGAGGACGATCTTGAGGCATCGGCAGACAGGCTTCTCAAGAATGCGCTTTACCGAGATGGTGGCGATAACATCTCACTTATAGTGGTAAGGTTCTGCAATTGATCGCGTGATCAAGGGCGGTTGAAGAAATCGTACTAGGCTGTTGGATCAGCACTCTATTATAGCAGGACCTGAGTGTACGGCAGGTTTTTCAAGCTACGTACCACAACCCGCCTGTCGGCAAACGGCCCAGTTCCTGCCATCCGCCTTCGATGGCTAGGAATGACTGATTTTGGGCCGAATGCAGTCAGGCAGGTTCTAGACAATATGCTGCGGATAGCCGCCATTGCGTCCCATACGCGGGCCTGAGCCGGATACCGCCCAGAGTTGAGTTTGCGCAGTAGCTCTCCCCCGTTGATCAGACGAAGAGAAACAGTCTGAATGTCCAAACGCAGCGTGTGTTGATGTCAGCGTCGCTACCGCCATCGGGTCGCTGGGCCGGAGGAAGCAGCAAACAGCCGATGCTGTGCGGTGGAAGGCTGCGGTCGCGGCGGCTTGGCGTGGCCGGCAAGCGGCGACCAAAATCGCTGGGCAACGCATGTCGCCGATAATCGGCATGCCAGCCAATGCGATAGTGTCGCGGAACCACTCTCCACCGCCCGTCAGCGCGGAACAGCTCTCCTCCGCAACGCGCGCAATTGCTGAAATAATATCCCTCGTTCCAGATGATCCGAGTACCGGGACGATGACGCACAAGGCAGCGCGCGAACATACCCTTGCCCTTTAGCTCTGCAGCTTCATTGCGGCGTGCGCGAGTGCAACCAGGTTGACATCACTGGACTTCAGCGCCTCTTCCAAAGCCCAGATCTCGAACGTTTCGCCCGTGCCGACGAACAATGCGCGTTTGTCGATCATGGCGATGGCCCGAGCCCAGGATGGCAGTTTTACCGCTCCAAGCGGGCGATAAAATTCTTCGCAAAAGCCGAACAGGCGGCGCACCGGCAGCGGTGCAGCTGGCTTTATCCCGTCGGAAGGATTGAACCGGTGCGGATCGACCGACAAGGTAAGCTGCTGCCACCATGATGTACTCGATCCGATCAAACAGTTGCTGGTCGCATGCATGCCGAGAAACAGGCTCGTATCCTGCGAAGAGAAATTTCGTCGAACGAACCAGGGCAGTTTGACCAGGCCGCCTGACTTGACTGTTTCCAGTGCGTGACCGGCAAAGGGGACGGGGCCACCAAGCGGTTTCTCCCTGAGTATTCTCGATCCTGTGAAGCTGCCGTCGGTTGAGGCTAGGGGGTCTTCATCAAGGGCCAGGCGGCGCATCGGCAGGCCGGTGCCCGATTGGGTTTCGTTGGACGGGCGTGTGAGCGTTGCAAGCATTTTTGGATTTCCCATTCGATTCGGCAAACGAACAGGATTTCCCAAGAATCGTGGTTAATGCCCATATTGGAATACTACGATAGGGTAAGGCCCGGAGTATGGTATGCGGCGCTTGCAATGTGATTGCGTGCCTGGGTTGGCCGTGCGCTTCACATCGAGCACGGCAATAAGTCGGGCATTCAGAGGCCATCGACATGGGCGTGCTGAGGAAATCGGAAGTGCTCCCATTTTGTCCTGAAACGTCGCTCGGTCGATGTTGAAGGGCTGATCCTGCGGCCGCATCTTTGCATCCGGAGGATGTAACATGCGAATTGATCGATCCGAGCCTGAAGCCATCGTCGTTACTCGTGTTCCCTGCGCGTTAGCGACCCCGGCAAAGTTTCCTGAGGGATTCGCCGCGACAAATCCGATCCCAAATCAGGATACCGCCTCGGTGCGGTCAGACCGGCAGGCAGCGCCCGTAAATCTGGCGGACCAATGCCGATCGAGGATCGAAGGCCTCTCCCCGCGGCAACGCGACGTGCTTACGGGGTTGGTCGCTGGCCACAGCAATAAGCAGATCGCGCGAACGCTCGGGATCAGCCCCCGGACGATCGAAGTCTATCGCGCTGGCCTTATGGATCGGCTCAAAGCGCGCACTTTGGCACAGGTGCTGCAGACCGCCTTCCTGGCAGGAATAACGCTGGACACGGTTTCGCTCGGATTTGGCTGAACGCGCAGCGACCGCATTTCACGGTATCGGGTCCGCCTTCGTGGTTCTGGAACGGCAGACGCGCGGTGCGGTCGTCGAGCTGCCTCCGTCATCGCTCTAGGGAATTGGATGGAAACGGCGTATCGCAGTGACAATCGGACGCGTCAGCCGCCGCCGAGTTGAGGACTGGCCGTGCTCATCACGATCTTCGCCCCCGGCAATGTGCATCTGCTTGAAATCGCCGGGGTGCAGGACGCGCTGTTTGAGGCGAACTGCAAGGCGCAATCCGGGCGCCCCTATCAGGTTCAGTTGGTGACCGAGCATGGCACGCCCGTCCAAAGCGCCTCCGGCGTTACGTTCATTCCCGATGCGAGCGTCGCCGAAGCGACCGAGCCGTGCGATACCCTGATCGTCGTGGGGCCCTATGGCGAGCCCAAGCCTCCAAGCGAGCCGGTGACCCGGTGGCTTCAGGCCCAGGCCGGCCAGGCGCGGCGGTACGGATCGATCTGCACCGGCGCGTTCCTGCTGGCCCATGCGGGGCTGCTGTCGGGGCGCCGCGTGACCACGCACTGGCAATATGCCGATCACCTCGCCGCCACCTATCCCGATATCCAGGTCGAGCTGGACCGCATTTTCGTGCGCGACGGACCGGTATTCAGCTCGGCGGGCGTGGCGGCGGCGATCGACCTCGCCTTTTCGCTGATCGAGGAGGATCATGGGCGCGCCTTGGCTTTGTGGGTCGCGCGCCGACTGGTCGTCTTCCTGAAACGGCCCGGCGGCCAGTCGCAGTTCAGCGCTGCATTGACCGCGCAAACGGCGACCACCGGCCCGATCGACCGCATACGCCTGCACATTCTCGAAAACCCTCGCATCGCGCTTGGACTTGCTTCGCTTGCCAGCGTGGTCGGCGTCAGCCCGCGCCACCTGTCGCGCGTATTCCATGACGAACAGGCGAAAAGCCCAGCGGCCTATGTCGAACTGACCCGCATCGATATCGCGCGGCGACTGCTTGAGGACAGCGCCGCGCCGATCAAGGTGATCGCCTATACCGCAGGCTTCGGGTCGACCACGACCCTGAGGCGGGCGTTTGTGCGCAGGCTTAGCGTCACGCCACAGGAATATCGTGCGCGGTTTCAAACGACCGGCGCCCCGGATGCCCGTGACGACGAAAGTGACGCTGGATTGTCCTGAACCGCCGCAGCACCTCAGTTGAAGCCAGCTTCTCCGTGCCGCATCTGCGTGTCGGAGGTCAATTTCATGCCATCATCACCCGTCGCGAGCGCAACCGGCGCAATGTCGATGCATGCGGAAACTGACCTGATCGGTCCAGAACGCGGCGCCGGGCTCAACCGCATATGGCAGATGCTTGGGCGCCGCCAGTCGCGCCAGCCGGCAATACCTTCGCTCGCAGCATCGTTCGCGCTGAAGCATGGCAGCGATGGCATCCTCATCGCCGACATGCGCAGACGAGGAGCGCCCATCATATACGTGAACCGAGCGTTCGAGGCGATCACCGGCTATGCGGCGGCAGAAGCGGTAGGGAAGAATTGCCGCTATCTCCAGGGAAGCGACCGGCTTCAGCCCGAAATAGGCGAGATCCGAACCGCCTTGGCGGAAGGTCGCGATTGTTCGGTGACGCTGCGCAACTATCGCCGCGATGGCACCATGTTCCACAACGCGCTGCGCCTCTTCCCGCTGTGTGACGATCACGGCGACGTCACCCATTTCCTTGGGATGATGCGCGATGTGAGCCATGCGACCGGGATTGATCGCCTGACAGGGCTGCTCGACCGTTACGGTCTTCTCGACCGGCTTGCGGCGGTGGATGCCCCTGCGGGCACTGCGGTGCTGTTTCTCAAGCTCGACATCGTCCGTTTCCACGACGTCAACAACGGGTTCGGCTATGATGCGGGCGACGCGCTGCTTCGCGCGGCAGCGGCGCGTCTGGCGACGCTGCCGGCAATTGCCGTTTCGCGGGTTGGGACGAACAGCTTTGCGCTGGCGTTCGAACTCGATGATCCCGATCGTGCCGCCAGCATTGTCGATGATGTTCTGGAACTGCTTAAGCCACGTTTCATCCTGCCCGGGGCGTCCGTGGCGGTGCAGTTCGCCGCCGGCTTTGCACTGGGGTCGCCCCATGATGACCCGCTTCAACTCGCGCGGCAGGCGGGTGCGGCGCTCCAGCGATCAAAGAGGAAATCCGCACATGCGCCACAGGCCTTCGCGGCCTCAGACGAGCGCGATGCCCGCGACCGCATCCGGCTGGCGAGTGAACTTCAGATGGCTGTCACCAATCAGGAACTGTTGTTCCACTATCAGCCGCAAATAGACCTGGACACCGGTGATCTCGTCGGCGCGGAAGCGCTGTTGCGCTGGAATCACGGGGCGTTCGGGTTACAACCGCCGGACCGGTTCATCGGCATCGCTGAGGAAACCGGCGCGCTTCTGGAAATCGGCGCTTGGGGCCTGCGAACGATCACGGCGCAGGCTGCGCGGGTCAATCAAGCGCGTCGCAATCCAGTTCCCTTTTCGCTGAACGTATCGGTTCTGGAGTTTATGCAGCGCGACATGGTGGGGCTCGTTCGCCAAACGCTCGACGAAACGAACTGTCGGCCCGAGTGGCTGACTCTGGAGCTGACCGAGAACCTGATGGTTCCGGACCCGGATAATATCCGGCGCGCGTTCGAGGATCTGCGCCGTCTGGGGGTCGGCATCTCGATCGATGACTTTGGTACGGGCTATTCCAACCTTCGCTATCTGGAACGCTTCCCGCTCAGCGAGATCAAGGTCGATCGAAGTTTCGTGCATGACGTTGCCCACAGCGTGGCCAAACGCGTCATCGTGGAGAGCGTCATCAAACTCGGCGGCGCCCTCGATATCCGGGTCGTCGCCGAAGGAATCGAAACAGAGGCGGAGCGCGCGATCATGCGCGCGCTGGGCTGTTCAGTGGGCCAAGGCTATCTCTTCGCTCCGCCGCTCGACGAGTCCCAATTCGACAGGTTGCTCGACGAAGGGCTTATTCTGCGAGAGGCGTGGGATGCCCGTCGGCTGCTGACGATGCTCGATGGTGGACAGGTATAGGCGTTGCGCCGCGCCTGACGCGGAGGATACCATTGCAGTCAACGGTCGGTTTTGAACGCTATTCGCTGACCGAGACCAGCCTTGGCGCGCGCCGTGGCCACCGCCCGCCGCGCCGTCATCAGTTCCTTGACGAGGCGCTCGCGATCCTCGTCGGCGAGCGCGGGATTGCTGGTGCGCCACAGTCGTCCCCGCACCACGAAATAGCGGCCATCGGATGTCATGGGATACTTGCGATCATGATTGGCTCACGCCCGCCGTCCCCTGTCCGACAGACTGCGGAAGGTGACCGACCAGCGCGGCACGCTCATCGCCGCAACGCTATGCTCCCAATGATGCCGGGCTTCGCCAGAAAGATGGTAGATCGATCGCGGCGCCAGTTCGGTCTTGGCCCGTTCGAAGCCGGTCGCGGTGCGGCGACGCAGTCGAAGCGTGGCAGCATTGCCGAGCGAAATACCGACGACATGCTCGAACACCGGCCGATCCTTGTGCCATCCGATCCCGGCGCCCGGGTCGTAGCGGATGAGCAGCGCCTGGACGAGATCGTCGGGCCGAAGACCTGCGACCTGCGCGGCGCGCGCCTTCACGGTCAGCAGCCAGTCCGGGATCGGCTCGGCCGGTGCAAAGCTGCCGCTCTCGAAATCATAGCTCCAGCCGTAGCTGCGCGTGAGGCGCTTGCCGGTCCATTGCTGGAACTTGAAAGGGCTCAAGTTCTCCGCATTGATGTGCACGACGAGGTCCGCTTCGTCGGCGGCGGACAGGAAGTCGCCGCGAAGAGCAAGCCCTGGAACAATCGGGGCGTCGAACAGGTCGAGCATCGCTGTCATCACCGCATGCCTCGTCCGCCTTCCGTGCCACCGGTCCGGCGCAGCACGTTCCCGAGCGAGCGCCCCGCGAACGTACATGGCGCCAAGAGGCGATCGTAGCTGCGCCGACCGACCCGGCAGACGAGCACCTTTCCCATCGCCGCGCGCGCGAGTCTGCGCTTGGCATCTCGGCCACCGCGCTCGTGCAGTTCGGGCGCGTAAAAATCGATTAGGCGGATCTCGATCCAGCGATTTGGCCGGCCTGCCCGTGCTGCGCAAAGGCCATCGCCATCGTCAACATAGCGTACGACGCCGCTGAAGGTCGCACCCTTGCGCGGCAGCGCGCCTTCGCATCGATCTGGATTCGCGAGCGCTGGCGACGCCCAGGCGCAGGCGCGGAGAGTCGTCGCGATGGCGAAGGAAAATCGAAATGTCATTCGTGGTCTGTCAGCGCAACTGGCTGTCCTTGCTGCCGCGCCGGTTGATGCCGACAAAACTCGGTCGCTTGTCGCGAGCCGACTGACAAGCGACGCAGGTGCGAGCGCCCGGCAGCGCTGCGCGACGTGCCGGCGGAATAGGCTCGCCGCATTCCTCGCAGTCGTCGAGCCCCTCGCCCGAGGGCATGCGCGCCCGAGCGATGGCCAGCGCGTCTTTCACGCTGTCTTCGATCTGCTCCTGAACCGCGCCGTCGGGCGCCCAGCCATTGGCCATGCTCGTCTGTCACCGTCGATGCCGTTGCAATCATTAGGATATAGGGTCTTGGGATCGGCATTTCATCGGCGGGCGTGGTTGAACTCGCAGCCGCCACTGGTCCGGACCTGCCGAACGATACCGGTAACCACCGAAAAGCGGACTTCAGACCATTGACTGAATGAACGACAGGTTCCGGGATGGTCTGTTGATCGACCGAACGGCGGCTAGTGGGGCGCGTTGCCGACCGTCGGCTTTTCGGATTCTGCGATTGGCGCGAATGTCCGGAAGTGGGTGGTTAGCGGACTTTGTCGAGTTTGTTATTGCGACAGAGTAATTTGCCTCGGAGCTTCAAACCCGTTTGGATTTGATGAATCGTCAGCGAAGGGAACTGAGGCGGTTACGCGCCGTTAAGGCATCACTTCGAGCCACTACGGCTACGTGAAGATCAACGGTGAGATGCACTATCTCTGGCGGGCGGTTGGCCAGGAGGGCGAAGTGCTCGAGAGCTTCGTCACCAAAACCCGCGATAAGGCCGCTGCGCTGCGGTTCATGAAGAAGGCGCTCAAACGCCACGGGTCGCCTGAGACGATCACGACCGATGGTCTCGGCTCCTACCGTGCAGCGATGAAATTGCTGGGCAATGCCGAGAAGCAGGAGATCGGTCGTTGGGCAAACAACCGCGTCGAGAACAGCCATCTGCCCTTCCGACGACGTGAGCGAGCCATGCTGCGATTTCGACAAATGAAGTCGCTACAAAAGTTCGCTTCCGTTCACGCCAACGTCCACAATCACTTCAGCCTGGAGCGTCATCTCGTCGATCGCCAAACGTTCAAGGAACGCCGCTCAGCCGCGCTGGCTGAGTGGCAATCCCTCGCGAGGGCTCTGTCAGACCAACGTGGCACTAGCCGGGAGACGCTGCTAACCGTAGGTGATGAGCCGGAAGTCACGAGCGAAGCCGCCCTCCCCGTTCCGCTATTTCAACTCGTCGCCGGAGGTGATCCGCCTTGTGGTGATGATGTACGTGAGGTTTCCGCTGTCGCTGCGGAACGTCGAGGACCTGCTGTTCGAGCGCGGCATCGACATCTGTCACGAGACAGTACGGATGTGGTGGAACAGGTTCGGACCGATGTTCGGTGGCGACATCCGTCGGCAGCGTGTGTCCCGCATGCGAGGCTTCCGACACTGGCGATGGCACCTCGATGAGATGTACGTGAAGGCTCAACGGCGAGATGGTCTATCTCTGGCGCGCGGTCGATCAGGAAGGTGAGATTCTCGAGAGCTACATTACCAAGACGCGGGACAAGGGTGCGGCGATGCGCTTCATGAGGAAGACGCTGAAGCGCCATGGGTCGCCTGAGAAGATAACGACCGATGGCCTCCGCTCATACCTCGCAGCGATGAACGAGCTGGGCAACGGTGAGAAGCAGGAGGTCGGACGCTGGGCCAACAACCGGGTGGAGAACAGCCACCTGTCGTTCCGAAGACGCGAGCGAGCCATGCTCAGATTCCGGCGGATGAAGACGCTGCAGAAGTTCGCCAGCGTGCATGCCAATGTTCACAACCACTTCAACCTGGAGCGCCATCTCGTCGACCGACAGACCTACAAGGAACGCCGCTCAGCCGCCCTGGCTGAGTGGCAGTCGCTGGCGAATTAGCCCCCTGCCCTCATAGACCGAACTGCATCGTGTGGAGACCGGTTCGCATTTGACTGACAGCACCGCCACTCCCAGGTCCGATAGAATCCGGACAGATCCGAACACCTGAGCATTTCTGCCATATTCCGCTCGACCCTGTCCAATGACGTCTATTGATGTCTCGTCAAATCCGGGTTTGAATGTGGGAATGAATGAGGGAAAAGCGAAACGGGAGAACTCTCCGCGCTGAGGGTTGCGAAGGAATCGCGGAAAGGCCCGCGAATTGAGCATTGTCGCTTCTCGCGAAGCAACACCCGCAACGAAGTCCGGACGATGCAGCACCGCCTACTTCAACGATCGAGCGCTGCTTCACACCGGAAGCTGCTCGCCGAAAGCGTCGATCCGGTCCCGCGGTACACCGCCCGCTGCGGATAAGGGCAGAGCGGTCGCTGCATGTCGATCTTGCCCGCATCCTCGCTGCCGAATTTGGTCGCCACGATGCGATCGGGCACCTCGCCCTTGTCGGCCCACGCGATCAACGCGGAGAACAGGTCGTGCTGCGCGTCGTCGGAAGGCGGGCGTGGCGGAATGCCCAGCGTGGCGTTGAATGCATCCGGCCCTGTTCCGCCGCCACAATGCATCATCCCCGGGGCAAGGAACAGGCGCGCGCTGTCGGCAAGTTTGCCCGCGCCGCCCATCTGCGCGGCGTGACGGTCGAAAAAGGCTACCGACTGGCCAGGCGCGACGAGGGTGTCGGCCAGGCCGTGATAGACGATCAGCTTGCCGCCACGCGCGGCGAACGCCGCCAGACTACCGCGCGTCGCATCGTTGACGATGGGGTCCAGCCGCGCGTTGACCGTCGGCATGTCGCGGTCGAAGTCGAAGTTCTTCCAGTCCCAATTGGGGCCGAACACCCATTTGAACAGCGCACCGAAGGGCGGCTGGTCATTGATCGGCTTTTGCAGGAAGGACCAGCCGAATGTGTCAGGCATTTCGCTGCCTGGCAGCCAGCCATAATAGGTCGGCTTCCCGTCCCGGTCGGTGGGTCCGGAATAGAAGGCGCGCGCGGTCGAGACCTCACCCTCGGTCAAGCAAGCGTCCGATGCCGCGCCCTTGCATTGCAGGACCCGGGGGTCGAACTTGCAGCTCATGGGGTCCGAGATGAACCGGTCGCCCGCCAGCCCGTGCCCCTGCCGCCAGCAGCCGGCGATGGCGGCCTTGTTGAGCAGCTTCAGCTTCGCTTCCGAAAGGAGGCGACCGGGGGTGCTATTCGCGGACGCATAGTTCCACAGCACTGCGGCATGGCCCCAGGTCCGGTCGATTACCGGCGCGCCCACCAGAATGCCGTCATAGTCGCCCGGGTAATGGAGCGCTTCGATCAAGCCCATCTGGCCGCCGGTCGAACAGCCGGTGTAATAGGATCGCCGGGCGTCCTGCCCGTAAAACGCCGTGGTGATCGCCTTGCCCGTCATCGTCATGACATGAGTCGACAGCCGTCCCCAATCGCGCCACTTTCGCGGCTGTCCGATCAGCGCGTCGCCCTCAAGCGGCGTGGCGGGGGCGGTTCCTGCATCGGTCGTCACGGTCGCAAATCCGCGCCGCAGCCCTTCGACCATGCCCGAATAGCCAAGCGCGAACGTGCCTGCAAAACCGCCGCTGCCATTGCCGTGAAAAACGCCGGTCCAGCCCTGTGCCGGCAACCACAGCTCAACGCCGATGTCTGAACCGGGTTCGGATCGCACCCGGGCGACGACGCGGCAGAAGCTGCGATAGCCGGGGACATCGCCCGCGATCGTCGTCTCAGGCGACTTGGCGGGCACCAGCGCCGCGCTGGCGATCGTCGTGTCGCGCAGCTTTAGCCCCGCAAGCGCCGTGCAGCGTGCGGCGGCGTCGGCGGTGGGTTTGCGGGCCTGCGCCAGCGCCGCGCCCGGGACCGTCCAGATCGCGGTCGCCGCGAGCAGGGCGAGGCAGTGGTAGCGCTTCATGATCTTCTCCATCCTCATGTCAGCCACGCTCATGCCGCGCCAGTCGCCGAGGATCGCTTGATCAGCCGGGCGAGCCACAGAAACAGCAGAGCGGCGACGAGATACATCGGCGCCAGCGCGTAAAAGGCCATCTGCAGCGAATGACCGCCATAATCTGGGCGGAAGAAATCGCTGGCGACACCCACGAACGTCGGGCCGAGGCCGAGGCCGACAAGGTTCATGACCAGCAGCAGCAACGCGCCGGAAATCACCCGCGCGCCCGGAGCGACCTCGCCCTGCACGAACGTCACCGTCGCGGGGAGGAAGAAGGAATTGAGGAACAGTGGCACGAACAGGAGCGCAAGCGCGACCTCCCATCGGTCGGCTGCCGCAAAGCCGAGAAAAAAGGGCAGTGCCAGCACCAGCGACAGCGCCGGAATCGTCGCATAGGCCGCCTTGTTCCGGACGGCATAGCGATCGATCAGCTTGCCCGAGACAAAGATGCCCGTGCCCATGCCGAGTCCGACCGCCAAAGCATACCAGATCGCAACCTCGTCCAGCGTCATGCCCTTTTCGCGCATCAGGAACAGGGTCGCAAAGTTGGCCAACCCATAAGTGATGAAATTGGCGGCACCGCTGGCGAGCGCGGCGACCGCCAGCAACTTGTTACTGAAAAATCCGCTGATCGATTGGCCGAAGCTCGGTTCCGGACGGGTGCTGACGGCGGCTGGTGCGGGATCATAGCGGCCGCGGACCGGCTCGGGCACGAGGAAATAGACGAGGATCGCCGTGACGATACCGATCGCGCCCACGACATAGAACGGCACCCGCCAGTCATAGGCTGCCGCCAGCGATGCGCCAAAGGCCACGCCCAAAGCAGAACCGATCGGCGGGCCGAGGTTGAAGATGCCCATCGCGGTGCCCCGCCGTTCGCGCGGGAAGGTGTCGGAGATGATCGCGTAAGAAGGCGGCACCCCGCCCGCCTCGCCGATGCCGACTGCCATGCGGGCGGCGGCGAGCTGGCCGTAATTGCCCGCCATGCCGCAAGCGATGGTCGCACCGCTCCACAGGCCGCAGGCAAGCGACAGAATTTTGGTCCGGTTCGAGCGGTCCGCCAGCCAGCCGACCGGAATCGCAATGAAGCAATAAAACAATGCGAAGTAAAAGCCGGTGACATAGCCGAGCTGGCTGTCCGTGATCTGCAACCCGTCCTGAATCGGTTTCGCCAGAATGGAGACCAGCTGGCGATCAAGGAAGTTTAGCACATAGACAAAGCACAGCATGCCCAGCACGAAGCCGGAATGGCCGTGTCGGACGGTATCTGCACCCGCCTGGTGATGCGGCATGTGGTCGGTCGCCATCGGCTTCAATCCCTTCCTATCCGTTCCGTTTCGTTTCGATCCAGCCGGCGCGGCCCCTGCCACCGCCCAGCCCGGCGGCGACGCGCTGCTTCAGCAGCGCGGGCGGGCGGAACCGCTCGCCATAGGCATCGTGCAGGATATCCTGCACCTGCAGGCACAGATCGGATGTGACGATATCCATCATTGCGAACGGGCCAACCGGGTGGCCCAGGCCGAGGCGACACGCGGCATCGAGATCGGCCGGCGTCGCAACGCCCTCCTCGACCAGCTTGACCGCTTCGATCAGCAGGGCGTGCAGCATCCGGTTGACCGCGAAACCCGCCACGTCCTTGATCCTGACCGGCTGCTTGCCGATCGCGCTCAGTACGCTCGTCACTTCGTCCACCACCGCATCGTCGGTGGCAAAGCCGGGGATCACCTCGACCAGCTTCATGCGCGAGACCGGCGAGAAATAATGGGTGCCGAGGAAACGCGCGCGGCGATCGGGCGTCACAGCAGCGGCCAGCGTGGAAATGGGCAGGGTCGAGGTGTTCGACGCGATGATGCACATCGACTGGCACGCTTCGTCGAGCGCGCGCAGCACGGCGGTCTTTGCATCGAGCGATTCGTAGACCGCTTCGGTAACCAGCGCACAGTCGCTCATCGCGGCAATCGCGGAGACGGGTTGAATGCGGGTCAGCGCCGCCTCTGCTGCTTCGGTCGTGTAAAATTCCCGGGAGACACCCTTGTCAAGGATCCCGCGAAGCCGCTCGACCGCGCTGGCCAGCGCGTCCTCGCTGCGGTCGTGCAGCAAGACGTCATGACCGGCGAGCGCAAAGACCAGCGCGATCTCCGCCCCCATCAGCCCCGCGCCGACGACACCCGCCTTCACGACTCCTCCCCGGCGCGTCGAGCCGCTCGCGCCTCGGCCTCGCTCTGCCATTGCTGTGCCTGATCGATGTACCACGGCAATACTTCGGGCGTTGCGGTCGCATCCGCGCTGACCACCTTCGCAACGGGCCAACCGGCAAACAATCGCTTGATCGGCAATTCCTGTTTCTTTCCCGATAACGTTCGCGGAATATCGGGCGCGGCGATCAGCCGGTCAGGCACAAAACGCGGCGACAGGCTGGTGCGGATGGCCACTGCCACCGCTTTTTCCATCGCGGCATCAACGGACTGGCCCTCGGCCGGCACGACGAACATGATCAGTTGGCTGTCGCCGTTCCCGGTTTCGACGTCGATCATCATTGTGTCGGCAATCTGTGGCAGTTGTTCGACGGCGGCATAGATTTCGGCAGTCCCCATCCGCACGCCGTGGCGGTTGATCGTTGCGTCGCTGCGGCCGGAAATCGTGCAGCTGCCGTCCGCGCCAACAGTTAGCCAGTCGCCATGCCGCCAGACGCCCGCCCATTCGCCGAAATACGACTCTCGGTAACGGTTGCCATCGGCATCGCCCCAGAAATAAAGCGGCATGCTGGGAAAGGGCCGAGTACAAACCAGCTCGCCGACCTCGCCGATCACCGGGTTGCCCTGTTCGTCCCACGCTTCGATCGCGGCGCCCAGATGGCGACATTGCAGCCGTCCGGGCGTGTCGGGCAGCTCGGGGTTGCCGGCCAGGAAGGCGGCGGCGATCTCGGTCCCGCCGCTGACATTGCACCACCAGATGTCCGGTCGGCCGAGCGCGGCGAATTGCATCGTGCCCCAACGCTGGACGTCCGGCGGCAGCGGCGATCCCGTGCTGCCGAGCGCGCGGATACGCTCGACACCGGGAATGCGGGCGATCTCGATCCCTGCTTTGCGGCAGCTTGCGAAGAATGCCGCGCCGGCGCCGAACCACGTCACGCCGCTGCGCGCCGCAAAATCCCATAACCCGGTCCAGTCGGGGTCGGCCTTGGTGCCGCTGGGCGAGCCGTCGAACAGGCAGATCGTCGTGCCGCTGAGTAGCCCGCCAACCTGGATGTTCCACATCACCCAGCCGCTGGCGCTGTACCAATGAAAACGGTCGCCCAGATTGTTGGGCGAGTAGCTTGGCCCCAGATCGAAATGCAGACGACCCGCGGCGGTGGCCAGCATGACACCGCCATGGCCGTGGACGATAGCCTTGGGCAGGCCGGTGGTGCCGCTGGAATAGAGGATCCACAGCGGATGATCGAACGGCAGCCATTCCGGCTCGAACGCGGCGACCGTATCGTCATCACGACCGGTGGCCGCATCGAAAGCGATGGCATCTGGCATCTCGCTCTCGCCATGGCCGCTGGCGACAAGGAAGAGCGCCTCGATGCAGGGCAGTTGCCGCCGGATCTCGGCAATCACGGCGCTCCGGTCCATCGCCTTGCCAGCATGAAACACACCATCGACCGCGATCAGCGCCTTTGGCGTGGTTTGCCGCCAGCGGTCGAGCACCGCGTTCATCCCCATGTCGGGCGAGCACAGGGTCCAAATCGCCCCCAGGCTGGCACAGGCGAGCAGGCCAACGACCGCCGCCGGAATATTGGGCAGGTACGCGGCGACGCGATCGCCCCGCCCGATCCCGCAAGCTCGGAGTTCGAGCGCGAGCGAGGCCGCCTGACGCCGAAGCTCCGTCCAGTTCAGCATGACGCTACCGCCGCGCTCATCCATGGCAATGATCGCGGGTTGACCCGCTTCGTCCGCAGCCACCACGTGGCGAAATACAAGTTGCGCATAATTGACCTGCGCGCCTTCAAACCAGCGCGCGCCCGGCATCGCATCTTCACTGAGGACGGTCGTGAACGGCGTCGGCGATTCGATTCCGTCGAATTCCCAGATGCTGCGCCAAAAGCCATCCAGATCATCCACCGACCAGCGGCGCAGATCTTCATAGGTTGCAAATTCCCGCTGGCGCGTCGCTTTCAACCAATCGCAATACAGACGGATCTGTGGAAGGGGGGCCGAGGGTTCCACGCTGTTAATGGCACCGGTCATCGAGTGGCGAACCTTGGCTTATTTTCATCTAATCGTGGTCGGCGCTGCCCGAAAGCAGTGCCGACAGCGGGATAGGCGGGCGGCCCGGTCACCGCGCCGCCCACATGGTTCAGAATGATGTCCGCAGACTTACCGCCGCGTAGCGACCGATCGGATTATAAGCACCGCCGATGCCGTCGGTGCCCGGGAAATAGGGCGGCGTCGCGTCAAACAGATCGTTGATCTGCATTCCAAACTCCGTTCCCTTGACGAACCATGTGTCCGGCAACCGCACCGACAGACGCAGGTCGACGGTCGTATAGCCTTTCGCCTCGTAAAGGCTCGATCCCGTCGGGGTAGCGAAAGACGCGGTCACGCCGCTGCGATGATTGACGAAATTCACGAAGGTGACCGGCCCTGCGGTGATCCCCAGCGTGGTGCGCAGCGTCGCGCGCGGAATGCCCGCCTCCAGTGAGTCACTCTCCGCCGACGTGGGCGACAGCTGATTGCTATAGTTCAGGATATAGTTGCCCGCGATCCCGCCAAAGATTGTCCCGATCCCCACCGGCTGTCGATAGCGCACGTCGAAGTCGATCCCGTTGGTCTTGCGCACGCCGAAATTGCCCTGGCGCAGGTCGAGGATGTTGCCGATCGTGGGCACGGCGGCGAAGGTGTAGAAGAACGGCACGGTGTTGGTGATCGCCGAACTCAGCTGCCCTGCCGTCGGGTTACGGATGACCCGTGAGGCAAAGGTCGGATCGCTGAACAACAGCGCGCCCAGCCCGGACGGCGTGCCGATCACATTGTCGTATTTGATGTCGTAGAAGGTCACGCTCGCGGTCAGGTTCGGCGCAAATTTCGGACGAAGATCCACGCCCGCCGACCATGTGCGTGCGGTTTCGGGCGTCAGCGCCTGATTGCCGCCATAGAGCAGGATCGTGTTGACCTGCGCCGCACCGCGCGATGGATCGCGCGCGCCAAAGGCGTCGACGAGCGCGGCGGCGGAGTAATAGGAGCCCACGGTCGAACCCAGATCGCGAAGGCCGGGCGCGCGGAACGACCGCCCGAAGCTGCCACGGAGATTGACGCCCTCGACCGGTTCCCAGGTCAAGCCGATCTTAGGATTGCTGGTGGAGCCGAAGTCGCTGTAATGATCGTAACGGCCCGATAGCGACAGCGCGAGGCTGTGGGCCATTGGCGCGGCATTGCCCTCGCCGAAGATCGGCACGAACAATTCGCCATAGATCGACTGGACATTGCGCTCCAGGTCTTCGGGGAAGCCGACCCCACCGCTCTGGCCGCGCTGCATATAGGTTTCGCGGCGATATTCCGCGCCAACGGCGATCTTGAGTTCACCGCCCGGCAGGTTGGCCAATGGCCCATCCACCTTCACGGCGCCGATGCGCGTGCGCTGGCGATTGACGAAGTCGGTGGGGTTGTTGAGGATCGCCGCGACCACTGCGGGACTCGTCCCATAGCCGAACGGGTCGAGCGCAGTCGCCGTCGTTGTCCCAGCCGCAGCGGCGGTCAATGCCGTGGTGTTGATGCCCGGCTGGAAGGTGTCGTTGCGCGACCAGTTGTACGAGCCGTAGATCGTGGCCTTGAAATCGCTCGGCAGGCCGATATCGACCCCCGCCGTGGCATTGCCGGTGCGCACGCGGAATGTCTGATCGAAATGATCCGCGCCCGCCAGCCGGTCGGGGCGGAAGTCGAAATAGCCGAAGACCGACCCCGTTCCCGGCGGCGCACGGAAGAACGGGTTGGCGGCGGTAATCAGGACAAAGGTCTGGCCCGGCAGCGCAGCCTGCACCACATCCTTGCGATCCGAATAGAGCACATCCGCCCATAAGGTTACTGCGCCGAATTCCTGCCGCGCCGAGACGAGCGCGCTGTGCGTGCGGTTCTGCGGCAACAGATCGACGGGGCCGCGCGGGTCGCAGGTATTCAGGCCCGGTGCCAGGCTGGGCGCTGCGTAGATCGTTCCGGCAAACAGGTTCACGTTCGCATCGGGGCAGACGGCGGAGCGGGTATCGATGCCACCGGCCCCCCGGAAGTCCAGCGTGCGATAGCTGCGGTCGGCCCCCGTGATATTGCTGTTGTCCTGATATTGATACGCCGCAACGAACGACCCGCTGCCCCAGTCATGGCCAAAGATGGCGCCCACATTGAACGCGTTATAATCGTCCGCCATGCCAAACCGGACATTCGCCTCAAGTCCGGATACGCGCTTGCGGGTGATGAAGTTGACCACGCCGGCAACGGCTTCCGACCCATAGATCGCCGACGCACCGTCGGCGACGATCTCGACCCGCTCGATCGCCAGTTCGGGAATGAACGGATAGTCGGGATTGGTTTGCTGGGTGCTGCCGGAAATCAGGCGATGCCCGTTCATCAGGGGCAGCGTGGCGGCGGTCGGCAGACCGCGCAGGCCCGGCGCGAACGATCCGAGCCCACCGTTGCTGACACGCGGGGCGGTGTTGAAGCTGTTGAGCTGCGGCACCGTCGCCAGCAGTTCGGCCGTGCTCGCCGCGCCAATCAGCTTGGCGTCTTCGCGCGATACGCTGATCAGTCCCGATCCGGTCGGTGGAATGCCGCGGATGCTGGTGCCGGTCACGACGATCTCGGGATCGGCATCGGCGCTGCCGTCATCGACCTGCGCGCTGGCGTCGGCGCTCTGGGCATAGGCGGCGGCCGGCAAACCCAGCATCGTCAGCACGATTGCGGAGCGGCACAGCAGGTGCGCGCGATGGCTCGTGAATATGGCTCGGATCGACATGATGTTTCTCTCCCCTCCTCTGATCCACCCATGTTGTGGGTGTTGTCGTTGCCGCACTGTGGCGACTTGCTGCTTTTCTTATGGTCTGACACACAGGGTTGTAAGCGCATTGGCGGACAACGCTGTGTCTTGAACGGACAGGCGGGAGAGGATCGGTAACGATGGTTGAGGTCATAAAAGATGAAGGCGGATCCGCAGCGCGCACTGGCCGGGTCGGTTTTCCATCGCTCAACCAGCGCATCTTTGCGCCGTTCAAGCTGGCGACGGTGATCGACGCGGTTGCGAACCGCGGCATCACGCCCGAAGCAGTGCTGGATCGAACCGGGCTGACGCTCGCAGAAGTGCGCGATCCGCACACGCTGACATCGATTGGGCAGTATCTGATCGCGTGCGAGAATATCGTGGCGGACGGTGCCGTGTTCGCCGACGCCTTCGCCATCGGATCGCGCCTGCACCTGTCCGCTTATGGCATGTACGGTTATGCGCTGATGTGCTCCCCCACCATGCGCGATTTTTTCGATTTCGCCGTTCGATATCAACCACTCGCTACCCCCACAGTACGCCTGGAATGGCGGGCTGAGGGTGACGTCGCGATCTGGCAATTCCGGGAAATCTATCGCGACGTGATGAGCAGCGATGTGCGCACCTTCCTGGTGCGGCAGCAGATGAAGATGACCTACACGCATATCCGCGACACAGCGGGAACCGACAATCTGCCCGTCCGTGCCTTGTTCGCCTTGCTCGAAGATGCCCATGCGGCGGAGGACGAGCGGGAACTCTCCTGCCCAAGCCTCTACGCCCAGGCGGCGAACGAACTTCATTATCCCATTGGCATCCTCGACCAGACCCCGGAACTGGGCAATCGCCTGACCAGGACCATGCTCGAAGAGACTTGCGAGCGCCTGATTGGTCAGTCACGAATTTCCTCCGGCCTGTCGGGAGAGGTGTATCAACTCCTGCTTAACGCCCCCAGCCAGTTTCCATCGATGACGGCGGTCGCGGCGCAATTGGGCTTGCAGGAGCGGACGTTGCGCCGCCGTCTGGCTGCCGAGGATTCAAGCTACGGCGCGATCCTCGATGACGTCCGCCGCAAGCTGGCAATCGAATATTTGCAGACAACCCGCATGAGCGTGGACGACGTTGCCTGGAAGGTAGGTTTCAGCGACAGCGCCAATCTGCGCCGCGCGATCCGGCGCTGGACCGGACAGACAATTGGCGAAATTCGTTCGCGATGAGCGCCAGTCTTTCAGGAACGGGATTTGCTGTCATTCGGGCTTGTGCGTCACCCGGCCGATCCGCTTCAGGACCCCGATCAGGGGGCATCCGGACCAAAAAGGTCCGCATGTAGCCGACGCAACTCCGCCTTTTGCACCTTTCCCATCGCGTTCCTGGGCAATTCGTCCGCGAACAGCACGCGCCGGGGCTGTTTGAAACGCGCCAGCTTGCCGGTCAGTGCGGCGATAATGCCATCGGCATCGGCGAAGCCACGTTCGCACGGCACGACCACCGCGACGACACCCTCCCCCAGATCGGGATGCGGGAGGCCGATCACGGCGACTTCCCGAACCGCGTCCAGTTCACCGATCGCATCTTCGATTTCGGCGGGATAGATATTGAACCCGCCGGCGATGATGAGGTCCTTTTCGCGCCCGACGATCGAGACATAGCCCCGCGCGTCGATGCGGCCGAGATCGCCCGAGATGAAGAAGCCGTTGCGGAATTCGGCGGCGGTCTTGTCGGGCATGCGCCAATAGCCCTTGAACACATTGGGGCCGCCGATTTCGATCACGCCCACTTCGCCCTGCGACAGGACGCGACCGCTCGCGGAATCGGCGATGCGGATATCGACACCGGGCAACGGCAACCCGACAGTTCCGGGAATCCGGTCTCCGTCATAGGGGTTGGAGGTGTTCATGTTCGTCTCGGTCATGCCATAGCGTTCGAGGATCGCATGGCCTGTGCGCGCCGCGAACGCGCGATGGATGTCGGGCGCGAGCGGTGCCGAGCCCGAGATGAACAGCCGCATGTGCGCGACCAGCCCGCGCTCGAACCCCGCCTCGCCGAGCAGCCGGATATAGAAGGTCGGCACCCCCATCATCACGGTGGCGCGGGGGAGCGCGGCCAGCACCGCGTCGGCCTCGAAACGCGGCTGAAAGATCATCGAAGCGGCGCTGGCCAATATGACGTTGGTGGCGACGAACAGGCCGTGAGTATGGAAGATCGGCAGCGCGTGCAGCAGCACATCGTCCGTGGTGAAATGCCATGCGTCACGCAGCGTAAAGGCGTTCGAGGCGAGGTTGTCGTGGCTGAGCATCGCGCCCTTCGACCGGCCCGTCGTGCCGGAGGTGTAGAGGATCGCCGCGAGATCGTCGTCGTCGCGCGATACCGTGTCGAACACCGGTGCCGCGTCGCACGCCAGACGGGCGAGCGTGCCGCTGCGTGCGGCATCGAGCGTCTCCACCGTGACGCCGGCGGCCGATGGTAACGCCGCGACAGCCTCCACGGCACCCGGATCGCAGACGATCAGGGTCGGCTGTGCATCGCCGATGAAATAGTCGAGTTCGGCGGCGGTATAGGCGGTGTTGAGTGGCAAAAAGACCGCGCCGGTCCGCAAACAACCGAGATACAGCATCAGCATTTCGATGCTCTTCTCGACCTGCACTGCCACCCGGTCGCCGACCCCGACGCCCAATCCCCCAAGCGCATTGGCATAGCGCGCCGAGGCCGCTTCGACATCGCCATAGCCGAGCATTTCGCCATCCGGCAGCCACGCGAACGGGCGGCGCGGATCGTCGGGGAATTGCGCCGCAAGACGGGTGTAGAGGTTGCTCATGCGTGTCGTTCCATCGGCTTGGTGGTGTCTGCGTGCATGCTGGATATCAGCTGCGACATGGGCTTTCCCGTCGCAATCGAGCCGTGATTGGCGAAGCGTTCGTGCAATTCCTCGATCGCTGGCAGATCGTAAAGATAGTTGACCATCATCCCGGCGCTCTGGCGCAAGCCCTTGGCCGAACTGTCGCCCATCCAATTCAGTTGCTCCAGCCACGCACCGTTGCCGAGATGGAACCGCGCTACCGGATCGACCGGGCGGTCCTCGTCATTCTTGGCCTCGACGAAATAATGGATCGCGTGCGCGAGCAGTCGGTCACGATGGCGCTCCGGGTATTCGCCCGCCTGTTCGGCAAGGGTGGCATCGTGGATGCGCAGCCATTTCATGAAGCCGGGAATCGGTGAGAGCGTCACGAAACATTCCAGCGTCGGGATCTCGCGCTTCAGGTCGGTGGCAACCTGCTTGATCAGGAAGTGACCGAACGAGATACCACGCAGGCCCGGCTGGCAGTTGCTGATCGAATAGAACACTGCGGTCGTGGCGTCCGCGCTGGCCAGCGGCACGCGGTCGGACGCCAGCAGCGCCTGGATGCTGTCCGGGATGCCGTGGGTCAAGGCGACCTCAACGAAGATCAGCGGATCGTCCGGGATTGCGGGGTGGAAGAACGCGTAGCAACGCCGGTCGGGCGGATCGAGCCGACTGCGCAGATCGGTCCAGTCGCTTATGTCGTGCACCGCCTCGTAACGGATCACGCGCTCCAGCAGATTCGCGGGCGAGGACCAGTTGATCGCCCGCATCGACAGAAAGCCACGGTTGAACCAGGACTGCAGCAAATGCGCGAGATCCGCTTCGGCCAGCGCGACCCCCGGCTGGTCCCGCATCGCCAGCATGTCCGCGCGCATGCCGACCAGCGCTGCGGTGCCGCCCGGTGCGAGGTTCAGTCGGCGGAACAGCTCCTGTCGCGGCGCCTCGATCGCGCTGGCAAGCGCCGGGTGGGCGTCCCAGCCTTCGGTTTGAAACCGTTCCCACGCGGCGCTGAGCGTCGCCCGGTCCGGGTTGAAATCACGCGACAGCGCCAGAAAGAAGTCGGCGCGCTCCTGTCTGTCGGCGGCGTCGTACAGCCGCAGAAAATCGGTTGCGATGGCGACGCCGGACGCTTCGCCGCGATTGGAGATCAAGTCGCTCGCCATGCCGCACAGCGTCTCGACCCGCGAGCGTGCCAACGGCGTCGGCGCGAATGCTGCACGCGGCATGTGCTTGCGCAGAAATGCCCGGCCCTGACGGGAAAAGCCCTGCAGCAATTCGGACAGCGAAGTGCGGTCCACAACATCCCCTCCCTTTTATAATACCGAATATGCCGAAATAACTATCACTGCATACGGTATAGCGTCATCTGAAATATGTGTATACCGAAGTCGAGGCAATGCCAAATTGCCCGGAGAGGCTTATGAGCGCGCTGATTGACCGCGATGAGGGCATCGACGACGACCGTCGTACCTTGCTGTCCGATCGCGTCCGCAACGCATTGACGGACGCCATCGCCTCAGGCGAGTTCGAGCCGGGCAGCCCGCTCGACGAGCAATGGCTTGCGGATCGTTATGGCGTGTCGAGGACCCCGGTACGCGAGGCTTTGCGGCAATTGCAGTCGAGCGGCCTGGTCGAGACGACCGGTCGGCGCATGGTCGTGGCGCAGGTGACGACTCAGCGCGTGATGGAAATGTTCGAGGCGATGGCGGAGATCGAGGCGGTGTGCGTCCGCCTCGCCACCTATCGCATGACCCCGCTTGAGCGCAGCGAGTTGCTGCGGATTCACGATGCGACCGAAGCCGCAGCGGCGAATGATGACGTCGGCGAATATGACCGGCTCAACCGCGACTTTCATGAAACGCTGTATCGGGCGACGCATAACGGCGTGCTGATCGAGCAGGCGCTTACCCTGCGCAGCCGCTTGGCGGCGTTCCGGCGCACGCAGTTGCGACAGCAGGGCCGCCTGCACCGATCCCGTTCCGAACATGACGAGCTGATCCGCGCGATCAACGAAGGGGACGGCGACACTGCGGCGCGGCGCATGCGCGCGCACATGCTGACCGCCGCACGCGCGCTCGATTCCTATCTCAGCGAGCAGAAATAAGCAGGCATAAGGCGCACCGCGCAAAGCGGGCGGTGGGGAGGGAAGATTGTCGCATTTTATCCTGATCGGCGCACTCGCACTGGTGTTCCTGATCGCCACCTTGCGGCCGATCAACATGGGGCTGCTGGCGTTCGCCGCCGCGTTCCTGGTCGGCGTGTTGCTGGTCGGCGTTCCGGCCAAGGACGTGCTCGCCGGTTTCCCCGGCGATCTGGTGGTGGTCCTGATCGGGGTGACGTTCCTGTTCGCAATTGCCGAGCGCAATGGTGCAATCGAATGGGTGGTTCAGGGTCTGGCACGGATGCTGGGCCATCGTGCCGTGGCGATGCCGTGGGTGATCTTCATCGCCTCGGCATTGCTCACCGCATTCGGCGCGCTCGGCCCGGCGGCGGTGGCGATCGTGGCACCCGTTGCCCTTCGCTTCGCCGTGCAGCATCGCATCAGCGCGCTGATGATGGGCCTGATGACGATCCACGGCGCACAGGCGGGCGCGTTCTCGCCGACCTCGGTCTATGGCGGCATCACCAACGGCGTCATCGAAAAGAGCGGCATCGTGCCGGAGCCGTTGATGCTGTTTTCCGCCAGCCTGTTCTTCAACCTGGCCATCGCCATCGTAATCTTCCTCGCCTTTGGCGGCCTGCGCCTGTTGCGGGATACGCCGGAGCCGCCCGAGGCACCCGCGGCGATAGCGCCGGAAATGGCCCGCGAACGGCTGCTGACCCTGCTGACGCTCGGCGCGATGGCGATCGCCGCGGTCGGGTTTCGCGTCGATATCGGGGTCGCCAGCATGGTTGCCGCCGCCCTGCTCGCCGTCCTCGCGCCGCGCTCGCAAAAGGGCGCGATCGATCGCGTGGCGTGGCCGACGGTGCTGCTGATCGCTGGTGTGGTGACCTATGTCGCGCTGTTGCAGCGGGTGGGAACGGTCGATGCGGCAGGCGACCTGATCGCGGGCATCGGATCGCCGCTGATCGCCGCGCTGCTGCTTTGCTATCTGGGCGGCGTCGTCTCCGCCTTCGCTTCATCGACGGCGCTGCTGGGCATCGTCGTGCCGCTGGCCGTCCCCTTCCTCAACCAGGGCGGGATCAGCGCGATGGGCGCGGTGGCGGCGATCGCGATCTCGACGACGATCGTCGATACCTCACCCTTTTCGACCAATGGCGCGCTGGTTGTGGCAAATGCGCCCGAGGCGGACCGCGAGCGGATGGTCCGCCAGTTGCTCGGCTATAGCGCGCTCATCACCCTGATCGGCCCGCTGATCGCCTGGGCGGTGTTTGTCCTGCCCGGGTAAGACCGTGTCAGGCCTTAAGCGCGTCCGGCACCGCAGCGCGGATCCATGGCGACGCCTGCTCATAGGCGTGACCGACTTGCAGCACCGCCAGATCGGCATGATTGGGGCCGATGATCTGCAGACCGATCGGTAGTTTGCGCGCGCCCCCGAACCCCGCCGGTACGGCGAGCGTCGGCAGCCCGGCCATGGTCGGCGGCAGCGTCACTTCCATCCAGCGGTGATAGCTGTCCATCGCCCGCCCGGCGATCTCGCGCGGCCAGCGGGTTTCGACATCGAATGGAAAGACCTGTGCCGTGGGCAGGACGAGGAAGTCGTAACGCTCGAACAGTTCGCGGAACGCCTGATAGATGCGCGACCGCACCTGCGACGCTTCGGCGACCTGACGTGCGCTGAGCTTCAGATAACCCTCGACCTCCCAGATCGCCTCCGGCTGCAACAGCGCGCGTTTGGCGGGATCGTTATAATAATCGATCAGGTCCGACCCGACCGACCAGTGACGCAGCGTTACCGCCGTGCGCCACATCTCGGCGGCGGACAGCGACAGCTTCGCCGCCTCGACCTGCATGCCGATCGCGCGGAATGCCGACAGTGCCCTGGTGCAGGTGTCGAGGATGCCGGGTTCGGTCGCCAGCTCGCCTTGAAGATCGCCCAGCCAGCCGATCCGCCGCCCTTTCCATTCCCGCTCCAGCGGCACGTCGAACCGCGCGGGATCGTCCTTTAACGAAAATGGTGCGCGGGAATCGGGTCCGGCCTGAACCGACAGCATGAAGGCGAGATCGCGCACCGTCCGCGCCATCGGCCCGGATGTCGCAAAAGTCTGACCGAACACATCGCTCGACGGGGCGGACGGAACCCGACCGAACGAGGGGCGGAAGCCGAAGATATTGTTCCAGCCCGCCGGATTGCGCAGCGAACCGCCGAAATCGCTGCCATCGCCAATCGGCATCATGCGCAGCGCCAGCGCAACGGCGGTGCCGCCGCTGCTGCCGCCCGCCGACACCGCCGGGTTCCACGCATTGCGCGTGATTCCGAACACCGAATTATAGCTATGCGAACCCAGCGCGAACTCGGGGACATTGGTCTTGCCGATGAAGATCGCACCGGCATCGCGCATCCGCGACACGACGAGCGAATCCGCCGCCGGAATATTGTTGCGCAGGATCGGCGTCCCCTGGGTCGAGGCGATGCCGCGCGTCGGTGCTGTATCCTTCACCGCATGCGGAAAACCGTGCAGCACGCCCCGGAACCGGCCCTTGGCCGCATCCTCGTCGCACGCGGCTGCGGCCTTTATCAGTTGATCCGGCGACACGCGTGAGACGATGGCGTTGAACCGGGGATTCAACCGGTCGATCTGCGCGAGATAGGCGGCCATTACGTCACGGCTGGAAATGTCCCGCCGCCGGATGCCAGCGGCAAGGTCGACCGCATCCATCGCAATGAGCTGTGACGACGGCTTTTGCACAGGCGTAGCAAAAGCACTGCTCGCTGCCATCGCTGCCGGTGCCGCCAGCACGGTCCTGCGCGTCCACTTCATGCCGCCCGGTTGAATCTCGTCCTGCACGACCTTGGGCGGATTGCGTTCAGACACGAGATTTCTCCAGTATAAAGCCGTCACCGGCGGTGCCGCCCGCCCAACACGGCGGACGGCATGCCTTCCATATCAGAACTCGCCATATCAGAACTCGAACGTGACCGAGCTTTTGAACGTGCGCGGCGCGCCGATCGTCAGATAGCCCAGCGCAGCCGACGACCAATAGGCCTTGTCGGTGACGTTCTCCGCGCTGAGGCGGAAGGTCAGCGGGTGGCCATCGGCAACGATGACATAGCGCACGCCCAGGTCGAAACGCGTCCAGCCCGGGATGCTCAGCGTGTTGACGTTGTTCACGAACTGGCTGTCGGTATAGACGACGCGGCCGGTAAAGGTCGCATTCTTCAGGAACGGCGGAACCACTTCGGTGCCGAAGCTGACCTGCCATTCGGGAACGCCGATGCCACGCTTGCCCGCCAGATCGATGCGCGTGCCGGAAACCACGGTGGTCTGTTTGACGACCTCGGCATCGGTGTAGGTCAGGCCGCCGATGAAGCGCAGCCAGTCGGTGGGTTCCCCGTTCAGGCTCAATTCGACGCCGCGGTTGCGCTGTTCGCCATCCACCTCCAGCGCGAGCTGGTTACCCGGCCGATCGACATAGTTGGTGATCGGCTGGCTCGTCTGGTAAATGGCAGCCGTCCCGGTCAGGCCGCGCAACGCGAATTTGACCCCGGCTTCATATTGCACCGAACGATAGGCTTCAAAGATCGTGCCCGCATTGGCGACGGTCAGGCCGCCAAAGGTTGCGGGCGCGACCGCCCCCTGCACCAGCGCCTCGATCCGATTGGCATAGACGGAAATATTCTCGGTCGGTTTGACCACCAGACCGACGACCGGCGTGACGGCGTCCCGCACCACCTTGGTTACCCGATAGACCGGAGCATAGGCGAAGGTCCGCGACACCAGATGTTGATAGCGCCCACCGACCGTCAGCAGGACCGTGTCGTCGAGGAAGCCGAGTGTGTCGGACGCAAAAGCACTGCCATAATCGAACATCTGCAGCCGGCGCAGATTGGGCAGCACGGTCGCATCGGCCGGCCTTGCCACCTGCGGCGCGTTATACAGATTGGAGCAGAACACGTTGACCGTCAGCGATGCCGCCGGGATGCCGGCGCAGTTCGCGCCGGTACGTGTCGATGCCGGATAGATGCCGGCGGTCGAGACGTTGCGATTTTCCTGAACGACCAGCGACGTGCCCGCATTGAACTGATGCGAAATGCCGCCGGTCTTGAACTTGGCGCGCAAACCGATCTGCCCGGCTTCGTTATTGTCGGCGCGCGGCACATAGAGCCGCGGCTGGGTCGCGTTGCCATTGGCGTTGAACACGGTGATCGACGAGTAATCGCCATATTCGCTACCGTCGCGCATACCGACGGCGGCGTACAGCATGACGTCCTTGGCGATGTCCAGCTCGATGCGCAGCGTCCCATAGATGTCGCGCAGCTTGGTGGAGGTCCAGGCCTGGCCGAAATTATAGTCGGCCGGTGGCGGCGCGGGTACGGCGGTGAGTGTCGACCCAAGGCGAACGACGGGGCGTGGCTGAAGCACCCGCTGATTTTCGTAACCGATGTCGAGGAACACCCGCGCCGGTCCGGAGCGATAGTCGATTCCCAGGCCGCCGACGATGACGCGCTTTTCCTCGTTCGGGATCGAATTCTCGCCCTCGCGGTACACGCCGTTCACGCGGACGCCGAGTTCATCGTCGTCGCCAAAGCGCCTGCCCGCGTCGAAATTCCCGCCGAAGATGCTCCGGCCACCAAAGCTGGCGGTTGCGCGATACAGTTCTTTCTGCGCGCGCTTCGGCGTCAGGTTGATGCCACCGCCGACACCCGATCCGCCCGGAGGGGCACCGAACAGGAACGCGCTGGCACCGTTGAGCACCTGAATCCCCTCATAGAGTTCGGGCGAAATCAACTGGCGCGGCGCGATCCCGTACATGCCATCGATCGCAAGGTCGTCGCCGAACAGCGGAAAGCCGCGCACGACGAACAATTCGGCCTGGTTGCCATTGCCCGATGTGACGCGCACCGACGGGTCGTTCTTCATCACGTCGCCGATCGTCTCGGCCTGCTGGTCGAGCACGAGCTGCGCTGTGTAAGTGGTGACGTTGAACGGCGTCGACATCGCGTCCTGATCGCCCAGCGCGCCGAGATTGCCGTCGCTGACCACCTGCTTCTGCGCCTGTTGCGCGGTCACGATGACGGTGTCTTCTTCCGGCTCGTCCTGTGCGAAGGCCGACGTGGTCGAAACAAATGCCACGGCCAGCGTGGCGAGGCCGACGCCCCGAAATGCCGAATGATGAGCAACCATTTTAAATCCCCCGATAATTGGTTCGCGTTCCTCCCGACACGGCTGGCACATCGTCCAAACCTGTTATCGTTGTGCCAGCCTGTTCCGCACGAATGGATCCAGAAACATCCAGTTCTTTCGCAAAGGACGGGACCATTTAGATTAGACCAAGTCAAACCGGTCATTGTTTTTCCGGCCCGTCAAATCAAAAACAATAAAGTGTTTTCGATCGGCAAAACGCGCCTGTTACAGGGGATCATGACGACCCGCATTGCCGCCCGGGACATGATGTCGCGAGCGGCTCGTACAATAATTATTTGATCTTGGTGCGCGGTGGATTGGCAGCCCGCCAGCCGTCGAGCCGCTGGATCCATTGTCCTGCCGACACCGGGCCGATCGTTTTCGAATCGGTGTGAGCGGCAACGAACTCCCGAATATCGACGAAATAGGCCGGGCCGGCGGGAATGCCGAGTCCCTTGCGCTTTGCTGCCATCTTCGCCTCCTGCTCCGGCGTTGGCTTGATCGCCGCAACCGGCTTGAACAGGATTACGTCGAAGTCTGCGCCATTCTCATGAAAGAACAGCTGGACCGGGGGCAGGCCTGCCGCCGCCCTCACCTGATCGGTCTGGTCAAGCCGACGGATGAACGCCTCCTGCTTTCCCGGCGCGAGCTTGAAGATCTCAAACCATGCCTCGGGCCATTGCTCGGCCGGGACAGGGGCGGAGGCGGATGGCGCTGCGGTCTGGGCAGTGGCCGGAACCATGGCCGCGAGCGATGCGGCGAACGTGAATGCAATGCGCGTCATGACGTTTTCTCCTTGAAGTCACCCTCAAGGCTTCACCCGCTCGATGGATCACAAAACATCCAAGCAAGGGTGGTCTGAGGGGACCAGTCGTCTAACCGGCCACTTCACGCAACACTGCTACCTTCATGTACTTGCAGGCTGGCAAGTCCGATACGCAGACCCGGTTGCACACCCTTGCGCCAGCTAGGACGGTGACGAGGGATGTCTCAATTCCCCCGCCAAAACCACGGTTCTGCTTTCGACGAGCCGTACGACCGGGCCGCGTTCACGACGTCGAGAAAGCGCCGTCTTCATTTTCAGGCCGCGTGCCGATCTGCGCGTGGCTGGCGTTGAGGCGCTGGACGGTGGGGCGAGTCCATGGTGCGCGTGGCGGGGTGGCCGGGCGCAGCGCGGGAGCGATGTTCATCATGCTGGTCCTTAAACGAACGGGTCGGGTGTGATGATCGTGCTCACCGGGCTTTCCAGGTGGAACACATAGTCGCTGCCATTCTGATATCCGGCAGCGGAGTTGAGGCCGTTGACGATCAGGAAGGTCTGGCCGTCCATGTCGCCGCCAACCGCGGTGAACAGCACCGCCTGACCCGATGCCATCTGCGCCGCGCCGATCGCGGCGGCCAGGTCTTCGTTGAACGTCGCCAGCGACAGGCTGCCGCTGACGGGTGCCGCCACGCTCGTAACCGCGAACGGCAGGTCGATCCTGTCCTGCGTCGCATCGAACCCGACCAGCGTGTCAAAGTTGATGCCGGTCGATTGGCTCGCCACGTCATAGGCGAAAATATCCCGGCCCGCGCCGCCGGTCAGCCGGTCGCCACCCGCGCCGCCCCACAACCAGTCGTCACCACCGCCGCCGATCAGGTTATCGCCCACCGCGCCGCCATAGATGCGCAGATCGCCACCGGCTTCCGCCGAGCCATCGACCCTGAGCGAGGTCAGCAGCGGATAGCCCCAGATCGTCAGGCGACCGTCGTCCGCGACCAGGCTGTCGTCCAGCGTGATGTCGAAGCTGTTGCTGTCACCGACCGGGCCGCGTTGCAACG
>NZ_JAXOJT010000002.1:600000-792500 GCF_036663835.1 Sphingomonas sp. LT1P40
AAATGTCCGTCGCCAACCATGCCCTGATCCTGCCCGCCGACTGGCGCGATTTCCTTGCGTTGACCAAGCCGCGGGTGATGACGCTGGTCGTGTTCACCGGGCTGTGCGGCATGCTGGCGGCTCCCACGCAAATCCACCCCATCCTCGGCTTCACCGCGATCCTGTGCATCGCGCTGGGCGCAGGCGCGGCGGGGGCGCTCAACCAATGGTATGAGTCGGACCTCGACGCCAAGATGAAGCGCACCGCCGGACGTCCGCTGCCCGCCGGGCGCATGGACCGTCAATCGGCGCTGCATTTCGGCGTCGGCGTGTCGGCGCTGTCGGTGATCCTGATGGGGCTGGCTGTGAACTACACCGCCGCCGCGATCCTGCTCATGTCGATCCTGTTCTACGTCCTCATATACACCGTCTGGCTGAAGCGCCGCACGCCGCAGAATATCGTCATCGGCGGCGCAGCGGGTGCGTTCCCGCCACTGATCGGCTGGGCGGCGGCGACGGGGGAGGTGGCGCTGCTGCCGTTCCTGCTGTTCCTGCTCGTCTTCCTGTGGACGCCACCGCATTTCTGGGCGCTCGCGCTCTATGTGAAGACCGATTACGCCAATGCCGGGGTGCCGATGCTGCCCGTCGTCGCTGGCGAGAAGGCGACGCGGGTGCAGATCGGCCTCTACACCATCCCGATGGCGATCACCGCGATCGCGCCGTGGCCGCTCGGCCTGACCGGCGCGGTCTATGGCGTCACCGCGACCGCAATGACCGCCATCTTCGTCGCGCTCGTCTTTCGCGTCGCCACGCGGATGGCGACCGACGGCGATAAAATGAAACCGGAAAAGCGCCTGTTCGCTTATTCCATCGCCTATCTTTTCATCCTGTTCGGCGCTGTCGCCGCAGATCGGTGGTTCGCATGACTCCGCAAGAAGAAGAAATCGTCCGTGCTCGTCAGAAATCGCGGACCCGACTGATGGCGGTACTGTTGCTTGCCTTCGTCATTCTGGTGTTCGCCATCACCATCGTGAAGATTCAGGCCGGCATGCCGGTGAGGGCGACATGAAAATCGATCGCAAGCTCCGCACTGCGCTTCTCGCCGTGCTCGGCGTGTGCACCATGACCGGCGTCGCGTTCGCCAGCGTTCCGCTTTATCGCCTGTTCTGTCAGGTCACCGGCTTTGGCGGTACCACGATGCGTGCCGACCGCGCACCCGGTGCGGTCGATGCCAGGATCAAGGTGGCGTTCGACGGCAATGTCAGCCCGAAGCTGGCGTGGAAGTTCAAGCCGGAAATGGCATCGGACGAAATCTCGATCGGCGCGCGCGACATGGCGTTCTACACCGCCACCAACGTCGCCAATGTGCCGGTTACCGGCACCGCCACCTACAACGTCACGCCCACCCAGGCCGGCAAATACTTCTCGAAGATCCAGTGTTTCTGCTTCACCGAACAGACGCTGAAGCCGGGTGAGACGATGCGCATGCCGGTGATCTATTATGTCGATCCCAAAATCCTGACGGACCCGGATACGAAGGACATCGAGACGATCACGCTGTCCTATACATTTTACCCAGTGGATTCCGCCAAGCCTGCAAGCTAGGGGGGTCTAGAAACGCCATAAGAACAGGGACGGACGATGGCCGGCGCCAAGAACCACGAATATCATATTCTTCCACCCAGCCCGTGGCCGCTGCTGACGTCGTTCGCGGCGCTGTGGCTCGCGGCCGGTGGCCTGATGTACATGAAGGAGCATCCGCAGGGCGTGTGGGTGCTGCTGTCCGGCCTCGCCGCCGTGCTGTTCTGCATGGCGTCGTGGTGGGTTCAGGTGGTGCAGGAGGCGAAAGCCGGGGACCATACCCCGGTCGTCCAGCTGCACCTTCGTTACGGCATGATCCTGTTCATCGCGTCCGAAGTCATGTTCTTCGTCGGCTGGTTCTGGGCATGGTTCGATTTCGCGCTGTTCCCGGTGGCGATGAACGTCACCGATCATGGCGCTGCGGTCGATCTGGTCCAGGGCGCGGTCGCGGTATTCCCGCCCAAGGGCATGGAGGTGCTGCCCGCATTCGAGCTGCCCCTGCTCAACACGTTCATCCTGCTGCTGTCGGGCACCACGGTGACCTGGGCGCATCACGGCCTGATCCACAATCAGCGCGGCGGTGAGCTCAAGGGTCTGTGGGGCATGATCGGCGTCGGTGAGAACGACGTGGTGAAGAAGGGCCTGTGGCTCACCATCATCCTCGGGCTGATCTTCTCGAGCATTCAGGCCTATGAATATGCGCACGCACCGTTCGTGTTCGGCAAGACCAACTATTCGTCGGCCTTCTACATGGCGACCGGCTTCCATGGCTTCCACGTGCTGGTTGGCACGCTGTTCCTGATGGTCTGCCTGTTGCGCGCCTATCAGGGCGATTTCACCCCGCGCCAGCATTTCGGTTTCGAGGCGGCGGCGTGGTACTGGCATTTCGTCGATGTCGTATGGCTGTTCCTGTTCGTCGCCGTTTACGTGTGGGGCAGCGCGGGCGCACCGGTCCACGGCGGGTGATCGCGGGGGCGCGGCCAGCGTGAGCGACACCGCACCGCCAATTACCGATTCGGCATTCAAGGGTGCGTGCCCCCGTTGCGGGGCGCGCACCCTTTTTGCTGGATGGGTCAAATATGCCGATCGCTGTCCGGCCTGCGCGCTGAACTATGCGGCATTCAACGTCGGCGATGGCCCTGCGGCGTTCCTCACCCTGATCGTCGGCACGATCATCGTCGTGCTGTCGATCTGGCTGGAGCTGGGTGCAAGTCCGCCGGTGTGGGTCCATCTGCTGATCTGGCCGCCGCTGACATTGCTGCTGGTTATATTGTCGCTGCGCTGGGCCAAGGGGGCGCTGCTGGCGCTGGAATATCGCAACGCCGCGCGCGAAGGCCGGATCAAGGCACCCGAACTATGAAACTCCCGCTCATTCCCACCGCCATCGTCGGCCTCGCCGTCGCCGCCATGATCGGCCTTGGCATCTGGCAGCTCGACCGACGCCATCAGAAGGAAGCCGCCATCGCCACCTATGCGGGAAACAGCGCGCTGCCGGTCATGGCGTTCCCGCGCCCGCCGGTCGGTGACGACTATCTGTTCCGCCGCGCCAGCGCGATGTGTGTGGAGGTCATCGGCTGGACCGAACAGGCCGGCCGCGCGGAGAATGGTACGAAAGGCTGGCGACACATTGCCGAATGTCGCGGCGGCGGGGGTGAAGGCCCCACGCTGAAATTCGACATGGGCATCAGCGCCGCGCCCGGTTTGATCCCGGTGTGGAAGGGCGGCGAGGTCACCGGATCGATTACCCAGGCACCCGATTCGACCCCCATATTGGCCGGATTGTTCGGCAAGCGCCCGCCCCGCACACTGATGCTGGTCGCCGATCAGCCCGCCCCGGGTCTGTCGGCCAGCGCGCGGCCCGATCCGTCGAGCGTGCCGAACAACCATCTGGCCTATGCCGTGCAATGGTTCCTTTTCGCGGCGATTGCGGGCGTGATCTACGTTCTGGCGTTGCGCTGGCGCGGACGCAAGGCGCCACCACCGCCGGTGCCGCCGCAAAGCTAGACTTTCTTGCCCCGCCCCGCGCCCGCCGCTAACCCGCGCGGCATGCGATATCAGAGCACACGCGGGTCCGCGCCCGAACTCGATTTCCGTGGCGTCACGCTGGCTGGGCTGGCCAGCGATGGCGGGCTGTACGTTCCCGTCGAATGGCCGCGCTTCACCGCCGATCAGGTCGCCGACCTCGCGGGCCTGTCCTATGCCGAAACCGCGGTGCGGGTGATGCAGCCGTTCGTCGGCAAGAGCCTGAGCGAAACCGAACTGCGCGACCTGTGTACCCGGGCTTATGGCCGGTTCAGCCACGCGGCGGTGACGCCGTTGGTCCAGCTCGACCATCGCCATTTCCTGCTTGAGCTGTTCCACGGCCCCACGCTGGCGTTCAAGGACGTCGCGCTTCAGCTGCTAGGCCTGTTGTTCGAGCGCTTCCTGACCGGCACCAACGATCACCTGACCATCGTCGGCGCGACCAGTGGCGACACCGGCTCTGCGGCAATCGACGCGGTGGCGGGGCGTGAAGGCATCGACATCTTCATGTTGCACCCGAAAGACCGCGTGAGCGACGTTCAGCGCCGCCAGATGACGACCGTCCTCGCCCCCAACGTCCACAATATCGCGATCGAGGGCAGCTTCGACGACGCGCAGGCGATGGTGAAGGCGATGTTCAACGACGCCGACTTCTCCGGGAAATTTCAGGTTACTGCCGTCAATTCGATCAACTGGGCACGGCTGATGGCGCAGGTCGTCTATTATTTCTATGCCGCCGTGCGCCTCGGCTCCCCCGCCCGCCCAATCGCATTCAGCGTCCCCACCGGCAATTTCGGCGATGTCTTTGCGGGTTTCGTCGCGGCACAGATGGGGCTGCCGGTCGCCAAGCTGATCGTCGCCACCAACGTCAACGACATCCTGCACCGCGCACTCTCCAGCGGTGATTATTCGGCGGGCACCGTGACCCCCACCGCCGCGCCCAGCATGGACATTCAGGTCAGCTCGAACTTTGAGCGATTGCTGTTCGATCTCGCGGGCCGCGACGGCAATGCGCTGGCCGCGCAGATGCAGAGGTTCGAGGCGACCAGCGGGATGCGCCTGACGAATGCCCAGCAACAGGGCGCAGCATCGCTGTTCGCCAGCGACCGGATCGACGCCGACGCGATGGCGCAGGCAATGGCCTGGGCTGCGTCGAACACCGACAATATCCTCGACCCGCACACCGCCATCGCGCTGGCCGCCGCGCGCCGCAGCGACCTGCCAGCCGACATCCCCATCGTCACGCTGGCCACCGCGCACCCGGCCAAGTTCGACGATGCGGTCGAGCGCGCCACCGGCATCCGGCCTTCGCTGCCCGCGCGCATCGGCGATTTGTTCGACCGGGAGGAGCGCTATGATGTGCTGCCCGCGACGTTCGATGCCGTCGCGGGCTATATCGCCGAGCGCGCCAAGCCGCGCTAAGGCATTTCCATGGAACTGATTACCCTTACCGGCGAACCCTGGGCCGATTACGGCCTCATCGACTCAGGCCATGGCCGCAAGCTTGAACGCTATGGCGACTATCGCTTCATCCGCCCCGAGCCACAGGCGATGTGGGCGCCCGCCGCGCCCGGGTGGGATGCGCATGGCGAGTTCATGCCCGCGCCGGATGACGAGGGCGGCGGCCGCTGGGTGTTCAACAAGCCGGTCCCGCGCGAAGGCTGGCCGCTAAGCTGGAACGAAGCGAAGTTCACCGCCCAAACCACCCCGTTCCGCCATCTCGGCTTCTTCCCAGACATGGCGCCGGTCTGGACGTGGATGCGCGAACAGACCGCCGGGGTCGAGTCGCCGACGGTAATGAACCTGTTCGGCTATACCGGCGTCGGCACGCTGGCGATGGCCGCATCCGGCGCGCAGATGGTGCATGTCGACGCGTCGAAGAAATCGGTCGAGGCGGCGAAAGGCAACGCCGCGCTGTCGGGGATGGCCGACAAGCCGATCCGCTGGATCATCGACGACGCCGGAAAATTCGTCGCCCGCGAAGTCCGCCGCGCGCGCCGCTATGACGGCATCCTGCTCGACCCCCCCAAATATGGCCGCGGCCCGACCGGCGAAGTGTGGAGCCTCGAACGCGACCTCCCCGCCCTGATCGCCGATTGCCGCCAGCTGCTCGACGCCGACTCGCGCTTCCTGTTTTTGACGGTCTACGCGATCCGCATGTCGGCGCTGGCGATCGGCGAACTGGTCCGCCAGCATTTCGGTGACCTTGGCGGCACGGTCGAGGCGGGCGAACTGGCGGTGCGGGAAGAGGCGCGGGGACTTGCGCTGCCGACGGCGATTTTTGCGCGGTGGAGTCGCTAGTGCGATTGTTCGAGTCAGGCGCGAGGCACGATGAGCAGCTTTGAATTCATCTTCACGCTGTTCGGGCTCGTCATGGGCCTCGCGCTCACCGAAGTCCTCGGTGGCTTCGCGCGCGCGGTCAAACGGCACGGCCCGGCAAAGCTCGGCCTGCTTACGCCGGCGATCAGCCTCTTCATGCTCTATGAGATCACCGATTTCTGGATGGACGCGTGGGAGGTTCGCGATGCGGTGCCGATCGGGATGCCGACGCTTCTCGTCTCGGTCGTCATTACCGGGCTGTATTATTTTGCCGCCGTGCTCGTCTGGCCGGAGGAGGGCGACGCGGCGTGGGACGATCTCGACGGCTGGATGCTGGAACACAAGCGCCAGCTGTTGCTCAGCGTGTTCGCGAGCAATGTGGTGTCCGTCGCCAGCCTTTCCACGATGGGGCACAGCGGATTCACGCCGACGCCGTTCGCCATCGGCTGGATGGCGCTGTATTTCGGCCTGCTCCTCGCCGCCGCCTTTGTCCCCGGCCGTCGCTTCACTCTGACGGCGCTCGCGCTGGTCCTGAGCATGTACGCGACCGCGCTCGCGATCCGGATTACCGGCGGATAGCGGCTCAAATCAAGGTCAGGACCTACGGCAACGCCGGTGCATCCAAACCCGGCGCTTCGCTGGCGCATTCCTGGTGCAAAACTGTCGCGTACACGCCGTCAACCTGCCGTATCGGCCCCGCAATGGGGGGATGTCGTCAATTGCGTCAACCGCGCGTCAATTCCGCCCCATCCGCATCGCCGCGCCCGCCACGAACGGACACCCGGCGACCAGCAGCAAGCTCACCGCCCCCAACAGCTTCAGCGCCGCGACATCGTCGCCCATGCTCCCTGCGCCAAAGATGAGCAGCGGCACGGCGAAGGGCAGCATCACCAGCCCCGCCACCGCGCCTGCACCGCGCAGCCCGGCGGTCAGCGCCGCCGTCGCCACGCCCAGTGCCGCCAAGCCCGGCGTGCCGATAAGCAAGCTCAGCAACACCGCCAGCATCGCTTCCAGCGACAGCCCCAGCAACCCGCTCGCCACCGTCACCGCTACCAGCAGGGTCGGCGCAAAGCCCAGCCAGTGGCCCGCGATCTTTGCCGCCGCCACCGTCGAATCGCCGAACCCGCGCACGGCCAGCTGATCGAGCACCCCGCTCTCCAGATCAGGTGCGACCAGCCGCTCGACCGGCAGCAACGCCGCCAGCACCGCCGCCGCCCAGATCACCCCGCCCCCGATCCGCGCCAGCAACGCCGCCTCCGGCCCGATCGCGAAGGGAAAGAGGATGGCGACGAGGAGGAAGAAGGCGATGGGGAGGGTGAGGCCGCCTGCCGCCCATGCCCGGCGCAACTCGCGTCCCACCAGTGCGCCAAAGCCGCTCACGCCGCGCCACCGATGACGATACCATGCGCGCCCGGCACCCGGATCGGCAGATGCGTCGCGATCACGGCAATCCCGCCCCCCGCGCGATGCTCCGAGATCAGTGCGCCGAGCATCCCGATCGCGCCATGATCCAGCCCGTTGGCCGGTTCGTCCAGCAACCAGATCGGCGCACCGCTCGCCACCACCCGCGCAATCGCCACCCGCCGCCGCTGCCCGGTCGACAGCAACCGCACCGGCACCGCCGCCAGTTGCGCCAGCCCCACCGCCGCCAGCGCCGCGTCCACATCGCCCCGCCGCCCGTCGAGACCGGCCCAGAAGCCCAGCGCCCGCGCGACCGTCAATTCCGGGTCCAGCGCCGCCGCCTCGGTCAGCAACGCGCGTTCGCCCGTCGCGTTCACCGCGCCCTCAGCCGGCTTCAGCATCCCGGCGGCAATCCGGATCAGACTCGATTTCCCCGCGCCATTCTGTCCGGTTACCAGCGCAGCGCCGCCCGCCTCCAGCGTGAAGCTCAACCCGTCGAACAGCCGCCGCCCGCCGCGCTCGCACGCGACCCCGTCGAACGTCAGCCGCGCGTCATCGCTCATCCGGCCGCTTCTTCCAGCGCGTGCATATCCTCGTCGCTCAGTCCGAAATGATGCCCCACCTCATGCACCACGACATGGGTAATCAGCGCCTCCAGCGAGACCCCGGTATCGACCCATTCGTCGAGCAACGGGCGGCGATACAGATGCACCCGGTCCGGCATTGCCGCGACGTCGAACGGCGATTTCTCGCCGACCGGACGCCCCGAATAGAGCCCGGTCAGCTCGAATGGGTCCTCGATCCCCATATCGCGCAACGTCTCTTCGTCCGCGAAATCCTCGATAATCAGCACCACGTCCTTGAGGTGCGCCGCAAACGGCTCCGGAATCCGTGCCAGTGCGGCGCGCGCCAGCGCCTCGAGCTGTTCGGCACTCGGGGCAAAGGTCTCGGTTTTCTCCGTCATCGTCCCGCGCTATGCCCGAGCCAGCAACGGAGGGGAAGAATGGTCGAACAGTTGAGCCAGGCCGAGCGTGAGGACGCGCTGGAGGGGCTGCCCGAATGGGATCACGACAGCGGTCGCGACGCGATCACGCGCAGCTTCACCTTCGACGATTTCAGCCAGGCGTTCGCGTTCATGACTCAGGTCGCGTTGCTGGCGGAAAAGGCGGATCACCATCCGGAGTGGTCAAATGTGTGGAACCGGGTGGATATCCTGCTGACCACGCATGATGCGGGCGGGCTGTCCGGGCGCGACGTGGAGATGGCACAGGCGATCGACGCACTGGTGGATTGAGCCTGACTAAGCCCCTCCCCTTCAGGGGAGGGGTTGGGGTGGGGCCTATCCTCTTGGCAATTGGTCTCGGTGAAACTGACAAGCCCCACCCCCATCCCCTCCCCTGAAGGGGAGGGGCTTGCATACCTCACCGGTCCTGCAAACCGATCCGCTTCGCCAGCCACCGCGCCACCGCCTCGGGCGATAGCTTGTCGGTGTCGCGGTCGACCATCAGATTCGCTTCCCGTATCGCCGCGACCGGCACCCGGCCCACCAAAGGCCGGATCGCCGCCAGAAACCGCGTATCCTCCGCCCGCCCCGGTGCGACCAGCAGGATCGCGTCATAACCGGGGATCGCGCCTTTGGGATCGGCCAGCACCGCCAGCCGATCCGCGGCGATCCGCCCGTCTGACGAGAATGCCGGGATTACATCCGCCGCGCCGCTATCCAGTGCGCGGTACATGAAGGTCGGCTGATACGGTCGTGCCGATTTGAACTTCAGGCCATAGGCGTCCCGCACCGCGCGCCATTCGGGTCGCTCCAGAAATTCGACATCGGTCCCGAAATTCAGGCCACTGGCCTGTGACGCCAGATCTTCCAGCGACGAAATCCCCCGCCGTTTTGCATCGTCGCCCCGCATCGCAAAGGTATAGGCATTCTCGAACCCCAGCGACCCGACCAGCCCAACGCCATGCTTGGCCTTCGCCCATTCGGCCACCCCTCGCACCAGCGCATCGCGCGCTGGCACATCGGTACGTTTCATCTCGTTGGTCCAGATCGTGCCCGAATAATCGACATAGACGTCGATATCGCCGCCTTTCAGCGCGCCGAACGCCACTGCCGAGCCCAGCCCCTCACGATATTCGACGCGATAGCCCGCCGCCTCCAGCCGGTGACCGATCAGCCGCGCGAGGATGAATTGTTCTGAGAAGCCCTTGGCGCCGACCACCACGGTTTGTCCGCCCACCGTGGGGGCCAGTGCGAACGCAGCAGCGCAAATGGCGGCGAGCAGCGCGCCCGCGCTCATCCGCACGAACAGCCATTGTCGCCGCGCGATGCCCGTCTCCGCCACCGACAGGATCAGGTCCACGCCCAGCGCCAGCGCCGCTGCGCCGATGCACCCGGCCAGCACGAGCGCCCAGTTCTGCGTCTGCAGTCCGGCGAAGATCAGGTCGCCCAGGCTCGGCTGACCCACGGTGGTGGATAGCGTCGCCGCGCCGATCGTCCACACCGCCGCCGTGCGGATGCCCGCCATCACGACGGGCGCGGCCAGCGGCGCTTCGACCAGCCGCAATTTCTGCCCCCGCGACATGCCGATGCCGTCTGCCGCCTCGACCACCGCAGGGTCGATCCCAACCAGCCCGGTCACGCCGTTGCGCAGGATCGGCAGCACGGCATAGAGGGTGAGCGCCAGCAACGCGGGCAGGAAGCCTAAAGCGGGCAGCCATTCGCCCAGTACGCCGCGCAATGCGAGCAGCACCGGGTAGAATAGCGCCAACAGCGCCAGCGACGGGATCGTCTGGATCAGCCCCGCCGCGCCCAGCGCCACCCGCCCAAGCCGCGGGTGCCGCGCCGCCGCCACCGCCAGCGGCAGGCTGATCGCGATCCCGAGCGCCAATGCCGCCATCGCCAGTAGCAAATGGCTGGCCATCAATTCGGGCACGCGGGTGAATGCCTCGATCATTGCCGCAATGCCGCCAGCCGCCTGGCCTGCCCCAGCGGCACCGCAAGCAACGCATCCGCCGCCGCGCCGCCAGCACCGGTCGCCAGCTCCGCCGGCGTTGCATCGGCAACGATCCGGCCCGCCGTCATCACCAGCACGCGGTCGGCCAGCAACAATGCCTCCGCCATGTCATGCGTCACCAATATCGTCGTCAGCCCCAGCCGGTCGTGCAGCGCGCGCACTGCGCGCCCCAGCGCGTCGCGCGTCACCGGATCGAGCGCGCCGAACGGCTCGTCCATGAGCATCAGTCCTGGTGCGGTGGCGAGCGCGCGCGCGACCCCGACCCGCTGGCGCTGCCCGCCGGACAATTGATCGGGCATCCGCGCCGCGACATCAGATGGCAGATCGACCAGCTCCAACAGTTCCGCCACCCGCGCCACCGTGTCGCGCTCGCCCGCAATGCGCAGCCCCACTGCGACATTCTCGGCCACATTCATATGCGGGAACAGCCCGACATTCTGGAACACATAGCCGATCCGGCGGCGCAGCAGATGCGGCGGCTCGTCCGCGACCGCCCGTCCGCCGATCGACACCACCCCGCTGTCCGGCTCGACCAGCCGGTTGATCGCTTTCAGCAAGGTCGACTTGCCCGACCCCGATTGCCCGACCAAAGCAACGAAGCTTCCCGCGGCGATCTCCAGTGTCACATCGTCCAGCGCGGGCGTTCCGCCATAACGCTTCGCCACGCCGTTCAGGCTGACAGAAGGACCGGTTTGCGCTGGCATCGCGAGCGATAGTGCGGGATGAATGTGACAAGGTCAAAGATTAGGGGAGGCGGTATGCAGGCGATCTTCATCACCGGTGGCGGTTCGGGTATTGGGCGTGCCACGGCCGTGCTGTTCGCGGCGCGCGGCTGGCGCGTGGGGCTGGCGGACGTGAGCGAGGCGGGGATGGCGGAGACGGCGGCTTTGCTCGGCGACGCGCCGGTCACCACGCATGTGCTCGATGTGCGCGACCGCGCAGCATGGGATCGCGTGCTGGCCGAATTTACCGCAGCCAGCGGTGGGCGGCTCGACATATTGTTCAACAATGCCGGGATCGGCGTCGGCGGCAATTTCGCGCAAACCAGTGTCGAGGAACTCGACCGCTGCGTCGACATCAACCTGAACGGCGTCGTCTATGGTGCGCATGCGGGCTATCGCTATTTGAAGGCGAGCAGCGGTTGTCTGGTCAACACCGCGTCGGCGGCGGGCATCTATGGCACCGCCGGGGTGGCGATCTATTCGGCAACCAAATTCGCGGTGCGCGGCTTTACCGAGGCGCTGGACGGCGAATGGTCGCCCGAGGGGATTCGCGTTCGCGCGCTGCTGCCCAGCTTCATCGACACGGCGATCCTCGACGGCACCGGCGCTGGCAGCAACCAGACGATGCGCGAGCGGGTGAAGGCGGCGCGGCTGGAGTTCACGCCGGTCGAGGTCGCAGCGCAGGCGGTGTGGGATGCCGCACATGGCGACGGGCTGCACATGCTGGTCGGCAAGACCGCGCGGCGCATGTGGTTCGGCGCGCGCTTCATGCGCGGATCGATGCGCAAGATGGCACGGGGGAAGACGGCATGATGCGAAGCGGGGTGGTTCTGATTGCCTTGGCCTTGGCGGGCTGCGCAGGGCGCACGCCGGAAACTCCGGCCGACGCTTTTATGGCGCGGATCGCGGCGCATTGCGGCAAGGCTTATGCCGGGCGCGTCGTCACCACCGATGCCGCCGACAAGGCGTTCGCGTCACAGCTGCTGGTGATGCACGTCGCCGCGTGCGAGCCGGGACGCGTGCGCGTGCCGTTCCATGTCGGCGAAAATCGCTCACGCACCTGGGTGCTGACCCGCACCGCCAGCGGCGTGCGGCTGAAGCACGACCACCGGCACGAAGACGGCAGTTCGGATGTGCTCACCATGTATGGCGGCGACACCATCACGTCCGGCACGGCGGAGCGGCAGGACTTCCCGGTCGATGCCGAATCGATCGCGCTGTTCCGGGCGAACAAAGCTGAGGTATCGACCACCAATGTCTGGGCGATGGAAGTGAACGCGACCCGCTTCACCTATGAGTTGCGCCGCGCCAATCGGCATTTCCGGGTGGAGTTCGACCTGACCAAGCCGGTCACCACGCCGCCGCTGCCATGGGGCTATACACCTTAACCGTAGCGGCTCAGACGCTCTTTCGCCTCCGTGCCATAGCCGGTTTTGGCGAACCAGCCATCGGGGCGGCGGATCAGGATCGTGGGCGTGCCGCGAAATCCCAGCTTTTGCAGTTCGACCAACTTGTCCCGAACGTCGAAATAGAGGTTGTTATCCGCCGCGCTCAACGGGGCGGGGACGGGCGCCAGCGTGCCCGCCATATAGGCATGGAAATTAGCCAGCGTGGGGTTCTTTAGTAGCGAGACGACCAGGGCCTTCGGATCCGACACGAACGCGCCGACCAGATAGCCATAGGTGCGCCCGCGCGATGGCTGCGGGAAATCACGGTGAAACAATCGGCAATAGCCGCAGTCCTTCAGCGTCAGCACCACGACATCGGGCCGCTTGCCCGGCCCGTGCAGCACGATTGGCCAGCCAGCCAGCGCGGCGTCGATCGCGCGATTGGCTTCGGGCGTCTGGTTGGACTTGAGCGGTGGCGCGGCCTGCGCCCATGCCGGTGTCGCCGCGAGTGCCAGCGGCATGCCCAAAACTGTTCGCCGATCCATTGCCCATTCCTCCGCTCGTCACGGTGTTACAGAGCATCGCTCGTTGGGCAAGGATCGTCAGATTGTGTCAGGCGCGCAGGCAGCCCGACCAAGCATAGCCGCGCAGGAGCGGCTGAAATGCCGGGATCAGGCCATTGGCCATCGCGATATGCTTGAGCGCCACCGGCAATTCCCGGCGCGGGCTGACATGAAAGCGTTCGAGCCAAGCGAACAGGCTTGCCCGCCACCAACGCGGCAGCCGCTCCTGCTGTCCGAAATCGACGATGTGCAACTGTCCGGCGGGGGCCAGCGCGCCTGCCGCGCGTTCGATCGCGGCGGTCCAGTCGGGGATCATCGACAGCGTATAGCTCAGGAATACCCGATCGAACCCGGTGACGCCGAACGCCGCCACATTGAACGCAGCGGCATCGCCCTGCGCCAGCGTAATGCGGTCGCTCAGCCCCGCTTTCGCCACCTTCGCGCGCGCCGTGGTCAGCATCGCCTCCGAAATATCGAGGCCGTAGAAATGTGCCTTCGGCCAGCGCCGTGCTGCCGCGATCAGGTTGCGCGCGGTGCCGCAGCCAACCTCCAGCACCGCCCCTCCCGGTGGCGGGTTCAGCGTGTCGATCAGCCGATCGCGGCCCAGCAGGTAATATTTGCGGGTCAGATCATAAATGTGCCGCTGCGCCGCATAGACACCGTCCATGTGCGCGGCATGGCGCGTGTCTGGCATCATGGCTTCAGCCGATACAGATGCACCCCGCCATAGATGGCGGAACGGTCGCGTGCGGTGAAATCGAGCGACTCGGCTGCGGCATAGTCCCAGCGGTTCAGGATCGCGTCGGGCACTCGCCCGGGCAACAAGGTTGGCGCAGCGGCGGTGCGGAACAGCACGCGCGAACCGGGTTTCGCGGTGCGGGTGATCTCGCGCCACAGCCGCTCCAGCTGCGCATCGGTCATCCAGTCCTGCGCATCGAGCAGGATATAGCGGTCGAGCGACGCGTCCGGCATCGATTCGAGATAGTCGGCAAAATTCTGGTGCCGCACCTCGACCCGATCCGCGCGCTCACGCACCATTTCGTAATTGGCCGGACGCAGATAGGGCGGCAACGGAGCATCGACCCCTTCGCCATAACCGCGTCCGAACGCCTGCCACGCGAAATAATTGTCCGACAGGTCGAAGTCGCACGCCAGCTTCTCCAATCGCCGCCGCAGCACCGCGCCCATGCCGCGCGGATCGTCCCCGGCCAGCGCCTCATATTGCGCGGGCGGGATGCCCAGCCCGAACAGCGATGCCGGCTGGTCGATCAGCCAGCGCACGAAGCGCTTGTCGAACATCGGCGCGAGCCGGGTCTCGAAGATTTCTCGCTGCTCCTCGGGCGTCTTTGCCGCCAGAATCTCGCGCGGATCGATGCGGTACAGTTTGGCGAGCAAATGCGCCGCGCCGATGAAATTGCCGAGCAGTCCGCGTTTGTAGAAGCCGCCTGCAAAGCCGCCAATCCGCCGCCGCCCGACCAGATCGCGCCCTTCCCAATAGGCGCGCGTCGTCTCGTCCAGATGCGGGCAAATATGCGCGCGATAATCGGCGACGTTATCGGGCCGGTTGGCTTGGCCGAAAAACCGGTGGAACGCGGCATGATCGGGAAGGCGCTGCGCCGCAGCGACTTTCAGCTTGTTGAGCGCGATATGCGCGGTGTTCAGATCGACGGCGGTGATCCTGGCGGGGTTGGCGGTCAGATAGGACAGGACGTTGCAACCGCCGCTGGCGATGGTCACGACATGGCAATCCGGCGTGATCGCCAGCGCGGCCATATCGACCTCCGGGTCTTCCCAAATCTGCGCATAGACCAGCCCGCGAAAGGCGAAGGTGAAGGCGCGCTCGAGCAGCCCCTCGCGGCTCAGCTGGTCGTGGCGATGCACGGCGGCACGCACCGCGCGGTTGCGCGGCTGGGGGGCAGTCGATCCCATGGGCAGGCTCCTCGGGGTGTTCCGGGGTCGCCCTTACCGACGCTACGTTTCAGTGCAGCGACGGATCAATGACGAAACCGTCACATCAATCCCGGCAATATCCTTCGCCGACGCTGACGATCAGGCAATCCTTCTTGCCCGCCAGATACTTCAGGTCGGTCGACTCGCCGTCGCCGGGGACCAATTCCTGCGGACCATCCGGGCGCGTGAAGGTGATGCCGCGCTGACTCGCCACGCCGTCGAACGTGCCGGTCATGTCATCGTCCAGTCCATATTTATTGGTCAGCCGATAGCGGCCGGGCGTGGTCGCATCCTTTTCGATCGTCAGCACCAGCCCCTCGACGCCGATCCATTTGCCGACCCATGCATCGCGGTTCGGGGCTTCCTTGGCCTTTTCACTTTCCTTGGCGCGGTCGGTAACGTTCTCCGCCATCGCCTCGGCATTGGCGACGGCATTCTCGACCAGAGCGGCCTGCTGCTCGTTGCTCATTTCGCTGCACGCCGTCGTCGCCAGCGCTGCCGCGATCACCACCCAGATACGCATCATACACTCCCCTAAGCACACTCATAAGATCGGGTGTAGCCTTGCGCGCAACAAACGCCTAGAGACCGCGCCATCACATCGTTTGAGGGTCGAACCACGCTTCCCATGCGCATCGCCATCGCTTCGGATCACGCCGCCCTCGACCTCAAGGCGGTGCTCGCCGACTGGTTGCGCGGCGAAGGTCATGACGTGTCCGACCTCGGCCCGGACAGCACCGCCAGCGTCGATTACCCCGATTACGGCTACAAGCTTGCCCGCGCCATCGCGGCGGGCGAGGCGGAGCGCGGCATTGCGCTGTGCGGCAGCGGCATCGGCATCTCGATCTCGGTCAACCGTAACGCGCAAGCGCGGTGCGCGCTGGTATCGGAGCCGCTCTCCGCCGCCCTCGCGCGCGAACACAACGACGCCAACGTCATCGCCATGGGCGCCCGGCTGATCGGCCCCGAAATGGCGAAAGCCTGCGTCACCGCCTTCCTCGCCACCGCATTCGGCGGCGATCGTCACCAGCGCCGCGTCGACAAACTGACCGCGCCCGAGCTGTAAGGATAGTCCTATGAGCACCAATCCAATCTCCGCCGTCCAGCCGGATGGCTTCTTCACCCAGACCCTCGCCGATGCCGATCCCGCCGTGTTCGCGGGCGTCGCGCATGAGCTTGAGCGCGAGCAATATCAAATCGAACTGATCGCCAGCGAAAACATAGTGTCGAAAGCGGTGCTGGAGGCGCAGGGTTCGGTCTTCACCAACAAATATGCGGAGGGGTATCCCGGCAAGCGCTATTATCAGGGCTGTCACCCCTCGGACGAGGTCGAGCAGTTGGCCATCGACCGGGCGAAGCAACTGTTCGGCTGCGACTTCGCCAACGTCCAGCCGCATTCGGGCGCGCAGGCGAACGGCGCGGTGATGCTGGCGCTGGCCAAGCCCGGCGACACGATCATGGGCCTCAGCCTCGATGCTGGCGGCCATCTCACCCACGGCGCGCGCGCGGCGCTCAGCGGCAAATGGTTCAACGCAGTCCAGTACGGCGTGAAGCCCGACGATCATCTGATCGATTACGATCAGGTCGCGGCACTGGCACGCGAACATAACCCGCGCATCATCATCGCGGGTGGTTCGGCCTATCCGCGCCATATCGACTTCGCCAGGTTCCGCGCGATTGCGGATGAGGTCGGCGCGATCTTCTTCGTCGACATGGCGCATTTCGCCGGCCTGGTCGCGGGCGGCGTCCATCCCACCCCGTTCGGCCACGCGCATGTCGTCACCACGACGACGCACAAGACGCTGCGCGGCCCGCGCGGCGGCGCGATCTTCACCGATGACGAAGCCATTGCGAAGAAGATCAACAGCGCGGTGTTCCCCGGCCTTCAGGGCGGCCCGCTGATGCACGTCATCGCGGCAAAGGCGGTCGCGTTCGGCGAGGCGTTGAAGCCCGATTTCAAGAGCTATGCCGCCGCCGTGGTGGAGAATGCCAAAGTGCTGGCCGCCACGCTGAACGAGCGTGGATGCGACCTCGTCTCCGGCGGCACCGACACGCATCTGGCGCTGGTCGACCTGACGCCGCTGGGTGTGACTGGCAAGGATGCGGACGAGGCGCTGGAGCGGGCCGCGATCACCTGTAACAAGAACGGCATCCCCAACGATCCTTTGCCCCCGGTCAAGACCAGCGGCATCCGCGTCGGCAGCCCGGCAGGCACCACGCGCGGCTTTGGCCCCGCCGAGTTCCGCGAGATCGGCAATATGGTCGCCGACGTGCTTGACGGTCTGCGCGCCAAGGGCGAGGGCGGTGACCCGCAAGTCGAGGCCAATGTCCGTACCCGTGTCCGCACCCTGTGCGAACGCTTCCCGATCTACCCGGAGGGTTGATGTTCAATCTCCCTCTCCCCGCTGGGGAGAGGGCCGGGGTGAGGGGGAGGGGTCTCACCGAGACCGCTCTCTCTGCGAGCCCCCGGCCCCTCTCCCAACCCTCTCCCCAGTGGGGAGAGGGCTAAGATGCGCTGTCCGTTCTGCGGTAACGAAGACTCACAGGTAAAGGATAGCCGCCCCACCGAAGACGGGGCGGCGATCCGTCGGCGGCGTCAGTGCGAAGCGTGCGCGGCGCGCTTCACGACGTTCGAGCGTATCCAGTTGCGCGAACTGACTGTCTTGAAGTCTGAAGATAAGCGAGAACCATTCGAGCGCGACAAGCTGGTCCGCTCGGTGTCGATCGCGTGCAGCAAGCGACCGATCAACCCGACCCAGATCGAAAAGCTCGTCTCCGGCATTCAACGTCAGCTGGAGACGCTGGGCGACCCCGAAATCCCGTCGCAGCGCATTGGCGAACTGGTGATGGACGGACTTAAGGGCCTCGATTCGGTCGCCTATATCCGCTTCGCCAGCGTCTATCGCGACTTCCGCGAAGCCAAGGATTTCGAGGCGTTCGCCAGCAGCGTTGCCGAGGTCGCGGGCGAGCGCAAATGACGGCGCCTAACCCGGTCATCGTCCTCGTCCGCCCGCAACTGGGCGAGAATATCGGCAAGGCGGCGCGCGCCATGCTCAATTTCGGTCTCACCGAAATGCGCCTCGTCACCCCGCGCGACGGCTGGCCCAACCCCTCCGCCGGTCCCGCCGCCAGCGGGGCCGATAGTGTGCTGGCCGACGCGCAGGTTTATGACAGCGTCGCCGATGCCGTCGCCGATTGCCCGCACGTCTATGCCACCACGGTGCGCAAGCGCGGCGTGACCAAGCCGGTGGTCAACCCCGCCGAAGCCGCCGCTGAGATTCATGGGGCAGTGGGCAGGTCCGCGATCCTGTTCGGCGCGGAGCGTTCCGGTCTGGCGACTGAGGACGTCAACCTCGCCCGCACGATCCTGACCGTGCCTATCAACCCTGTCTTCGGCTCGCTCAACCTGGCGCAGGCCGTCATCCTCGTCGCCTATGAATGGTCGAAGGGGGAGGGGCTGGCGCAACCGCCGCGCACCGACCTCCACCCGCCCGCCCCGCAGGACGAACTGGAGGGCATGATCGGCCATTTCGAGCGCCTGCTCGCCGATACCGGCTATTACTACCCGCCCGAGCGCGAGAATGTGTCGCGCCTGACGCTGCGCAACCTCCTGACCAAGCCGGCCTGGACGGCACAGGAGGTGCGCACGATGCGCGGGGTGCTGTCCGCACTACAGGGCAAGAAGCAGCCCAAGTAAACCGAAGCACTTGGAAACGCTGCACACTGGAGTTACAGTTGGGACATTCGACCAAAGGGATTCCCGCTCATGTTCAGCTTTGCCGCCCTGTTGCTTGCCGCTTCGCCGATGCCCGCAACGCCCGTTTCGCAGCCCGAGACCGAGGCTCCGGCCAAAGAGAAAAAGATCTGCCGTCGCGTCCAGACCGTTGGCACCCGCTTTGGCCCGCAGGTCTGCATGACGCGCAAGCGCTGGAACGAGATGCAGGCAGCGAATGCCGAGGATAATCGTCGCGTCCTCAAGGATTCCGAGCGGCAGGAGCGCGACGCCTATCTTCCCTACGCCAGACCAAACTGAGCCGTCGGCAGCCCCGGCGGCTTGACTCCCATGGGGGCCGCCGCTAACCGCGCCCCTTCGCAATGGCCCTGCACTCCGGTGAAGCAGCGGCCCTGTGTCTTGTGACACAGGCGGTACCGGAATCGCGATCAGGTGGGAAACCGCCCGGTCAACGTTGTTAGCTTTGTTTAGGAATTCCAATGTCGAAGCGTTCAAGCGCCAAGTACAAGCTCGACCGTCGTATGGGCGAGAACATTTGGGGTCGCCCCAAATCGCCCGTCAACAAGCGCGAATATGGCCCCGGCCAGCACGGCCAGCGCCGCAAGGGCAAGGTGTCCGATTTCGGCATCCAGCTGCGCGCCAAGCAGAAGCTCAAGGGCTATTACGGCGACATCACCGAAAAGCAGTTCAAGCGTTCGTATGAAGATGCGTCGCGGATGAAGGGCGATACCGGCCAGAACCTGATTGGCCTGCTCGAGCAGCGCCTCGACATGATCGTCTATCGCGCGAAGTTCGTGCCCACGATCTTTGCCGCGCGCCAGCTGGTCAACCACGGCCACGTCAAGGTCAATGGCGAGAAGTGCAACATCGGTTCGCGCCGCATCAAGCCAGGCGAGACGGTCGAACTGGCACCCAAGGCCCAGGAAATGGCACTGGTGATCGAGGCGCAGAGCCTGGCCGAGCGCGACATCCCCGATTATGTCGCACCGGACGGCGCGTCGAAGATCACTTTCACCCGCGTGCCGACCCTCGACGAGGTGCCGTATCCGGTGAAGATGGAACCGAACCTGGTCGTGGAATTCTACTCGCGCTAATAGCAAGTATGCAGCAGCGTTTGGCTGCCTACGAACGAAAAGGAAAAGGCGACTCATTTGGGTCGCCTTTTTCGCAATGGTCAGTTCTTCGCGAAGAAAACGCCGATAGCGGAGGCTGGCAGTGCTTGCATGACGCCGATCACGATGTTCCAGTCTTGTAGTCGCTCGACTAAAATGCCTTGCTGCCCGCGGCTAAGGGCGAGCAGCGACACTATGATGACGATGACGAGAACTAGCAGATAGAAAACGCTGGCCGTCAATGCCAATCGAAATAGGAATTTCATCTCCTCGGGCTTGGTATCGACCGTTTTTGGCGGACCGGCGAAATAAGCCACCGCGCCGGTCAACGTCATCGAAGGAAGGACGTGCGGCAGCAGCCACCCCAGCAACTCGTGTGTATCGCGCGAAACACTCGGCACCGCAGCCAAGCCGAGCACAAGCAGGATCAGCAACGCCCCGCCGAGCCACCAAACAAGAGTGATTAACCGGCGATATCGGCCTAAGCGCGCGGAGAGAACGGCATTGGTCATGGGCAAGCTCCGTTAACAATGGCGTTCAGACCGGCCCCTGCAAGATGTGCCTCCGGGCTGAGATGCGTCACACGTACGGCGTCGTCACCCAGCGTCTTGCGCTCATACTCATAGACGAACAGCTGTAGATGTTTGCCAGGGCCGGCCGCCGCATTCGCCAGACTTGGGGGCAGGCGGTAGGGGTTGTCTTGGAACAACGTGATCGCCGTGCCGAAATCGGCTGCGGTGCTGTTGGTTGCCATATTGGGACCATAGACAAACAACAGTGCTCGATAGCGACCAGGCAGTGCTTTGCCGGTGAAGATATCCCAAAGGTTGTTCTTGAACGGACCGGTTTGCCAGCGCCTACCCGCAATAGCCTTACCGTCGTGGCCGATACTCTCGAATGCAGTCGCGATCGCAAAGCCGCCCGCAACGACAAATAACTTACGCCTATAAGCGCGAGTGTCGAGCTTCCCGTTCAACCAAGTTTCGACTTGACCAAGTGAGTGGGTGGCTGTGAAGCATCGTGAACTTAGGTTCTTCGAAACCGATGCGGCGGGTACCGCATTTAGCCGGGGGATCGCATGAAACGACGGGCCGGGGCCAGGGCCGGGTGGCAGCGTGTTGGGTCGCATCGCCATGCACCCGGTCAACAAGGATAACGTGAGCAGCCCGGTCGCTAATAGCGCTATAGTTCGAGATGGCATTGCATCTCCTTCCCCGTTGCCAAGCTTATTCGAGATCGGCCAAATATCAAGCCAGCGAACTATCCGCATCTGTCAATCTTCCAGCCGATCTGTTCGCTCTTTCCCTTTGCGAGCGCCATCAAGTGCTGCCACAAGTCCTGCCCTGAAACACCCGGAGAAGATGTCGATGCGTCTCGCGTTTTTGGCTCCGCTGGCCCTGTTGGGTCTGGCCGCCTGCAACACCGCCCCCTCGGCCCCGCCCGAGGAAGCCATGCCTGCCATGCCGATGGAGACGCTGAAGGAGGCGACGCGCATCCTTTCGTCCGACGAATATGAGGGTCGCGCGCCCGGTACGCCGGGGGAGAAGAAAACGCTCGATTATCTCGTCGCGCAATTCCAGAAGGCGGGGCTGCAGCCCGGCAGCCCAAATGGTCCTGATGGCCCCAGCTGGTTTCAGGACGTGCCGCTGGTGGCGATCACCGCGAAGAACGTCTCGACATTGAACTTCACCGGCGGCACCGCACCGATCGCGCTGAAATACGGTCCGGAATTCGTCGCCGGCACCTATCGCGTCACGTCGAAGATCGACATCAAGGACAGCCCGGTCGTGTTTGTCGGATACGGCATCAACGCGCCTGAGCGTGGCTGGAACGACTATGCCGGGGTCGATGTGAAGGGGAAGACCGTCGTCATCCTCGTCAACGATCCCGACTGGGAAACCGCAGGGGCCGAAGGGACGTTCGGCGGCAAAGCGATGACCTATTATGGCCGCTGGACCTACAAATATGAGGAAGCGGCGCGACAGGGCGCGGCGGCGGCGATCATCGTCCATCAGACCGAACCGGCCGCTTATGGCTGGAATGTCGTCCAGTCGAGCTGGACCGGCGAGCAGCAGGTCGCCGACGCCGCCAACGGCCATGCCGACCAGTCCGCCGCGATCGGCTGGATCCAGCTCGACAAGGCGAAGGCGCTGTTCGCTTCGGGCGGGCAGGATTTCGCCAAGCTTGCCGCCGCCGCCAAGACCAAGGGTTTCAAGGCCGTGCCGCTGGGCGCAGTCAAGGCATCGCTCAGCTTCGACAACGACATCCGCAAACACGCGTCGAAGAACGTCATCGGCATCCTGCCCGGCACCAAGCGCCCCGACGAGGTCGTGCTCTACACCGCGCATTGGGATCATCTCGGCCGCTGTGAGAAGGCGCCGGACGGCGACGATATCTGCAATGGCGCGATCGACAACGCCACGGGTACCGCCGCGCTGATTGCCATCGCGGAGGCCAACAAGAAAGCCGGCGCGCCCGACCGCAGCCTCGTCTTCCTCGCCGTCACCGCCGAGGAATCGGGCTTGCTCGGATCGGCCTATTACGGTGCCAACCCGGTCTATCCGCTGGCCAAGACGGTGGGCGGCGTGAACATGGATGCGCTCAGCGTCACCGGCCCGGCGAAGAACGTGATCGTGGTGGGCAAGGGCAAGTCGGCGCTTGATGGCTTCCTCGATCGCGCGTTGGCGAAACAGGGCCGCACCGCCACCGCCGAACCCACCCCGGAAAAGGGCTTTTACTACCGGTCCGACCATTTCATGCTGGCGAAGCAAGGCGTGCCGATGCTCTATTTCGACGGTGGCGACGATCTGGTCGAGGGTGGCAAGGACGCGGGCAAGGCGGCCGCGATGGACTATGAGAAGAACCGCTACCACGGGCCGAAGGACGAATATAATCCGGCGTGGAACTGGGCGGGGGTCGAACGCGATCTGGCGATTTACTACAGCGTCGGCCGCGCGCTGGCGATGACGGGCGACTGGCCGAACTGGGTGGAGGGCGACGAATTCCGCGCCATCCGCGACAAGAGCCGCGCCGGAGCGAAGTAAGCTGCCATGAAACCGACCCCACCCCCTGAATGGGCGAAGCACAAGGCCGTGTGGATCGGCTTCCCCAGCCATCCCGAATTATGGGAATCGCTGGGGGCCGCCCGTGCCGAGGTTGCCGCCTTTGCCCGTGCCGTCCATGCCGATGGCGCGGGCGAGCAAGTGTTGCTGGTCGCGGCGGATGAGGAAGCCGCCACCGCCGCGCGGCTGCTCGCCGGGGATTCGGCCAAAGTCGTCGTCGCCCCGTTCGGCGACATCTGGCTGCGCGACACCGGGGTTATTCTCGATAACAAGGGCGTCGGCCACGATTTCGCGTTCAACGGCTGGGGCGGGAAATATGAGTATGCCGGAGACGAGGAGATCGGCGCGCGTTTGGCGGACAAGCGCCGGATCGAGGTCGAACCGCATGACTGGGTGCTGGAGGGCGGCTCGCTCGACTGGGACGGCACCGGTCTGGTCGTCACCACCGAACAATGCCTGCTCAACCGCAACCGCAATCCCGGCCTGTCGATGCGCGAGGCGGAGGAGCGGCTGTACAGCGACCTCGGCTTCGACCGCGTGTTGTGGCTCGGCAACGGCCTGACGCACGACCACACCGACGGCCATGTCGACAATCTCGCCCGCTTCGTCGGCCCCAATCGGCTGGCGATCCCGGTGGCGGAGGAAAACGACCCCAACTGGCTGGTCTATCAGGACGCCAAACGCCGCGCCGAGGCGTTCGGAGTGGAGGTGGTGCCGATCCCCTCACCGGGCCGCGTGATCCATTCGGATGAGGTGGTCCCGGCAAGCTATATGAACTTCTACATCGGCAATGCGGTCGTGGTGGTGCCGGTCTACGGCCAGCCCAACGATCGCAAGGCGGTCGAGACGATCGGCGCGCTGTTCCCGGGGCGGCAGGCCGTGGGGCTGCGGGCGGACCATATCCTGACGGGCGGCGGGAGTTTCCACTGTATCTCGCAGCAGATTCCGAAGTAACTATCCTCTCGTCACCCCGGGCTTGACCCGGGGTCCCGCTTCTTTCCTCCGACGAATCAGGGCAGCCGACCTCGCTCAAGGCCGGGCGACGGATAAGGACGTCGGTTGCATGGCCTCAGCACAGTCTGGCGCACCGTGCGTGCCAACCCACTCCCAACCCCTCCCTTTTCGAGAGCGGCGAAGAAGAGTCGATGTTCGCAATTGCGTGGAAAGCTGACGAACGACGATCAGCAGGGGCCATGCCAGTATATGTAGCCAGTTTAGAGCCAATTCAAACGTCCGTAATTGGGAGAAAGCGGGCGTTACATCCACTGGGTAACGTCGCCCGTTGGCTTGTACGCTTCGAGGCTATGGGCAGCGCAGTCTCTTCAAAAACCGCCGCCCTCATCTCTTTCAGGCGGTCGTTCGCCACCATCGGACGACGACCCGCCACCTCGAAAGAGCTGGATTACGAACCAGAGCATCAAAGCGCCAAGTGGGATAAACCACCAGAGCTTGCTCATACGCTTCTCCTCGCTTGTCTACGTCGACTGCTCTGTGCTGCCACTTTGTTGTAGTCGGGTTAGGTCCGCAAGGTCGTTAGCGACACTCGCGTCTTCTTCTTCCGCAGTCCAAATCGACCGCCGACCAAACCCACTGGTAATGTTGGATTTCATCTGATCTATCCTGATCGATGAACCGCCGCTCGCACCACCCTATTCCCACACCCCGCCGCGTCGATGGCGCATATATCGCGCGTCAGTGCCGCAAACCCGTCGCTTCGGTGTCGCGCCGCTGTAGCCCCTCTGTCGCGTCAGCGGCGCGCGCGTGTCGCGTCACTGTCGCGCAACAGTCGCGTCGCAGGCGCAAAGCTGTCGTTTCACCGTCGCTTCCGCCAAAAACCCTGCCAAACCGTCAACCGCGTCAACCGGCTGACCACGGCCCCACCCCGTCAGTCCGACTCAGCTCCGTCCGCAACCGCTTCCTCGGCTCGCCCCTTGAACCCCTGCGCCACCACGAACCATTCGACCGAACCCTTGCGGCTCGACGGCGGCTTGGCGTGCTTCACGGTGGCGAAGTTGCGTTTCATCTCGGCGACGAACTGGCTGTCGCCCCCGCCCGCAAAGATCTTGCTGACGAAGGTGCCGCCCGGTTCCAGATTCTCGATTGCGAACTGGAACGCCGCCTCGACCAGCCCCATCGTGCGCAGCGCGTCGGTCTGCGGATGACCCACCGTGTTCGCCGCCATGTCCGACATCACCAGATCGGGCGCGCCGCCCAGCGCCTCGACCAGCCGGTCGGGTGCGGAATCGTCCATGAAATCCATCTGAAAGATCGTCACGCCCTCGATCGGATCGACCGGCAACAAATCGATGCCGACGATCGCCGCCTTTGGCACTTGCCGCCGCACGACCTGGCTCCACCCGCCGGGGGCCAGGCCCAGATCGACGACGCGCTTCGATCCCTTCAGCATGCCGAACTTCTCGTCCAGCTCGATCAGCTTGTAGGCGGCACGGCTGCGATAGCCCTCCGCCTTCGCCTTTTTGACGTAGGGGTCGTTCAACTGCCGCTCCAGCCAGCGGATCGACTGGCTGGTGCGTCCGCGCCCGGTGCGGACGCGGGTATGGCCTCTGGTGCCGCCCCTGCTCATCGCCAAATCCTCTTCATCGAGCGCTATTCTTCATCAGATGGCGCAGGATGCCCTCGCGGATGCCGCGATCGGCGATGCCGATGCGTTCGGCGGGCCAGATGTCCATGATACTCTCCAGAATCGCGCAGCCGGCAACCACCAGGTCGGCGCGCTCGGCGCCTATACACGGAATGGCCGAACGTCCCGCCATATCCAGATCGGCAATCCGCTGGCTGACGGCACGCATCGACGCAGCGGGCACGATCAGCCCGTCGATCGCCGAGCGGTCATAGGAGGGGAGGCCCAGATGCACGCTGGCCAGTGTCGTCACCGTCCCGCTGGTGCCCAGCAAGCGCGGCGTGCCGGTAATCGCGGGCAGCCGTGCGATGAACGGCGCAAATGCCTCGGCCACGCTGTCGCGCATCCGCGCATAGGCCTCGCTGCGGATCGCATCGTCGGGATCGCCCCCGCCGCGCCCCTTCGCCTCGGTCAGCGACACCACGCCCCATGGCGCGCTGTGCCAGTCGAGAATGCTGGGCTGCTCACTCGCGGTATCGACCAGCACCAGCTCGGTCGATCCGCCGCCAATGTCGAACACCAAAGCGGGTCCGTCACCCGGCTCCAGCAGTGCGTGACAGCCCAGCACCGCCAGCCGCGCCTCTTCCTCGGCGGTAATGATGTCGAGCACGATGCCGGTCTCGCGATAGACGCGCTGGATGAACTCCGCGCCATTCTCCGCCTGTCGGCACGCTTCGGTCGCCACCGACCGCGACAGCGCAACGTTGCGGCGGCGCAGTTTATCGGCGCAGATTTTCAGCGCGGCGATGGTCCGTTCGATCGCCGCATCGGACAGCCGCCCGCTCGACGCCAGCCCCTCGCCCAGCCGCACGATGCGCGAAAATGCGTCGACCACGGTAAAGCCCGACCCTTGCGGTCGTGCGATCAGCAACCGGCAATTATTGGTGCCAAGGTCCAGTGCGGCGAAATGCCGTGCTTCCGGCCAGCGCGCCCGCCCCGCTGGCGGGGATACCGGTGGGGCCGGGCGGGCCGGAGGCGATTCCGGCGGGCGCGGCATCCTGGCGGAGCCTTCCCCCATGTTGAGTCACTCACTTATGTTCTTCCGTCACGGCCGAAACGGCCGCCGGTGCTTGAAGGCAAAGCTAGCAGGGCACCACGGCGCCGGCAAGGCGAGCGACCGGCGGGGGCAAAACCGGCCCGAATCGCCTTGACCCGTGGTTTCTCGCCACCTAGAGCAGCCCCCGATTGCCCGATCCTCTAATGGTAAGAGAGCGGACTCTGACTCCGTCAATCAAGGTTCGAGTCCTTGTCGGGCATCCACTATTCACATTTTCCATAACCTGGATCAGCACGAATCTTGATTCGGTTGCGCAACCTTGCCCGGTAACGCCGCGTTGGACGGGCATGCTGAAACCATCGAACGATAGCGACCACCCGCTCGCCGACGCCTTCCGGCGCTTTGTGAAGGACCCTGCTTTTCCTTGCGTCGGCGCGAAATCCGCGTTGAGTCGCCACCAGATGCGTTTTGTAGTGGGCCGCGACATCCGTTCCGCCTGGGACGATTTGCGCATTTATCCCAATCTGCTTGCCTTGGCTGAGGGCTATAAGGTCGAACCGACCCTGTTCCAGTCGCTGGTCGTGTTGTTCGAAGAGGACGCCGGTCTGGGCGAGGACGAGTTTGAGGCCAATCTATGGGCCCGCGTCCAGTCGCTCAGCGAAAAGGACGAATGGCTGGGGCAAAAGCCAGATCCGCGCGTCAGCGACGATCCCGACGATCCGCATTTTTCATTGAGCTTCGGCGGCGAGGGGTTCTTCGTCGTCGGCCTCCACCCGCACGCCAGCCGCCCGGCCCGCCGCTTCGAGCGCCCGGCACTTGTGTTCAACCTGCACGACCAGTTCGAACAGCTGCGCGCGCTGGGCCGTTACGACAAATTGCGCGATTCCATCGTCGAGCGCGATGTGGCGCTGGCCGGTATGGCTAACCCCATGCTCGCGCGACACGGCACGGTGTCGGAAGCGCGCCAATATAGCGGGCGACTGGTCGATGCCGACTGGGTCTGCCCCTTCTCGGGCCGCAAAGGGGCGCGAAATGCCGCATAGGATCGAACCACGATCAGGCGTGGCGTTCGAGGTGCCGAAAGGCGCGCTGCTGACCGTCACCGACCCCACTGGCGAGCAGGTCGCCGACCTGCTGGCGTTCCGCAAGGATGACATCCGCGAGGTTATCTCCTCGGGCCGCACGCTCGATTATGCCAGCCGCATCTACCTGACGACCGGCGACAAGCTCTATTCCAACCGCAGCAACGTGTTGCTGGAAATCATCGAGGACGATGTCGGGCGGCATGATTTCCTGCTTACGCCGTGCTCAAAAGACACGTTCCGCATCATTTATGGCGATACCGATCCGCATCGCGGCTGTTTCGGCAACCTCGTCGCAGCGCTTGAGACTTATGGCATCGGCCCCGACGACATTCCGGTCGCATTCAACTGCTTCATGAACGTGCCGGTGGACGGAACGACGGGCGAACTGCGCGTTGATCCGCCATTGAGCAAGGCCGGCGACCGCATCGTCTTCCGTGCGATGGACGACCTCATTATCGGCCTCACCGCCTGTTCGGCGCTTCAGTCCAACAATGGCTCGTTCAAACCGATCGACTGGGAGGTAACGCCGCCGGAGTAACCCGGCGGCGCCAATGCCTCACTCCGACGGAAAACCGCGACGCTTGAATAGCGCCTTCACGTCCGGATCGCGGCCCCGGAACGCCCTATATGCTTCCTTGCGATCCGTCTCGTTGCCGGTGGCGAGCAGCACGGTGCGGAACTTGTCGGCGGTCGCCTTGTCCCACACATTCCCCGTCGCCTCGAACGCCGCCCAAGTGTCGGCGTCCATCGTCTCCGACCATAGGTAGCTGTAATAACCCGCCGAATAGGCGTCCGACGAGAACAGGTGATTGAACTGCGGCAACCGGTGCCGCATCACGATCTCTTTCGGCATCTTCAGTTCCGCCAGCGTGTCCCGTTCGAATGCATCGGGGTCCGCCACCGGCGTCTCACGGTCGTGCAGCTTCATATCGACGATTGCTGACGACAGATATTCGACCGTGTCGAACCCCTGGTTGAACGTATTCGCCTTCTGGATCTTGTCCACCAACGCCGCCGGGATCACTTCGCCGGTCTTGTAATGCTTGGCATAACGGTTGAGCACATCCGGCGTCAGCAGCCAGTTTTCGTTCACCTGGCTGGGATATTCGACGAAATCACGCGGCGTGCCGCCCAGTCCCGGATAATAGACATTGCCGAGCAGGCTGTGCAGCGCATGGCCGAATTCGTGGAACAATGTCGATGCATCGTCGATGCTGATGAGCGTCGCTTCACCCGCGCCGCCCTTGGTGAAATTGTTGTTGTTCGACGCCAGCACGATATTTTCACCGCGCAGCCCCGAACGGCTGCGATAGCTGGTCGCCCACGCTCCCGAACGCTTGCCCGCACGCGCGAAATTGTCGAGGTAGAAGACCCCGACGGTCTTGCCCTCGCGGGTCACTTCAAACGTGCGGACATCCGGGTTGAACACGGGAATCGTGCCGGTATTCTCCTTGAACTGCAGATCGTAGAGGCGTCCGGCGGCGTAGAACATGGCGTTGACCATGTTGTTCAGCTCCAGATACGGCTTCACTTCGCTTTCATCCAGATCGTACTTCGCCTTGCGGACCTTCTCCGCATAGAAGCGATAGTCCCAGCCCTCGATCTTGATCTTGGCACCTTCCTTATCGGCCAGCGCCTGCATGTCGGCGACTTCCTCCAGCACGCGGGCGCGGGCGGCGGGCCAAACGGACATCATCAGCTTGCTGGCATTGGCGGGCGTCTCCGCCATCGTGTCGTCCATGCGATAGGCGGCGTGGTTCTTGAACCCCAGCACCACCGCGCGTTCCTGCCGCAGCTTCAGGATGCTGGCGATGATCGCATTGGTATCGTTCGCGTCGCCGTTATCGCCGCGATTGATATAGGCGTTGTACACCTTCTCGCGCAGGTCGCGGCGGGTCGAGTACATCAAAAACGGCTGCATCGACGAACGCGTGTTCTTGACCGCCCATTTGCCTGCCTGGCCGCGCGCCTTCGCCTCATCCGCCAGACTTGCCTTGAAGCTGTCGGACAGCCCCGCAAGCTCGGCTTCGCTGGTCAGGATGATCGCGGTTTCCTCGTCTGCCAGCACGCGCTTGCTGAACTCGGTATAGGCTTTCGACAGCTCGCCGTTGATGCGCTTGATCTCGCCCTTCTGCGCTTCGTTGAGAAGCGCGCCCGAGGTCACGTAACCGCGATAGCTGCGTTCGAGCAGGCGCATCTGCTGGGGATTGAGGCCGAGCGTCTGGCGCTTGTCATAGAGCGTCTTGACCCGCGCGAACATCTTGGGGTCGAGGCTGAGTTCGGTCGAGAAAGCCGACAGTTTCGGGCTCCATTCGGTGGCGATCTTCTGCACCTCGGGCGTGGCGAGGTTGCTGGTATAGACGCCCCACACCGGGAACACACGGCTGAGCGACGTGGTCGATTTCATCGGCGCTTCGATCGTGTTGGCAAAGGTCGGCGCTTCGGGGTTGTCACGGACCTTGGCGAACTCCGCGCGTGCCTCGGCCATGCCCGCCTCGAACGCGGGACCGAACATTGCGGGGGTCACCTTGTCCCACTGCGGCACCCCGTCGAACGGGCCGGGCCATTGTGCCAGCATCGGTGCGGCATCGGGAGCAGGGGTGGCGGCCTGGGCAGGGGCGGACGCGGCTTTTGGCATGGGTTGAGCCTGTGCATTGACGGAAAGGAGCGAGGTGGTGGCGAGCAGAATCGCGCCGGAAACGGGCTTCATCGGAATTCCCTAAAACAGGTGTGATAGCAGGACGATACGCCTCTGCGGTCAGGATTGGCAAGTTGACTCGGACGAAAATTAGAACAAAATAGGAACAATCATCCCGAGTCGATTTGTTGAGCACCCCGTTGTGGCCGACCCTGCCGTCATCAGCCAGTTGCGTGAGACGCTGAATGCGATCCAGGGCAGTGGATATCGCCGCCGTCCGGTGTTGCCGTTCGGGTTGGACAAGATCGACACGCGGCTGACCGATGGCGGGCTCAGGCTCGATGCGTTGCACGAAATCGCCGGCGACACCGCCGATCTGACCGACGATGCCGCCGCCACCCTGTTCGTCGCGGGGATTGCGGCGCGGGCATGGGGGCCGGTTTTATGGGTGGTGCGGCGGCGCGACCTGTTCGCACCCGGCCTGTATCAGGCGGGACTGGCCCCGAAACGCGTGCTTTATGCCGAGGCGGCGGACGACGCAGAATTGCTGGCGATCATGGAGGAAGGGCTGCGCCATCGTGGCCTGGGCGCGGTGGTGGGGGAGGCGCAGCGGGTGGGCATGCCGGCGACGCGGCGGCTACAATTGGCGGCGGAGGGCGGGCGCACGATCGCGCTGCTGATGAAACGCCATCCGCGTTACGCGGGCGACCCGCTTGGCGCGCCCTCCGCCGCCGTCACCCGCTGGCGCGTGGCCTGCGCACCCTCGACGCCATTGCCCGTGGAGGGGGTGGGCCGCGCCCGCTGGCGACTGACGCTGGCGCGGCAAAAGGGAGGTGAGGGTTTTCAACAATTGGTGGAGGCGTGCGATGAAACGGGTCGCTGCGCTCTTCCTGCCCGACTGGCCCATCGAAAGGCTGCGGCAGGTGGAGCGAACCGCGAAGCAGCCTGAGCGGCCATCCGATCTGGCAGTCCTCGCATCGATCGAACCGTTGCGGGCGGCGGCAGCGGCTGAGCAGGTGCATGCCTGTTCGGTGCCGCGCGGCGGCGGCTGGCGACCGGGCGCGAAATGGGCGCGAGCGGAACGCGACGCACAAATTGCCGCGCTGCCCGCACATCAGCGCCCATCCCGGCGCGAGTTGGGGCGGCGCGACGAGGCAGCAGGCAATCCCTTTCGCCCAATGCAATCGGACGAGGTCGGCAAGCAGATTCCGGCGGGAAAGCCGGACAAGCCAGCGCGCGTTGCCGTCACGCCACCACCACAGCCTGTTCAGGGCGGTTTGGTCACTACGATCCGTGAGGGCAGCCGTATCGTCATCGCCGCCGCCTCTGCCGAAGCGCGTGCCGCCGGAATCCGATCCGGCATGCCGGTCACTCAGGCACGAGCACAAGTGTCCGGCCTCGACATCCGCCCCGCCGATCCCGATGGCGATCTCGCCGTACTCAACGCGCTGGCGCTGTTCGCCGCGCGGCGCTGGTCGCCGATCGTCGCGGTCGAGGGAACGGATACCTTACTGATCGACATCACCGGCACCGCACATTTGCACGGCGGTGAAGCGATGATGGCGCGGCGGATCGTCCGGCTGCTCAGGCGGCGGGGCTATTCGGCGCGGATAGCGATTGCCGACACGGTCGGCGCGGCATGGGCGCTCGCACATCATGGCCGCGATCCCGTAAGCATTCTGTCGGCAACCGAGCAGGCAAAGGCAATCGCTGCCTTGCCCATTCCTGCCCTTCGCGCTGACACAAAATCAGTCGAACTTCTCCGCCGGCTGGGCATCGACACGATCGGCCAGCTTGCCGCAATGCCGCGCGCACCCCTCACCCGGCGTTTTGGCGCAACGCTGGTGACGCGGCTCGAACAGGCGCTGGGAAGCTTGCCCGAACCGCTTGCCCCGGTGATTCCGCGCGAAGCCATCATGGTCGTGCGCCGTTTCATCGATCCGGTGGCGACGGCCGAGGGGATCGCGCACTGGATCGGCGCGCTCGTCCCCGAACTCTGCGCCGCGCTTGAGAGCGAAGGGCTGGGCGCGCGCGCAGTCGAGCTGGTCGCGGATCGCGTGGACGGCGTCCCGCAACGCATCCGCGTCGGCCTCGCCCGTGCGACCCGCGACCCGATGCATTTGGTTCGCCTGATCGCGCGGCGGATCGAGGATGTCGAGCCCGGCTATGGCATCGACGCCATCACCCTCTACGTCCGCCGCGCCGAACCACTCACCGCGCAACCATTCGACGAACGGTTGGATGAGGATACCAAGCCCGACCTGGCCCCGCTGGTCGATACGCTGGCGACCCGGATCGGGCTGGCACGGCTGTCACGACGGCGTCCGGTCGAAAGCGACGTCCCCGAACGCAGCGTCGCCCGCGACGGCGTGCTGGATGCACCGGCGCGGCGCGGCGCAAGACTGAAACCCGGCGATGTCGGCCAGCTCGATCGCAGTACCGTGCCTGACCCGTGGCGCATCGACTGGCCCCGTCCGGTGCGGCTGTTGCGGCAGCCCGAACGGCTCGATCATGTGCTGGCCGCGCTCCCCGACCAGCCGCCACGCCGCTTCACCTGGCGCGGCAGCGTCATCCACGTGATGCACGCCGATGGCCCCGAACGCATCACGGGCGAATGGTGGCGACGTGCGGCGGAGACGCATGCCGTGCGCGACTATTTTCGCGTCGAGGACGATGCAGGCCGCCGCTACTGGCTGTTCCGCAGGGGGGATGGCGAACGCGGCGTGACCGGCGATCTTAGCTGGTATCTGCACGGGCTGTTCGGATGAGTTACGTCGAGCTTCAGGTGACGACGCATTTCTCATTCCTGCGCGGCGCGTCGGCACCCACACAGCTGTTCGAATATGCCGCGTTGATGGGCTACTCCGCGCTCGGCGTCACCGATCGCAACTCGCTCGCCGGTGTGGTGCAGGCGCTGTTTGCTTGCGACGAACTTGCCAAGCAGGGTGTGACGATTCGCCCCGTCACCGGCTGTCGGCTGGACCTTGTCGATGGCGCTTCATTGCTGGTCTGGCCGGAAGATCGCGCCGCCTGGAGCCGCCTCACGCGGCTGATCACGCTCGGCAAATCGCGTGCCGATCCGCAAGCTGGCGAGAAGGGGAAATGCTTTCTCTACTGGGAAGATATTTCCACCCATTGCTCAGGCCTGGTTGCCGCATTGGTCCCACGTGGCGTCGATGGCGACCTGCAGTGGATGGCCGACCTGTTCGGCGCACACGGTCATGTTTGCCTCACCCATCAGCGGCGCCCGGGCGAGGCTGTGCGCCTGTACGAAACATATGAAACAGCGCATCGCTATGCCCTGATGCCGCTCGCCACCGGCGACGTCCTCTATCACCATCCCGATCAGCGTATGCTTCAGGATGTCGTCACCGCAATTCGCAACAAATGCACAATCGATGAACTTGGTTTCAGGCGTGAGCGCAATGCTGATCGACACCTTAAATCGCCGGACGAAATGCTACGCCGCTTTGCGCATTACCCTGATGCGTTGCTTGCCAGTGAAGCGATCACCGAACGCTGCGCCTTCTCACTGCGCGACCTGAACCATCAATATCCGGAAGAGGAAGTCCTGCACGGCCAGTCGCCGCAACAGGCGCTGCAAAAACTGGCATGGAACGGCTTGCGGCAACGCTTTGGCGGTAAACCTTCACAGGCACATTGCGACCTGCTGACCCACGAACTCGGACTGGTCGAGCAGATGGACTATGCACCCTATTTCCTGACCGTGAACTCGATCGTGCAGTACGCGATTAGCCAGCAGATATTGTGTCAGGGCCGCGGGTCCGCTGCGAATTCTGTCATCTGTTTTGCGCTTGGCATCACATCGATTGATCCGGTCAAGCACCAGTTGCTGTTTGAACGCTTCATCAGCACCGAGCGTAAGGAGCCGCCCGACATCGACGTCGATTTCGAGCATGAACGGCGCGAGGAAGTGATCCAGTGGATCTATGACAGCTATGGCCGCGATCATGCCGCGCTGACCGCTGTCGTCAGCCGCTTCCGCTCGCGCGGCGCGGTGCGTGAAGTGGGCAAGGCGCTGGGCTTGCCCGAAGACCTGACCGGCGCGCTGGCGAGTCAGGTCTGGGGCTGGTCGAACGAAGGCGTGCCCGACGCGCATGTCGCCGCGCTTAATCTCGACAATAGCGACCATCGGCTGGCGCTGACGCTGGAGCTGTCAAAGGCCTTGCTCGGCACGCCCCGGCATTTGTCGCAACATCCCGGCGGTTTCGTGCTTACGCGCGATAAGCTGCACGACCTGATTCCGGTCGAACCTGCCGCGATGGTCGATCGTCACGTCATCGAATGGGAAAAGGTCGATCTCGAATATCTGGGCTTCATGAAGGTCGATATTCTCGGCCTCGGCATGCTCGGCTGCCTGCGCCGGTCGTTCGACTTGCTGGCCAAACACAAGAGCATATCGATCACGATGGCCTCCCCCGTGATGCAGGAGAATGACGAACCTACATTCAGGATGATCCGCAAGGCCGATACGCTGGGCGTTTTCCAGATCGAAAGCCGGGCGCAGATGTCGATGCTGCCGCGCATGAAACCGATCAACTTCTATGACATCGCGATTCAGGTCGCGATTGTCCGGCCCGGCCCGATCCAGGGCAACATGGTTCATCCTTATCTGAAGCGACGGCAGAATCCGCATCTGGTCGATTACCCCTCGCCCGCGCTCAAAGCCGTGTTGAAAAAGACGCTGGGCGTGCCACTGTTTCAGGAACAGGCGATGCAGGTAGCGATCATTGGAGCCGGTTTCCCCGCGAGCGAGGCCGACCGGCTACGTCGCGCCATGGCGACGTTCAAATCCACCGGCGGCATTGGTGAGTTCGGTCCCAAGCTGCTCGCCGGCATGCGCGCGAACAACATCAGCGACGAATTTGCGCAGCGGCTGGTCGCGCAGATCGAAGGGTTCAGCAATTACGGCTTTCCCGAAAGCCACGCCGCCAGCTTCGCCAAGATCGCCTATGCCTCGTCATGGATGAAGTGTCGGCATCCGGATGTGTTCTGTGCAGCCTTGCTCAACGCACAGCCGATGGGTTTCTATGCCCCCGCGCAGATCGTGCGCGACGCGCGCGGGCATGGCGTGGAGGCGCTGCCGGTGTGCATCAACGACAGCGGTTGGGATACGCGGATGATCCCCGGCGGGCCGAATCTGCGGCCGCGCGCTGCAGGGTTTTGCGGGGACGATGCGGACTGGGCGAGCCTGCATCCACTGCGGTTAGGGATGCGGATCGTGCAGGGGCTGGCACAGATGGACGCCGAACACATCCTCGCTACGCGGGCGACAGGTGGGCCGTTCGCGTCGATCGAGGAAGTGTGGCGGCGGTCCGGGGTGAAACCGGCGGCGCTGGAACGGCTGGCGCGCGCGGATGCGTTCCAGTCGTTGGGTCTCGACCGGCGACACGCATTATGGGCGGTGAAGGCGCTGCGGGAAGCGCCGTTGCCGCTGTTCGCAACGATGGACGCACATGCGGGCAGAGTGCAGCCTGAAGTGGTCGAGGAACCGGTCATGCTCACCCCGCTGACGGCGGGGCGCGAGGTGGTGGAGGATTATCGCGCCACGCAACTCAGTCTGCGCAATCACCCCGTCCATTTCCTGCGCGATCGGCTGGCGGCGGCAGGCAGGGTGCCGTGTGGCGATCTGGCGAGAATGAAGGACGGGCAGCGGGTGGAAGTCGCCGGACTGATCCTCGTTCGCCAGCGACCCGGCAGTGCCAAGGGCGTGGTATTCATCACGCTGGAGGACGAGACCGGCATCGCCAATGCCGTGCTGTGGCCCGACCGGTTCGAGGCCAACCGGCGCACGGTGATGTCAGCGACGATGCTCGGTATTCGCGGGCGGGTGCAGCGCGAGGGGCTGGTGATCCATGTCGTCGTCGATCATCTGACCGATCTGACGGGCATGCTGCGCGATGTCGGCGATCTCGATCTGCCACGCATGACCATGCCCGGCGACGGTGCAACGCATGGCGGGACGATCGACCCGCGCGACCGAAAGGTCGGCTGGCCGCAACCCTATGACAGCAACCACTGGCGCGATGCCGACCGGATTCCGGTCAAGTCGCGGGATTTTCACTGATGGCCGGGCAGGTGACTCGCCGCGCCGAACGGCCGCTGTACATGATGTTCAAGCCGCCACCGCGCGAGCGCGCCCGCCTCATCCGGCTGTGCGCGGCGCTGGGCATCGAGATCGGCTACGCGCCCGAACGCTGGCACGGAACGCTCCTGCCCATCGGCGAAACCGCATCGGCGGCGATCGATGCGGTGCATCGCGCGCTTGAAACGTTCGACGCCGCACCGTTTTCGGTCGCCTTCGACCATATCGAGGGCGACACGCTCAAGCCCCGCAAAGGTCAACGCACACCGGGATATTTCCAGCGTGCGCTGGCAGCACGGATCGCGCGTTGCGGCGTAATGCTACCCGACTACGCGTTCAGTCTGCACCTCAACCTCGCTTATGGCGGCGCATCGCTCCGGTGCGCGCGCTTGCCGCCCATCGAATGGCCGGTCGAGGAAATCCTGCTGATCGAAAGCGGGAGCGGGCGGCATATCGAGCATGGCCGCTGGCCGCTGATCGACCGGCAGGGCATGTTCGCATTCTGATCGCGCTGCTCAGAAACCCAGCCCCAGCTGCGGCGTGTCGCGGGTGACGATACCGGCCTTCACCTCGACGCCCTCGATCTCGAGCATGCGCGCCTTGGACAGCGATCCGCCGGGTGCCGAAAAGCCGCCGATCTGCCCGTTCGCAGCCGTCACGCGATGGCACGGAATGATCAGCGGCACCGGGTTGGCCGCCATTGCCTGGCCGACATCACGGGCGAATTCCGGCCCCGCTTCGAGCCTCTTGGCGATCACACCATAGGTCGCCGTCTCGCCCCAGCCGAGTTGGCGCACGACACCGTAGACGCGCTCGAAAAAGGGCTGCTGCGCCCCGAGATCGACGGGCACGCCGGTAAAATCGACGCATCCGCCGACGAAATAGCGCTGCGCGTCGTCGATCACAGCCTGCACCAATGGCGGTGGCAATACCGCTTTCGCTGCGGGCGAACGCCGAAGTAGCGCCAGCTCCGCCGCTTGCACTGTGCCCGCCGGGAGGCGGAAGCTGCTGACGCCTTTCCCGTTCCAGCCAATCGCAGCGAAACCGGCCACGGTCTCGAATATGTGATAACCGCTCGAGATGCCTATCCCCCGACGGTCTGCTCGATCGTGCCGAAGATCGCGTGGTGCTTGTCGTCCTCGGCCCAGATGCGGACGGTGTCGCCGGTCTTCAGGAACGGGGTGACCGCCTTGCCGCCGTTGATCGTTTCCACGGTGCGGACTTCGGCCAGGCAGGAATAGCCGACGCCGCCCTCGGCGATCGGCTTGCCCGGGCCGCCGTCCGCATCGCGGTTGGAAACCGTGCCTGATCCGATGATGGTCCCCGCGCCCAGCGCACGCGTCTTTGCCGCATGCGCGATCAACGTGCCGAAATCGAAGGTCATATCGACCGCCGCCTCGGCCCGACCGAACGGCTGGCCGTTGAGATCGACCATCAGCTTGCGGTGCAGCTTGCCGTCCTGCCACCACACACCCAGCGCGTCGGGCGTGACGAAGACGGGCGAAAATGCGCTGGCGGGCTTGGACTGAAAGAAGCCGAACCCCTTGGCCAGTTCCTCGGGGATCAAATTCCGCAGCGAAACATCATTGGTCAGCCCGACCAGCCGGATCGCAGCCAGCGCTTCCTCGCGGCTCGCGCCCAGCGGTACGTCGCCGGTCACCACCACCACTTCCGCCTCGAGGTCGCAACCCCAGCTCTCGTCCTTCAGCGGGATCGGATCGCGCGGGCCGAGAAAACCGTCACTTCCGCCTTGATACATCAGCGGCTCGGTCCAGAATGTCTCGGGCATCTCCGCCCCGCGCGCCTGCCGCACCAGCGCGACATGATTCACATAGGCCGATCCGTCGGCCCATTGGTAGGCGCGCGGCAGCGGTGCCGCCGCCTGACGTTCGTGAAAGCGCATCATCGGGATCGCTTCATGGTCGAGATCGGTGGCGAGGTTGCGCAGATCGCTCTCGACCTGGCCCCAATTGTCCAGCGCGGCCTGCAATGTCGGCGCGATATGCGCGGCATCGGCATACCAGGCGAGGTCGGTGGACACGACGACGAGCCGGCCATCGCGGCCATTCTTCAGACTGGCGAGTTTCACGCTTCTTCTCCTGCTCCTGGACGACCAGCATAAGCGGCTGATTTCAGGTGTCGAGGGGCGTGCGGCGCATTGACACCACGGGTCGCCCATCGCAACGCTATACCCATGTACTCCGAGTTGCGATTCCTCGAACATGGCGGCGAGATGGGTCGCCTGATCCGGGCGCATGACTGGCACGCCAATCCGCTTGGCGAAATCGACACCTGGCCACAGCCGCTGCGCTTTGCGCTGGGCATCTGCATGGGGTCCGAATTCCCCACCGCCATCTATTGGGGGTCGGACCTGCGGCTGTTCTACAACGACGCCTGGGCGACGATCCCCGCGGAGCGTCATCCCTGGGCGCTGGGGCAGCGCGGTGCCGATGTATTTCCCGAAATCTGGGCCGTTGTCGGCCCACAATTCGCGCGCGTGATCGAGACCGGGGAGGGGTTCGCCGCCTATGACCAGCGGCTCGACATGATGCGCGGTGGACGCACGCACGAAACCTACTGGAATTACAGCTTCACCCCGATCCGCGACGAGTTCGGCGCGGTCGTCGGCATTCTCAATCAGGGGAATGAGACAACCCGCGCCGTGCTGGGCGAACGCGCCCGGCTGGCGGAAGTGGGGCGGCTGCGCGAACTGTTCCAGCAATCGCCCGCCGCCGTCGCGCTGTTGCACGGGCCAGCGCATGTCTTTGAACTGGCCAACCCGGCCTATCTGGAACTGGTGGGCAACCGTTCGGTGCTGAACAAGCCGGTGGGCGAGGTGTTGCCCGAAATCGTCGATCAGGGCTTTGTCGATCTGCTCGATCAGGTGTTCGCCTCAGGCACGGCATATCGTGCCAGCGAGACGCCGATCATGCTTGAACGCGGTGGCGCGATCGAGACTCGGCTGCTCGACTTTGTCTATCAGCCGATCAAGGATGCCAACGGCGTCACCACCGACATTTTTGTCGAAGCCAATGACGTGACCGAGCGGGCCATGACCGAAGCGCGGCTGCGCGAGAGCGAAGAGCGGCTGCAGCTGGCCCTCGACGCATCGCACGGCGTCGGTACATGGGACTGGGATGTTCCTGCCAATCTCGTGCGCGCCGACGCGCGCTTCGCACGCCTGTACGGCGTCGATCCCGTGCTCGCGGAGCAGGGCGGGGCCATCGAAACCTTCTTTGCCGCAGTCCACCCCGATGACATCGCGCGGGTAAAGACCGCGATCGATCAGGCGATCCGCAGCGGCGACCGGTTCGAGGCCGAATATCGGCTGGTCCAGCCGGACGGGTCGATGCGCTGGGTCACCGCACAGGGGCGGTGCGGCTATGACGATGTGGGCAGGCCGACGCGCTTCCCCGGCGTCAGCTTCGATGTGACCGAACGGCGCAATGCCGAAGAAGCCGCCCACCGCGCCGCCGCCGATCTCAAGGCCGCGACCGAGGAACAGGCGTTCATCTACGGCCTGGTCGATCGTCAGCGCGCCCTCGACTCGCCCGACGCGATCATGCGGTTGAGCGCGACCGCGCTGGCCCGCCGGCTGAAGATCGACCGGGTCGGCTTCTATCGTGTCGGCGCGGACGGAAATGTGAACTTCGGCCCGTCCATCAACAACGGCAAGCTGCCAGACGCGAAGGGTGTGATTCCAGCTGAAAACCTGGGTCCCGCGCTGGACTCCTATCGACAGGGGCGGACCGTGGTGGTGGGCGATTCGGCCACCGACCCGGCCTATGCCGCCACCGAGTTCGCGCGGCTGTCGCCATCGGCGGTGGGCGTGCCGTTGATGCGCGGTGGCATTTGGGTGGCGACGCTTTACGCGAACACCGCCGTCCCGCGTGCGTGGAGGCCCGAAGAAGTGAGCTTCATCGAAGCGGTGGCGGAGATTGCGTGGGACGCGGTCGAGCGGGCCGCCGCCGTTACCGCATTGCGCGAAAGCGAGGCCAAGTTCCGCGGCATCGCCAATTCAATCGATCACATGATCTGGTCGACCCGGCCCGATGGCTATCACGATTATTATAACGACCGTTGGTACGAATATACCGGTGTCCCCTATGGCACCACCGACGGCGAGGCGTGGAACGACATGTTCCATCCCGACGATCAGGATCGCGCTTGGGGAAAGTGGCGGTACAGCCTGGATACGGGCGAACCCTATCATATCGAATATCGGCTGCGCCATTATAGCGGCGTCTATCGCTGGGTGCTGGGCCGGGCACAGGCGGTGCGCGACGATGACGGTAACATCACCCGCTGGTTCGGCACCTGCACCGATATTCAGGAAATCGTCGATGCGCGGGAGGTTCTCGCCCGGTCGCGGGTCGAACTCGAACAGGCCGTGGCGGAGCGCACCGGGCAGCTGATGGCCGCCGAAGAGCGCTTGCGGCAGGCGCACAAGATGGAGGCGGTCGGCCAGCTGACCGGTGGCATTGCGCATGATTTCAACAATATGCTGGCGGTGGTGATCGGCGCGCTCGACATGCTGGAGCGGCGCATCGCGCAAGGCAGCACCGAACTGGACCGCTATATCGTCGCGGCGAAGGACGGGGCCACGCGCGCAGCGGCACTGACTCAGCGCCTGCTCGGCTTTGCCCGACAGCAGCCGCTGGCGCCGACCGCGCTCGACATTAACAGCCATGTGCTGGGGATGATCGAGCTGCTGATGCGCACCTTGGGCGAAGACGTGACGATCGAAACTCATCTGACGCCGACACTCGATGCGGCGCTGGCCGACCCTAACCAGCTCGAGAACGTCGTCCTCAATCTGTGCGTCAACGCGCGCGATGCGATGCCCGGTGGCGGGACGCTGACCATCGCCACCGTCAACCGGACGATCGCCGACGCGATCGCTGCGGGGATGGGGATTCAGCCCGGCGACTATGTCGAACTGACTGTCGCCGATACCGGCTCCGGCATGTCGCAGGAGACGGCCGCGCGTGCCTTTGACCCGTTCTTCACGACCAAGGGGGTCGGCAAGGGGACCGGACTTGGCCTAAGCCAGGTGTTCGGGTTCGCGCGCCAGTCCGACGGGCATGTCACGATCGATACCGCGCCGGGGCGCGGGACGCGCGTAAGCCTGCTGCTGCCCAGCCGCGAATCGCCGCTTGCAGCACAGCCAACCACCGAACGCCCCGTCGCGATTGCGCAGGGGTCGATCGACGAGGTCATCCTGGTCGTCGAGGATGAGGAGCGGGTGCGCAACTATTCGGTCGAGGCGCTACGCGAGCTGGGCTATACCGTATTGCAGGCCCCTGACGGGATTGAGGCGCTGCGCCTGCTCGATCGCGGCCAGCGCGTGTCGCTGTTGTTCACCGATGTCGTGATGCCGGAGATGACCGGCGACGAACTCGCTCGCGTCGCACGGAGCCGCCAGCCCGGCCTGAAAATATTGTTCACCAGCGGTTACACGCCCGACGAAGCCGCGATCGCCGAACGGCTTGATGCGACCGGTGCGCTGTTGCCCAAACCCTTTGGCGTCGATGCGCTGGCGGAGAAGGTCCGCGCCGCGCTCGACAGGTGAACTGGACGGGGGCAGCGCCGCGCTCTAGGGGAACCGCGCATAGCCAGGAAGGACCGGTAGTTGGCGAACGTTGCGGTGATTGGTGCCCAATGGGGCGATGAGGGCAAGGGCAAGATCGTCGACTGGCTGGCCAGCCGCGCCGATCTGGTGGTGCGGTTCCAGGGCGGGCATAACGCCGGCCACACATTGGTCGTCGGCAACACCACCTATAAATTGTCGCTGCTCCCGTCCGGGCTCGTGCGCGGCACGCTGTCGCTGATCGGCAACGGCGTCGTGTTCGACCCGTGGCATTTCCGCGACGAGATCGAACGGCTGCGTGCGCAGGGCGTCGAGATTACCCCGGAGAATCTTCAGGTCGCTGAGACCGCACCGCTGATCCTGCCGTTCCACCGCGACCTCGATGCATTGCGAGAGGATGCCAGCGGCGCGGGGAAAATCGGCACCACCCGCCGCGGCATCGGCCCGGCCTATGAGGACAAGGTCGGCCGTCGCGCGATCCGCGTGTGCGACCTCGCGCACCTCGACGATCTCGAAGCGCAGCTCGACCGCGTCTGCGCGCATCACGATGCGCTGCGTGCCGGGTTTGGCAAACCGCCGATCGACCGCGCCCGCCTGATCGAGGAATTGCGTGAGATCGCCCCGTCGTTGCTGCCCTATGCCGCGCCGGTTTGGCTGACGCTGAAGGCCGCCAAGGAAAAGGGTCGCCGCATCCTGTTCGAGGGTGCGCAGGGCGTGCTGCTCGACGTCGATCACGGCACCTATCCGTTCGTGACCTCGTCGAACACGGTTAGCGGATCGGCCGCATCCGGCTCCGGCCTCGGCCCTGGCTCGGTCGGGTTCGTGCTGGGGATTACCAAAGCCTATACGACGCGTGTCGGTTCCGGCCCGTTCCCCACCGAACAGGATAACGAGATTGGGGAGTTGCTCGGTACTAGGGGGCGCGAATTCGGCGTCGTTACCGGGCGCAAGCGTCGCTGCGGCTGGTTCGACGCGGTGCTGGTCCGCCAATCGGTCGCGGTCAGCGGCATCACCGGGATCGCGCTGACCAAGCTCGACATCCTCGACGGGATGGACCGGCTGCGCATCTGCACGGGCTACAAGGTCGGTGACAAGCATTACGACTATCTGCCGCCCGCCCCACAGGATCAGGCACGCGTCGAGCCGATCTACGAGGAATTTGACGGCTGGAGCGAATCGACGGCAGGCGCGCGCAGCTGGGCACAGCTTCCGGCACAGGCGATCAAATATATCCGGCGGATCGAGGAGCTCGTCGGCTGTCCGGTTACGCTGGTTTCGACGAGCCCGGAACGTGAGGACACGATCCTCGTCCGAGATCCGTTCGCAGACTGAAGATCTTCGTCATCCCGGACACGGCCCATGCCGCATCCGGGAGGACGAAGCCCCGCTCAATAGCTGGTGGCATTCGGTTCCGGCGCAGTCTCGGTGCCGTTATCCGTGGGATCGGTTGGTTCGGTGCTCGGCGAACTCTCGTTCGACGACGTGTCGTTGCCAGTCGTGTCGACAGGCGGCACGGCCTGATTGGTCACTTCGTTTTGCAGCGGTGCCTCGGTCTGGCTGCCGGGCGCCATATGCGCGAGCGCTGCGGTCGAACCGCAAAGGACGATAAGGCTGAACAGCGTCTTGTGGCGCATGAGGTAACTCCTGGTTATGTGGCACAGGAGAAACGCGCCCTTGCCAACATAGTCGCAGCGGCGCTCCTCGCCCCGTCCCCGATCCGCTTCGCCTCGCCCTCCACCCGCATGCTTCGCGGGATGAGGCGATCAGCCGATTTGCGCGCGATGCAGTAATTTCTGATCGGCCAGCACCAGTGCCATCATCGCCTCGACCACCGGAACGCCGCGAATGCCGACACACGGGTCGTGGCGACCCTTGGTGCGGATATCGGCCGCATTCCCTTCGCGGTCGATCGTCTCGACCGGCGTCAGAATCGAGCTGGTCGGCTTGAACGCCACGCGCACCCGCACCGGCTGTCCGGTCGATATCCCGCCCGCAATGCCGCCAGCATGGTTGGCGAGGAATTGGGGGCCGTCGACGCCGGGTCGCATCGGATCGGCATTGCCCTCACCGGCCAGCGCAGCGGCGGCGAAACCGTCACCAATCTCGACGCCTTTCACTGCGTTGATCGACATCATCGCCGCCGCCAGTTCGCTATCGAGCTTGGCATAAAGCGGCGCCCCCCAACCGGCAGGCACGCCGGTCGCCTCGCACGCGATCACCGCGCCCAGCGACGACCCCGCCTTGCGCGCGTTATCGACCAGCGTCTCCCAACGTGCCGCTGCCGTCGCATCGGGGCAGAAAAACGGGTTGTTGCCGATCTCCGCGGCGTCGAAATTGGCATAGTCGATCGCATCGCCGCCAATCGCCTCGACCCAGGCGGTGATCGTCACCTCCGGGATCACCAGCCGTGCAACGCTACCCGCCGCGACCCGCATCGCGGTTTCGCGCGCCGACGATCGCCCGCCGCCGCGATAGTCGCGAAAGCCGTATTTGGCGTCATAGGCATAATCGGCATGGCCGGGGCGATAGGCGACCGCGACCTCCGAATAATCCTTCGATCGCTGGTCGACATTCTCGATCATCAGGCTGATCGGCGTGCCCGTCGTCTTGCCCTCGAACACGCCCGACAGGATGCGCACCGCGTCCGGCTCCTGTCGCTGTGTGGTGAAACGCGACTGGCCGGGGCGACGTTTGTCGAGATACGGCTGAATATCGGCTTCGGACAGCATCAATCCCGGCGGACACCCGTCCACCACTGCGCCGATCGCCGGGCCATGGCTCTCGCCCCAGGTGGTGAAGCGGAACACGCGTCCGAAAGTGTTGAAGCTCATTCCCCGGCGTCGCCTTCCGTCGTGGACGCCACATAGGCGCCGAGCAGCGCCGTCGTCCTCAGCACGGCGATGCGACGTTCCATCCGCCTGCGCAAGAACTTCAGCGCGAAAAACCGGATCAGAAAGAACAGCAGCGCGTAGCTGCCCCAAAGCACATAGGCCGCCCCGCGCGGCAGCGGCGTTCCCAGCGCGCTCAGAAGGGGGCGGTTGACGATTGCGACGAGGGCGATGGCGGGCACCAGCCAAAGCCAGTGCAGCAGCATCCAGCCAAACGCCCCCACAGCGGTTTGAAAATAGCGATAGGCGCCTGCCGCCCAGCGATCGTCCGACAGCGGGATATAGACGGCCCCTAGCAACGATATGAACGCAAAAGCCGCGAAACCCGGATCGCTGCGCATGACATCGAGCAGCGCGGCGATCATGACTGCGCGTGTTCGCCCAGCATCGAGAATGCCACTGCATGCGCCGCCTTGCCACGCGCGCCGCATGCCAGCTTACCGCCCTGTAACGGCACCGCCATGAAATAGTCGCCAGCATAGGGCGAGGCAAACCCCTCGGCATGCGCCGCTGAAAACCCGAACCGTCCATAATAGGACGGATCGCCCAGCACGAAGCACAAAGCCGCCCCGGCATCGCCCAGATGGTCGAGTCCTGCCTGGATCAGCGCCTCTGCTACCCCCTGTCGTCGATACACCGCGCCGACCGCAACCGGGGCCAGCGCGACGGCGGGGATCACCTTGCCGCCCGCCTCTGCCGTCATGCGGCTGAACACCACGACCCCGGCCAGTTCGCCGCTCTCGTCATCATCCGCCACCAACGTCAGCACCATATCGCCATCGACGCACAGCCGCTGCACGAGCAACGCTTCGTCAGGTGCCGGGAAACTGCGCCGCAGCAACGCGTCGATCGCCGCCACGTCGCCGCCGGTGGCCGGACGGATTGCGATGGTCATCAGGCCAGCGTGATATCCGGCGCGTCCTCGGCCTTCATGCCGATGACATGATATCCGGCATCGACATGATGCGTCTCGCCGGTCACGCCGCTCGCCAGATCGCTCAGGAAATACAGGCCAGCACCGCCGACATCCTCGATCGTCACATTGCGCTTCAGCGGCGCGTTCAACTCGTTCCACTTCAGGATCAGGCGGAAATCGCCGATGCCCGATGCCGCCAGCGTCTTGATCGGTCCCGCCGAGATTGCATTCACGCGGATATTGTCGCGGCCCAGATCGACCGCGAGATATTGCACGCTGGTCTCCAGCGCCGCCTTCGCCACGCCCATCACGTTATAATGCGGGATCACCTTCTCCGCGCCGTAATAGCTCAGCGTCAGCAGCGATCCGCCATTCGGCATCATCGCCGCCGCACGCTTGCACACCGCGACGAACGAATAGACGCTGATGTTCATCGTCATCAGGAAATTGTCGAGGCTGGTATCGACATAGCCGCCGCGCAGCTCGTTCTTGTCCGAAAAGCCGATCGCATGGACGACGAAGTCGATCGTCGGCCAGCGCGCCGCCAGTGTCTCGAAACTCTTGTCCAGTTCGGCCATGTCGCTGACGTCGCAGTCGATCAGGAAATCGCTGCCCAGTTCCTCGGCCAGCGGGCGCACGCGCTTCTCCAGCGCCTCGCCCTGATAGCTGAACGCCAGCTCCGCGCCATGCTCGCGCAATTTCTTCGCAATGCCCCACGCGAGCGAGCGATCATTGGCGAGGCCCATGATGAGTCCCCGCTTGCCTTCCATCAATCCCGTCACGTCTTACCCTCCGGCACTTCCTGCCGCTCCTCTAGCGCGCGTTGTTCTAGCGCTTTCTCCGGCACTTCCGCCAGCGCGGCATTTAGTTCCGCCCCGATAACGACACCAAAGCCGATGAGGAAGAAGAAGATCAGCGCCACCATCACCCCCGCCAGGCTGCCATAGGTGAGGCCATAGCCGCCGAAACTGCCGATCACCCACGGCAGGGCGGCCGTGCAGGCCATCCACCAGCAAGTGACGAATGCCGGTCCCGGCCATTTCGGGCAATCGGACTTGCGATAACGCGACGGGGTGAGCGTGTAGAACAGGATATACATGGCACCGAATAACGCGACCGCCGGGGCCAGCCGGGTGACGGATACGATCCGCGCCGCGTCCGACGCATAGGGAATCACCCGCCAGATGAACTGCTCCGCGCCGATCAGCACGACCTGAAAACTGAACGCCATCATCGCCAGAATCACCGATGCGATGACCATGCCGATTGCGCCCAGCTTCAACCGCCAGAACGGCGAAGCGGACGGAATGCCATAGGCCTTGCGCAGGATATCGCGGATCGTTTCGATGAACCCGGATGTCGTCCACAGCCCGACCAGCGCGCCGAGCCATAACAGCGAGCCGGATCGCCCCGCCAGCACCTCCAGGATCGCGGGCCGGAGGAGTTCGGCAACTTCCGGCGGCAATGTCCGCAAGAATGCGACCACTGCCTGCAACCCGTCGCTCGTCCGCCCGACCAGCCGTGCGATCGCGGTGGCGACGATAAAAAACGGGAACAGCGTGACCAGGCTCAGATACGCCAGATTCCCGGCATGGGTGAACCCGTCGTTGAACGCACCGATCGCCACACGCTTGGTGACCTCGATCGCCCGCTCGGTGACGCCCAGATCCGACAGCCTTTTGTGAAAGCCATGCCGCCGCGCTTCGGGCGATTCTGGGGAAATCGGTTCGCTCACTAAGTCCGTCAAACGCCCAGACGTGCGCGCGGGTTGCTCGTGTCTTCCCACCCGCCGACAAAATCGGTCAATGCCGCATCGTCAGCCGGAATCTCGATCGCCAGCGTGACCAGCAGATCGCCGCGCGCCGCCTTGCCGTGAAAGCCGCGCCCCTTCAGCCGCAATGTCTTGCCCGACGACGATCCCATCGGAACCTTGACGCTCAACGCCCCTTCGGGTGTCGGCACCCGCACTTCGGCCCCCGCCACGGCTTCCTTCAGCGTTATCGGCAGGTCGATCCGGATATGGTCGCCGTCGCGCGTGAAGAAACGGTGCGGTTCGACCTCGATCGTCACGATCGCGTCGCCATTGCCGCCGGGGCCGGCATCGCCTTTGCCGCCCAGCCGCATCTGCGTGCCGGTCTCGACCCCCTTGGGCAGCTTCAGGTCGATCGTCGATCCGTCGCGCAGCTGGATACGCTGCGGTTTCAACGCCGCCGCATCGTCGAACGGCACGCGCAGCCGATAGGCGACATTGGCCCCCTTTGCCGGGGGTGACCGTCGCCCGAACCCGCTGGAAAAGCCACCGGGGCCGCCGCCCGCGCGGCCGCCGAACAGCCCCTCGAAAATATCGCCGATATCCGGCTCGCCGCCACCGCCGCCGCCAAAGTCCGGGCGAAACCCGCCCTGCGGCCGTCCGCCGCCGGCAAAGCCGCCGCCGAACGGCGAAGTCGGATTGCCGTCGCCGTCGATCTCTCCACGATCGAAGCGCGCGCGCTTGTCCTTGTCCATCAACAGGTCATAGGCCTGGGTCACGATACCAAAGCGTTCGGTCGCCTTCGGATTGTCCTTGTTGCGGTCGGGGTGCAGTTCCTTGGCGAGCTTGCGGTACGCCTTCTTCACCTCGTCCGGGCTCGCCCCGCGCGAGACTCCCAAGGTTGCGTACGGATCGGCCATGTTTTCCCCGGTTTAATCTTATTGGCGTGTTACTGCGCTACATCGGCGCGCAACGTCCGCGTTGCAAGTCAGGCCGATACTTCAAGCGGCTCAACATCTACCGAAACTTTCATATTCTGCGCGCCGGAGCCGAGCACGATGCCATCGATCGGCGCGATATCGGTATAATCGCGCCCGACCGCGACGATGATGTGATCGCTCGCCATCCAGATACCGTTGGTCGGATCGACCCCGACCCAGCCGAGATCGAGTCCGCCCCACAGCAATACCCAGGCATGCGTCGCATCCGCCCCCACCAGCCGCGGCTGGCCGGGTGGGGGCAGGGTGCGCAGATAGCCCGAGGCATAGGCGGCGGGAAGGCCAGCGGCGCGCAGGCCGGAGATCATGATCTGGGCGAAATCCTGACACACCCCGCCGCGCTTATCGAAGGCTTCGCGCGGAGGGGTATCCACCAGTGTTGCGGTCGGGTCGAAATCGAACTCGTCCTGAATGCGCTTGGCCAGCGCAAAGCCAGCCTCCAGCACGCCGCGCGTCGGATCGAGGTCTTTCGCGCACCACGCCGCAATCTCGGCATCCAGCGGGATCAGCGGTGAGGGAAACAGATAGGCCGCCGGACTGCCCGGTCCGGCATCGCGGCTGTTACGTGCCAGTGCCGCGACCTCTGTCAGCGTTGGATCGCTTGGCGAGGGAAACGGGATCGGGCGATCGACGGTAATCCGGCATTTGCTCTCGATCGTCAGGCTTTTCGATGCGTCCGAAACCACCAGCCGCACGACATTGGCCAGCCCCGCCTCCGCCCGCGCCGGCGCGACATGCCCGCCTGGTACCACCGTCAGATCATAGTCGTGGAGCGTCTGGCCCGACCAGTGGATCGGTTTCAGCCGCAAGTTGCAGCGTGCGAACCCGACCGGCTTCGCATAGTCGAACCGGGTGACGTGGCGGATTGAGTATAACATCAGGCGAAGACAAGCCCCGCCGCACGCAACGGTTCCGCGCCCTGCAGGAAATAGCGCCGCGCCACCGCGTCGGACAACGAGCCCAGCAGATTGCCAATCTCGATCAGCCGCCCGTCGTCCAGCGCCGACGCGTGGGCGGTCGTGACCGCGGCGGACAGCTTTGCCGCCAGCGCCTGTTGCGGTTCGGCCAAACCGTCGTCGGACAACACCGGCAAATCGCGCATATGGTCGCAAATTGCCGCCACCTGAAACGCGATGCCGCGCGGATTGCCGGGGTCGAGCGCGACCAGGTCGAGCACCGGCACGCGCGCGATTCCGGTCAGATAGCGCTGGCGATAGCTGATCTGGCTGTCCGCGAGATCGAGTAACGTGGACAGATCGTCGCTGGTCGCGCCCGGGTGACCGAAGGCGTGGATCGCGCGAATCGCCGCCATCGCGCGCTCGATCCGGCGGCCCAGATCGTGAAATCGCCACGCATCGGTGCGCCCGAGATGTTCCGCGCCAAGTCCGGCCAGCGCATAATAGCGCCGCTGCAACGATCCCGCCCGATCGAGCGCACCGCCCTTGGCTGGATAGGGCGCGTCGAGCAGCCGGATCATGTCGGCGGACAGGCGGTCGCGGCTGACCGCGCCGATCCCGCGCGCCTGACGGTTGATCGCGCGCACGCTGGACCCTTCGACTGCTTCCATCGCGGCGCTGGCGAAGCGGGTGAGATCGACGCGCTTGAGGCTGGGCGGGGCCGGGGCCGCCCCCGATCCGACGACGAGGTTCACCAATTGCTGAACCGTCGCCACCGACAGCGCCGCACCGGTATCCGCGCTGATCGAATGGCCAAGCAACGATCGGATCAGCCCGAGCAGCGCCTCGCCACGCTCCAGATAGCGGGCCAGCCAGAATAGATTGTCGGCCACCCGGCTTGGCAATGTCCCGGGATTGCGGCGCAGCTGCGTGGTGTCGTCGGATGCCAGCAGGGTTACCGGCGGCACCGCATCGCTGCCATGGATGACGACGTCCGCCGACCAGCTGCCCTCACCCATCACCGCCGCGCGCGCGTCGGGGTGCTCGCCGATCTGTGCGAAGCCGCCGGGAAGCACATGCCAGCTGCCGTCAGGACCACGCGCCGCGAACACGCGCACGGTGAAGGGTCGCGCGGCAAGGCCACCATCGGCGACCACCGGCATGGTCGACAGCCGCACGACTTCCTGACCGACATAATCCTGCGGCCGCCGCTCGAAATCGGCGAGCAGTGCGGCACGTTGCTGCGGCAGCATGTTCGACCCCAGAACGGCCGCACCATCGCTCAGCACGTTGGTGGCGACGCCGAACGCGGACGCGATCAACATATTGTCGAGATCGTCCGCCACTTCAGCGCGCTCGCGTTCCTGTCCGCACCACCAGGTCGCAATATTGGCGAGCTTGAGGTTTTCGCCGGTCAGCCGCGTGCAGAGGCGCGGCAGGAACGCGGCAAAGGCAAGCGCCTCCAGCATCGCCGCACCCGGCGCATTGGCGACCACCACTTCGTCCGCCGCCATCGCGTCAACCAGCCCGGGCACGCCGATCGTCGAATGCGAATCAAACGCCAGCGGATCGAGCATCCGCGGATCGACCCGCCGCCACAGTGCGTCGATGCGCTTGAGGCCGGCAATGGTGCGAAGGTAAACGCGGTCGTCGCGGACGGCGAGATCGCCACCCTCGACCAGCAAAAAGCCCAGATAGCGCGCCAGATGTGCCTGTTCAGCATAGCTGGGGTTGAATCGGCCCGGTGTCAGCAGCCCGATGCGCGGCTCGGCACGGCGGCAACGTGCCGCCAGCCCGTCACGGAACGCGGCGAAAAACGGCGCGTGGCGTTCGATGTTCAGGCGGCTCTGCAATCCCCCCAGCATCCGCGACATCGCCAGCCGGTTCTCCAGTGCATAGCCCGCGCCCACCGGGGCGCGCAGCTGATCCGCCAGCACGCGCCACTCGCCGGTCGGCCCGCGACACAGGTCGACCGCGACGAAATTGAGGTGATAGCCACCCGGCGGGATCAGCCCCATCATCGGGCGCAGAAAGAACGGGCTGCCCGTCACCAACGCGGCGGGGATATAGCCGCCCGACACCAGTTTCTGATCGCCATAGCAATCCGCCAGGATCGCCTCGAGCAAATCAGCGCGCTGCGCCACGCCCGCGACGATGCCGTCCCATTCGTTCTTGTCGATCAGCAACGGTACTGGCGACAGCGGCCAGGGGCGTTCCTCACCTTCGCCCGCGATGCGGAATCCGGTGCCGATATCCTCGGCATGGCGCTGCGCGCGTTCGCGCACATGATCGAGATCGTCGCCAGAACGCCCGGCCAGCTCCTCGAACACCGCGCCCCAGGACGGATCATCGAGTCCGGCGGCGTAGAGCACATCGGTGGCGGGCGTAGCCGCGCGATAATCGGCGACCCAGCGGGCGGCAATCGTCGCTGCATCGAACAAGGACGTCGCCGCTGCGCTCGCCATATCAACCCCTTTGGCGACGTTGTGGCTATAATCAGGGTGCGGCGCAACAAAGATCAAATGTCGGGCAGTACTTGCGCGGCTTGTCCCCAGCCTTTCAGCGCGCGTCCGTTGGCGCGTTCAATCAGCGTGTCGGCGTCGCGCACGCTGAACAATTGCGGCGTGTCGATGTCGCGCAACTCGCTCCAGCTGACCGGCGCGGCGACCGGCGCGCCGGGCCGCGCGCGGGCGACATAGGGGAGCACCGCCGTCGCGCCCCGCTGATTGCGCAGATAGTCGATAAAGATCCGGCCTTTCCGATCGATCTTGCGGATGCTCGCAGTGTATCGTTCTGGCTCCGCCTGCGTCATTGCGCGGGCAAAGCGGTCGGCGAATGATTTGACGGCGGGCCATTCGGCTTCGGGCGTCAATGGCACCACCACATGCACCCCCTTGCCACCCGACAGCAACGCGAAACTGGTCAGGCCCATATCGGCCAAATGCTGTTTCAGATCATCCGCCGCCTTCTTCACGATCTCGAAAACCAGCCCCTCATCGGGGTCGAGGTCGAACACCAGCCGGTCCGGTTTTTCGACATCCTCGACGCGGGCACCCCAACCATGAAACTCGATCGTCCCCATCTGTACGCACGCCATCACGCCATCGACATCCTCGACATACAGATAGGGTTCGACGCTGCCGTCCTTCTCGCGAATATCGACCTGACGGACATGATCGCCGAAGCTTCCCGCGTCGTGCTTCTGGAAAAAACATTGTTTGGCGCGCCCCTGCGGGCAGCGGACCAGGCTGATCGGGCGGTGCGAAACCCAGGGCAGCAGGATCGGCGCCACGGCCGCGTAATAATCCGCGAGCTCCCCCTTGGTGATGTTCGAATCGGGAAAGATCACGCGCTCGCGGCTGCTGATCTTTACGTCGCTGACCGGTACGTCGGGGGTTGTCGCCGCGACTTCGGCGACAATCTGATCGACCGGCTTGTCCTCACGCAAACCCGTAAAGCTGGCGTGACGAACGACGCCTTCGGAGGTGAATTCGGCAAAGGCAATTTCCGCCACCAGCTTCGGCGTCACCCAGCGCGCGCCGCGCACCGCCGCTTTGGGCGCTTCGACCGGCGCCGTCTTGCGCTCGATCTTTTCCATTCGCGTGACCAAATCGTCCATCGTCGTGGCGTTGAAACCGGTGCCGACCTTGCCCGCATAACGCAGCGCGCCATCCTCGTTCAGCCCGAGCAACAACGACTTCAGCCCGCGTCCTTTCGCGCTGCTCGGAAGCCAGCCCAGAATCACGAATTCCTGCCGCCGCGTGCACTTGGTCTTCAGCCAGCTTTTCGTGCGCTTGCCGCGATAAGGGGCATCGGCACGCTTCGACACGACCCCTTCCTGTCCCGCGCCGCACATCGCATCGAACAATTTCTCGCCCGCGCCCAGCACATGTTCGGAAAACAGCAACCGCGTATCCGCGCCTATGAGCAACGCCCGCAACCGCTCCTTGCGCTCGATCTGCGGCAGCTTGCCGACATCCTCGCCATCCACCTCTATGAGGTCGAAGGCGAAAAAACTGAGGTCCGCGCCGCCGTTCGACAATGCGTCCTGCAAGGTCGAGAAATCGGGCCGCCCGTCCTTGAACGCCACTGCTTCTCCGTCGATCAGCGCCGATTTGACCGGCAGCATGGCGGCGGCCTCGGCAATGCCGGGAAAGCGATCGGTCCAGTCCAGTCCCGATCGCGTGTAAACCTTTGGTCCGCCCTTGCCGATCGCGATCAGCGCGCGATAGCCGTCATACTTCATCTCGTGCAGCCAGCCATTGCCGGAGGGTACGCTATCCACCAGCGTCGCCAACTGCGGTTCGCGGAATGCTGGAAGTTTGCCGGTCGCGGCCTTGGCTGATGCGTTCTTCTCCACTGTCTTTGGCGGTTTCACCCCATCGGCGATCTCCTGCATCGTGCGCCCGGTGGTCACACTGGTCAGCCCGGTCTCGACCAGCGCATCGGTGGCGCCGACAAACCCGTCGTCGATCTTGCGCAACAGCCAGTTCTCGCGCTTTTCCTTGGGGCGCGGCTTCAGCCGGATCAGCAGCCACTCGCCCTGCATTCGCTCGCCGGTCAGGGTGAAATGCAGATGACCTTTCTCCAGATCCTTCGCGCTCTTGCCGGGGATCGGCGCCCATTCGCCCTGATCCCACAGCATCACCGTGCCGCCGCCATATTCCTTCGCGGGGATCGTGCCCTCGAACGACGCATAGGACATCGGATGATCCTCGGTCCGCACCGCCAGCCGCTTTTCGCCAGGATCGGAACTCGGTCCGCGCGTCACCGCCCAGCTTTTTAGGACGCCATCGACTTCCAGCCGAAAATCCCAGTGGAGCCGCGTCGCGTCATGCTTCTGGACGATGAATTTGCGACCCGTACCCGGCGCGATCTCGCCCTTTGGTTCTGCGGTCTTCGCAAAGTCCCGCATCGCATTGTATTTTTCGAGCGGGTCGGCCTTCGCCATCGGTTCAGGCCCGCTTCTTCGCCGGCGGTTTCTTCGCCGGCGCCTTCTTTGCCGCCGCCGGTGCCTTGGCCCCCGGCTTTTCCAGCGACTTCTTGAGCGCGGCCATCAGGTCCACGACATTCGATCCGCGCGAATCCGCCGACGCGTCCTTGTCGTCGATAATCTTGCGATTGCCTTTCTGCTTCTGCTTGCGCTCGATCAACCCCTTCAGCGCATCGACATAGCGATCATGGAAGGTCGCCGGATCGAATTTCGCCGCCTTTTTCTGGATCAGCGATTCGGCCAGCCCCAACAGATCCTCGTCGGGCTCGATGTCGGGAATGTCGCGGAAATAGCCCTGCGCCTTGTGCACCTCATCGGCATAGCGCAGCGTCTCCAGCACCATACCGCGTCCGCATGGCTTCAGGCTGACGACATATTCGCGCCCGCGCATTGCCAGCTGGCCGAGGCCGACCTTCTTCGTCCGGCGCAGCGCCTCACGCAGCACCACGAACGCCTCTTCCGCCAGATCGTCGGCGGGGACCACGAAATAGGGCTTCTCATAATAGAGCACGTCGATCTCATGCGCGTCGACGAACTGGGTCAGTTCCAGCGTCTTTTTCGACTCGAGCTTGACCGCGTCGATCTCGTCCTGATCGAGCAGGACATATTCGCCCTTTTCGACCTCGAACCCCTTCATGATCTCGTCGGTATCAATCGCGCCGAGGCCGGGTACGACCTTCTCGTACTTGACGCGCTTGCCCGAGGGTTCGTGGATCTGGTGGAACGCGACTTGTGCGCCCGACTTGGTTGCGGTGTAAATCTCCACCGGGATCGAGACGAGCGCAAGGCGGATTTGTCCCTGCCAATAGGCGCGTGCTGCCATGATCTTGTTCCCACTCGTTGCGAAGCCGATTCAAAGCGTGAGCGCGGGAGTCGTTCCCCCAGCAAAAGCGTGACGTCGCAGATTGTTCTGATAGCTTCCGGCGATGACACCCCAATTCGCAACGCTCGACTGGATCGTGGTCGGCCTTTACGTCGTCGTGCTGCTGGTCGGCGGCTGGCTGTTTTCGCGGTTCAAGGCCGACGATGGGAGCGATTACTTCCTTACTGGCCGCACCGTTCCGGCATGGCTGGCGGCGGTGTCGGTGCTGTCGGCGACGCAATCCGCTGCAACGTTCCTCGGTGCGCCGGATTACGGCTATCGCAGCGACTATACCTATCTGGGCGTGGTCCTCTCACCGATCCTCGCCGCGTTATTTGTGGCGCACGTCCTGATCCCGCGCTTCTACGCGATGCGCGCGACGACGGTTTACGAGCTGCTGGAACACCGGTTCGATGCGCGGGCGATGCGCGCGGCGGGGGGCATGTTCCTGATCGGGCGCGTGCTGGCCGGCGGCGCGCGCGTCTATCTGGCGGCGATTGCGATTGCGATGGTGGCGTTCGGCAGCATCGATGCGCAGGCGATCATCCTGTCTGCCGCAGGCGTCATGCTGGTCAGCTTCCTGTTCACCTTTCACGGCGGGCTGAAATCGGTGATCTGGAACGATTTGATCCAGTTCGTGATCTATGCCGGGTCGGCGCTGGCCGTGCTGGTGTTCCTCTATACCTCAATCCCCGCAAGCAACGCCGAGCTGATCGACGCGCTGCGCAACACGCCGGACGGGGGAAACAAACTGCGGCTGTTCGACTTCTCGACCGATTTGTCGAAGCCGTTCACGGTGCTGGCGCTGTTTACCGGCCTGTTCCTGTTGAACACCGCCAATGCCGGTCTCGATCAGGACACGACGCAGCGCTTGCTCGCAAGTCCCGATGCCAGGACTGGCGCGCGCGGGCTGATCCTGTCGGCACTGGCAAGCGTGCCGCTGATCGCGATGTTCGTGACGATCGGGCTGCTGCTCTACATCTTCTACAACCGCCCCGATTTGATGGGCGCACAGAACCAGGCTGCGACCAGCTTCGCGGGCGAGAAGGTCACGGTGTTCGTCCATTATATCCTGACGCAGGTGCCGCCGGGGCTGCGCGGGCTGGTGACGATCGGCGTGACGGCGGCGGCGGTGGCGACGACCAATTCGGCGCTGAACGCGATGTCGTCGGTGATGATCAGCGACTTTTACAAGCCGTGGAAGGATCGTCGCGGCGGGGCCGAACCGAAACATTATGTCCGCGCCGGGCGCTGGGGGATGGGCGCAGTCGCCATCGCTATGTTCGCGATGGCGGTGCTGAGCTTCTACTGGCAGCGGCACACCGACATGCCGCTGCTGGAATTCGCGTTGCAGGTGATGGTGTTCGCCTATGCCGGGCTGCTCGGCGTCTATTTCGTCGCGGTGTTCACGGGGCGCGGCAACAGTGCGTCGGTGATCGCCGCACTGATTGCCGGGTTCGTCACCGTGCTGCTGATGCAGCCGTGGCTGATCGGCCAGACCGGGCTGTCCTTCCCGTATCAGCTGTGCATCGGGACATTGGTCGCGGCGCTGGTCGCGGCGATTCCGGCGGGCCGCAAAACCGCATTGACATAGTCAGGTTTCCATTACATATAGTCGCCATAAGCTGACACTAAGTCAGGGACGAATGACGTTGTAATGCGAAACAGGTTGAAAGTGCTGCGCGCCGAACGCGACTGGAGCCAAGCCGAGCTTGGCGGGTATCTGGGCGTGTCGCGTCAGGCCGTGAACGCGATCGAGACGGGGAAATACGACCCCTCGCTCCCGCTCGCCTTCCGCATCGCGCGACTGTTCGACCTGACGATCGAGGAGGTGTTCGATGATGCGTGAGGCAAGCGACGGACTGGCGGAAGCACGCAAGCGGCGGAACCGGCTGCATCTCATCATCGCGCTGTTGATGGGCGTCGGCGGCGTGATCGGCTTCATGTCGGCGATGCTGGAGACGAAAGACGGCGCGTTCCTAGAGGGGATTCCCGCCGAATGGGCGATTGCGGCGTCGGTGATGCTGGTCGTCGCCATCGGCTTCGGCGGCTGGCGCTACAACCTTGCCACCGACGAACTCGACCGACGTGACAGCTATTGGGCGTCGGCGATGGCGCTCAACGTCTATTTGATAGCCTATCCGGTCTGGTATCTGTGGTGGCGCGGCGGACTGATGTCCGAACCGAGCCACCAGACGATGTTCGTCATCACCTTTCTGGCGATGGCGGCAAGCTATGGCTACAAAAAGATAAAACCCTGATAATCAACGCAACTTCATGCTTGGAGATGAGAATGTCGAACCTGTTTCTGCGCGCGGGCACCGCGCTCACGCTGCTCTTCGTATCGCCTGCCGCACTCGCGCAAACGGCCCCCGTGCCCGCGCCAGCTGTCGAGACCAAGGACGCCGATCCGGCTTTGTGGGTGGTCAAGGACGCGGACACCACGATCTATCTGTTCGGCACCGTCCATATCCTGAAGCCGGGCCTTAGCTGGTTCGACGAGGCGGTAAAGAAGGCGTTCGACGAAAGCGGCGAGCTGGTATCCGAAATCGGCGCGACTCCCGATCCCGCCGCCATGCAGCCTTTGGTCATCAAATACGGGGTCAGCATGACCGGGCCGACGCTGACCGAAAAGCTGCCCGAGAGCAAACGCGCCGCCTTTGCGAAGGCGATGGCCGATGCCGGCGTGCCGCTGGCTGCAGCCGACCGCTTCGATCCATGGCTCGCGGCGGTTCAGCTGTCGATGCTGGCGGTGGTCAAGGCTGGCTATGATCCGGCGAGCGGCGTCGAGGAGGCGCTGAACAAGGCCGCCAAGGCTGCGAACAAGCCGATCACAGGACTGGAGACGGTCGAGCAACAGTTCGGCTTCTTCGATTCGATCCCGGAAGAGGCGCAGGTCAAGTTCCTGGTCGAGACGGTCGACCAGCTGGCCGACGCGCCAGCCACGCTCGACAAGATGGTCGGTGAATGGGCAACGGGCGATGCCGACGGTCTCGCGGTGCTGATGAATGACGGGCTGAAGGCTGCGCCCGAACTGTCGAAAATCCTGCTCGCCGACCGCAATGCGCGCTGGGCCGAGTGGATCGACACGCGGCTCGACAAGCCGGGCGTGGTGTTCGTTGCGGTCGGCGCGGGCCACCTTGCCGGGGCCGAGAGTGTTCAGGCGATGCTGGAGAAGCGCAAGATCAAGACGACGCAGATCAGATATTGAAGGTGATGCCCGCGGCTACCGGCTGGTGACTGCGGGCGCATCCGCCCAATCCCCTTTGGGCAGCCGTGCCGGATCGAGCATGATGTGGCGGATGCGTTTGCGGTTGTGCGTGTAGGTGATGTGGACGCGCCCGTCGCGCGCCTGCATCACCGCCGGATAGGCATAGCCGGCCGGCAGCATCGCATTCTCCAGCGTCAGCACCCTGCGCCAGCTGACCCCGTCGTCGGACAGCGCGACGTTGATCGGATAGCGGAAGCCCTTGCCGGGCCGCTCCAGGCTATGGCTGCTGTGGTTATAGACGATCAGTTGTCGCCCATCGGCCAAGGTCACCGCGTCGGTACCGGAATTGGGATTGGGCAGGTCGATCGCGGCGAGCGGCGACCAGCTTTTGCCGCCGTCCTTTGACCAGGTCGTCGCCAGCATCCCCTGTCGCGTTCGCGCCACCGCCTGTAGCCTGCCGCCCGCATGCCGCAGTACGCTCGGCTGGATCGCGTCGATCCGCTCGGGCGAGGCGACCGGGGCCGAGCGCTGCCAGCTTTTGCCGCGATCCGCGCTGCGTTCGAAATGCAGCGCCCAGCGATTGCCCGCCGCCTCGGTACTCGACGGCGACAACCATGTCCCGTCCGCCAGTTCGACCGGCTTGTTCTTGATCGGGCCGAGAATGCCGTCGGGCAAGCGGCGCGGCGCACTCCATGTTCGCCCGTCGTCGGGCGACGTGATGACCATGCCCCACCAGGTCTGCGGACTGGGTCCGACTTTGTAGAACAGGGTCAGCGGGCCGTTGCTCGGCTGGAACAGCACCGGGTTCCACGCGGGCTGGCGCGGTTTGCCCGGCGCGACCCCCTCGGCCACCTTGATCGCGCGCTGCCAGCGGCCGTCAGCATAGCGCGCAATATAGATGCTGACATCGGGATTGCGCTCCTTCGTCCCCCCGAACCACGCCGCCATGATCGTTCCCTCACGCGTTTCGACGATCGTCGAGGCATGAACTTCGGGATAAGGCGCGGTGTCAAAGGTAAAGCCTGCGCTGACCACTGGGGACGGTTGCGCAGTGGCAGCACCGGGTGCGAGAAAGACGAAGGCGAGCGCAAGCGCTGCGCGGAAATGGCTGCTGAACATATAGTAATACTAATGGAGATTTGCGTGGCGTCGAGTCCGCGCGTCAGAACAGCTGCGGCTGACGCTTGGGCGGCTCGACCGGTGCGCCGCCACGCCGCCGTGCCAGTTCGATCTCCGCCGTGTAGCGGATGTCGACATCGCGATCTGCCAGGAACTTGTCGAGCGAATCGTCGTCGATCTCGCTCCACGCCTTGCCGCGATCGGGGCCATAGCGCACGCGCGGCAACAGGCCGGGCAGCTTCGACCATTCGATCAGTTGCGCGACGCTGACGGTGTTGAGCATGTCGCGCAGGTGGAATGCGGTGACATAGGCGTCGGGGAACGCGCGATGCGCAGGCAGGCCCCGCTCATGCTCCATCCCCTCCGGCATCCGGTAATAGCGCAGGAATTGGTTGGAAAATCCGGGACTGTCGGTCCACAGCCTTAGCGCGCATTTGTACGTGCAGATCCAGTCGGCACCCCGTGTCAGCGCAGGCGTGCAAAACTGCTCCTCGAAACTTGCGCGATGCGCCGCCAGCGCCACGCGGCGCGGCCATGGGTTCAGGATCGGGCCGGTCACGTCGTGCCACCACGGCGCGTCCGCCACATCCTCGTCGCGGATATGATGAATCGCCATCGTCAGCGGCGGTATCGGACGTCCCGGATTGACCAGCCGGTTGCCGCCCTCGCCATAGAGTTCCCAGCGCCCGTCTGCGCCGATCGCGACATCCTGCCAGCCGATTTCGCACACGCCATGCTGCGGCGGCTTCTCGCCGGTGGTTTCGAGGTCGATGACGCGGATGATCTGGGGCGGTGGGGCCATGCCTCCATGTGGCGATCCACGCACGGTTTGGCCACCCCGGCGTGCGAGTCAGAGATCGTCACTGGCGACCAGCCGAAACGGCGATATGCTCGACCCATGTTTCTGGTCCGCTGCCTTCTTTCCGCACTCCTGATCGCCTGCGCGGTGCCGGCCAGCGCGGGCGTGAAGCTCGGACCGGCATGGCCGCGCTGCCTCGATTTTGCGGCGGGCGATGCCGAACGGGCACGCTTGATCAGCGCGCGGCGCACCGCGTTCGCCGATTGCGACCGTGCAGTGCCGACCAGCCGATGCGCGTCGATCTGGGGCTATCTGGTGGTCGCCAGCCAAGACGTGGGCGACGCGACCACAGCGGAAGCCTATGCGCCACTGTTCGTCGAGAGCAGGGGTACTCGCCCCCGTGCGGCATGGTTCGCCGACGTCTATCTCCGGTTGGCGGAGTGGATGGATCTACAGACGTGTTTCACGGAGGGAGAGCCGCTCTATCGCAAGGCACTGGCGCTGCTCGAAGCCGAGCCGACGAGGGTGCTGGACGTGGCCAGCACTTACAGCCTGCTTGGGTTGAACCTAAACGAGCAAAATCGCCCCGCAGAGGCGGAAGCGGCGATGCGCGCCGCGCTCGCCATCCGGACGAAGCTGTTACCAGCCGGCGACCCCGCGCTGCTTCAGACGTGGCAGGATATCGCCTATTTTCTGGAGGACCAGCAACGGTTCGCGGAGGCTGAACCGATCTACAAAATGTTATTCGATGCGCGCGAAGGGGTCCCCAGTCTCCAGGGACAGCTCGACCTTGCCGTTACTTACACCAACCTTGCCTATAATCTCGCCGGGCAGGGGCGGCTCGCGGAGGGCGAGGCACTGTTTCGCAAGGGGTTGAAAATGGCCATCCCGATCGTTGGAGAGCATGACCCGATGATCGCGAAAGGGCGCACCTATCTGGCCGCTATTCTGGAACAGCAGGGCAAAGGTACCGAGGCGGAGGCGATGTACCGGCAAGCACTGGCCGTGCTCGCCCGTGCCTCCGCCCTGGATCCCGATCGCGCACGCGTCATCATAGCGCTCGCCCGCTACCTTCAGGCGCAGGGTCGCTCTCCGGCGGAGGTCCGCACCTTGTTCCGCATCGCCGGGGCTGACGCCCGGCTCCGGCTACAATCGTTTACCGGCTTCTCGGCGGGCGCGCAGGCGGAATTGTTGCGGAACGCGCCACTCTATATCGGACAGGTCCGCGCTGCGTGGGACTTGTCGCGCGCTTCGCCGACGCGCTGACCACACTCCCGCGGCCGCGCTCAATGCGCCGCCTGTGGCCCCCGCTCCAGCCCGCTGGCCGCCAGCTGTTCGTCGATCATCGCAAGGAGCCGGTCGAGCGCCGCCTGGCTCAGCGCTTCGGCACGGGCGACCAGCACGTCCTGGGTGTTCGACGCACGCAGCAGCCACCAGCCATCTGGCGTGGTTACGCGCGCGCCATCGGTTTCGTTGACGTCGGCGCCGCTCGCCTTCAGCCGCTCCAGCACTTCGTCGATCACCGCGAATTTGCGGCTTTCATCGACCTGAAAACGCATCTCCGGCGTGTTGACGAACGCAGGCATCGCCCCGCGCAACTCGGTCAGCGACTGGCCAGTCGTGTGGACCGCGCCGATCAGCTGAACGGCGGCATATTGCGCATCGTCGAACCCGTAATAGTCCTGTGCGAAAAAGATATGGCCGCTCATCTCGCCCGCGAGTGGCGACCCGGTTTCCTTCATCTTGGTTTTGACCAGCGAATGCCCCGTTTTCCACATCAGCGGCTCGCCACCCAGTTCGGACACGCGGTCGAACAGCATCTGTGAAGCCTTGACGTCCGCGATGATCGTCGCGCCCGGTTGCTTCTTGAGCACAGGTACGGCCAAAATGGACAGAAGCTGATCGCCCCAAATGACGCGGCCTTCGCCGTCGATCGCGCCGATTCGGTCGCCGTCCCCGTCGAAAGCCAGTCCGAAATCGAGGTTCTTCTCCGCGACGAGCGCCTTCAGGTCGGCAAGATTCGCCTCCTCAGTGGGGTCGGGATGATGGTTCGGAAAATTGCCGTCGATATCGGTGAACAACGTGTGATGCTCGCCGGGCAGGAGCTTGACGAGCTTTTCGATGACCTCTCCAGCGGCGCCGTTGCCGGCGTCCCAGCCGATCCGATACGAGCCGCCCGAGTAACCGGCGAACAGCCGACCGACATAGTCGTCGATGATATCGGCGTCGGTGACCGTGCCGGTGCCCTCTTCCCAGTCGCCCTCGGCAGCCAAGCGCCCAAGATTCTGAATATCGTCGCCAAAAAATGGGCGGTGTTGAAACACCATCTTGAAACCATTGTAATTGCCGGGATTATGGCTGCCGGTTATCTGTATGCCGCCATCCACTTCTAGCGTGGCCTCGGCATAATAGAGCATCGGTGTCGGACCAAGGCCGACGCGAACCACGTCGCAGCCCGATGCCGTCAGCCCGTCGATCAGTGCTGCCTCGAACGATGGCGAGGACAGGCGGCCGTCGCGGCCCACTGCCACCCGCGTGCCACCCGCACGGCGCAACAATGTCGCAAAACCGCGCCCGATCGCCCGCGCGTCATCCTCGCCCAGCGTCTGGCCGACGATCCCACGGATATCGTATTCGCGCAGCGAGGTCGGATTGAAACGATGCGTCATGCTATCTCCCGGAGAATCTCTTGAGCGCCTAATCCGCGAGACCGACGGAAAGTTCAATCGTCGGGTTTGCGAAGCAGCGTGTCGCGCGCGGCATTCACCTGTCGCGTCAGTTCCGGCGAGCCGCCGCGATCGGGGTGGACGGTGGTAATCAGGCGGCGATGTGCGGCGCGGATTTCCTCCGGCCCGGCGTCGGTGCCGACGCCCAGGATGGCGCGCGCCTCCGCATCCGGGCCGGTCGGCACCGGCGGCGGCGGGGCGGGTTTCGGCGTGCCGGGCAGCGGGCGGCCAAAGCCATGCCACAGCTTCCAGCCGATCCAGCCGATCAGCGCGCCGATCAATAGCTTGAAGATCATGGCCGCGCCCTCATGCAAATAGCGGCATCGTGCTGGCGGTCTCGGGCAGCGCCAGTCCGGCCATCATCTCACGCAGTTCCTGCCGCGCCGCGACATGCGCCAGTGCCATCCCGCCGAACTCGCGGCTGTCGAGCATCGTCAGCCCCTTGGGGAACAGCTCGCGATAGATCACGCGCTCCGACAGACCGGGAATGACGCGGAAACCGACTCGCTTGGCCAGCTGGTCGATCGCCTCCGACACGCGCTTCATGTTGCGCGCCTCGATATGCTGCATGCGGTTGCGCAGAACGACCCAGTCGATTGTCTGCCCGTCCGCCTTGGCGCGGCGCTTGCGCGAATCCCAGATCAGTTCCGAATAGAAGCTGGGGCGAATGACCTTGTACGTGTCGGGATCGACCTGTCCGATCAGGTCGAAATCGACGAAACTGTCGTTCATCGGCGTCACCAGCGTATCGGCATTGGTGATGGCGATGCGCCCGAACTTGTCGTCGCGCCCCGGCGTATCGACGATCAGGAAATCGGTATCCTGCCCCAGCCGCTCCAGCGATTCGGAAAAACGCGCGATATTTTCGCCATCATGTGTCTCGTAGCGTGGCATCGGCAGTTCACGCCCGCTACGCTTGATCGTCTCCGCTCGGTTATCGAGATAGCGACCCATCGTGCGCTGGCGATGGTCGAGGTCGAGGCAAGCGACGCGCGCGCCCTTTGCCGCCAGGGCGATGGCGGTATGAACGGCGGTGGTGGATTTGCCCGTCCCGCCCTTTTCATTGGCGAACACGATCACATGCAGTCCGGTCGATGCTTCCGCCAACGGATAACTTCCTCGATACCAATCCAGGTGATTGTCTGCCCGACCTAGCCCCCATAGAAGGCCGCGCTTCCCCGTCCATATCCAAGGCCTTGTGCGCGTGCAAACCATCCGTCAGCTTGCCGACCTCCGCGATGCCATTTCGGGATTCCGTTTGGCGGGTGAGCGTGTCGCCTTCGTGCCGACGATGGGCGCGCTGCATGCCGGGCATATGGCGCTGGTGGCGGAGGCGAAGCACGCCGCCCAGCGCGTGGTGGTGTCGATCTTCGTCAACCCGAAACAGTTCGCGCCGACCGAGGATCTGGCGAAATATCCACGGCGGGAGGCGGTCGATTCGCGGATGTTGAGCGAAGCAGGCGTGGACCTGCTGTGGCTGCCGCCGGTCGAGGTGATGTACCCGGCGGGGCATTCGACCAATGTGTCGGTGTCCGGCGTCAGTGAGCCGCTGGACGGTGCCGCCCGCCCCGGCCATTTCGACGGGGTCGCCACCGTTGTCGCCAAGTTGTTCAACCAGGTCGCGCCTGACATCGCGCTATTCGGCGAAAAAGATTTTCAGCAGCTTGCGGTGATCCGCCGCATGGTCATCGACTTGGATTTCGATATCGACATACGCGGCGTGCCGACTCAGCGCGACGATGACGGTCTCGCGCTGTCCTCGCGCAACGCATATCTCGCACCCGAAGATCGTTTGGCGGCGGTGGCGCTGCCGCGCGCGCTGGGGGTTGCGGCGCGCGCGATCGAGAAGGGGGATGATCCCGACGCCGTGCTTGTCACCGCTCGAACCGCGCTGACGGCAGCAGGGTTTGAGGTCGATTATGTCGAGCTGGCCGATGCCGAAACGCTGGCCGCGCCGATTGCCGGTCGCCCACGCCGCCTGCTCGCTGCCGCCCGGATCGGCGGCACCCGCCTCATCGACAATATCGCGGTTGAAGCGGGATAATCAGCGTTAACGATTTGGTTACCATGAATGCCCCACGCTGTTCCCATGAGAACAGAAATCAAAAGTGGGGCATCGTCATGGGCAGCAGTTACAAGAGCGCACAATTCCTGATCGACAGCCGTCTGGCCGATGCCGCACGTGGCAACGCCGACGCGGCTTATGAACTGGGCATGGTCTATTCCAGCGGTTCGGCCGGTGTCGATGTCGACCTGATCGAAGCGCATAAATGGTTCAACATCGCCGCACTGAAGGGCAGCGAAAATGCCCCTTACATGCGCGCCGAAATCGCCGACGACATGACCGCGCGCGAGATCATCGAAGCGCAGAAACAGGCGCGCGCCTGGCTTCAGATGACGACCCTGCGCGCGGCCTGAATTACTTCTTCGCCGCCGCCTTTTTGGGCGCGGCCTTCTTCGCCGCCGGTTTCTTGGCAGGTGCCTTGCGGCCCTTTTTCTTGACCGGCCCCGCCGCCGCCTTGGCGTCGATCAGTTGCACTGCCTCGTCCAGCGTGAGCGCTGCCTGATCCACCGTCTTGGGCAGAGTCGCGTTGGTCGTACCGTCGGTGAGATAGGGGCCATAGCGGCCCTCCATCAGCTTGATCTCAGCGCCCGACACCGGATGCGGCCCCATTACCTTGAGCGGCGCCTGCGCCCCGCGCTGCGGACGTCCGCCGCCCGCCGCAGCTTCGGCCAGCTTGACCACCGCGGCGTTCATGCCCGTCTCGAACACATCCGCCGTCGAGGTCAGCCGCGCATATTTACCGTCATGCGCCAGATACGGGCCATAGCGCCCGATCGACGCCGTGATCGGATTGCCGCTTTCCGGATGCGTGCCGATCGTGCGCGGCAGATTGAGCAGCTTGACCGCCCACTCCATGTCCAGCTCGGGAATGTCCTTCGGGATCGACGCGCGCGCCGCTTCCTTGCCTTCGCCGCGCTGGATATATGGCCCGAACCGCCCGGAACGACGGCTGATATCCTCGCCGGTCTCCGGATCCTGCCCCAGCACTTCCGGCCCGGTGTCGCCCCCATCCGCACCGCCCGGCTGGCCGAAACGTCGCGTGAACTTGCACTCGGGATAGTTGGAGCACGCGACGAACGCGCCGAACTTGCCGCCACGCAGCGCCAGTTGGCCCTCACCGCATGAAGGGCACAGCCGCGGATCGCTGCCATCGCCCTTGTCGGGAAATAGATAAGGCGCGAGGAACAGGTCGAGCGCAGCGGTAATCTCGCTCGGCTTCTGCTCCATCACTTCGGCGGTGCGCGGGCTGAAATCCTTCCAGAACGCCTCCAGCACGCTTTGCCACGCGGCGCGACCGCCGGACACGTCGTCCAGCTCGTCCTCAAGCCCGGCGGTGAAGTCGTAATTCACGTATTTCTCGAAAAAGCGTTCAAGGAACGCCGTCAGCAGCCGTCCGGTTTCCTCAGCGAAGAAGCGATTCTTCTCGACGCGGACATAGTTGCGGTCCTTCAGCACCTGAATGATCGAGGCATAGGTCGAGGGGCGCCCGATCCCCAGTTCCTCGAGCCGCTTGACCAGCGACGCTTCCGAAAAGCGCGGCGGCGGCTGCGTGAAATGCTGTTCGGAATCGACGCCCTTCTTGGCTGGCGTGTCTCCGTTGCGGATCACCGGGAGGCGGCGCGAATCCTCGTCGCCCTCATCGTCGCGGCCTTCTTCGTACAGCGCGAGATAGCCGGGGAAGAGAACCACCTGCCCGGTCGCACGCAACGCGTCCTGACCGGTCGGCTCTTCCAGCTCGACCGTCGTGCGCTCCATTCGCGCGCTCGCCATCTGGCTCGCCAGCGCACGCTTCCAGATCAGGTCGTAGAGGCGGGCGTGGTCACCCGATCCGGCCTTGTCCTTGGTGAAATCGGTCGGGCGGATCGCCTCATGCGCTTCCTGCGCATTCTTCGCCTTGGTCTGATACTGGCGCGGCTTGTCCGGGATGTAGCTCGGCTGATAGCGTTTCACGATCGCCTTGCGCGCTTCGTCGATGGCGCTGTGATCCATCTGGACGCCATCGGTCCGCATGTAGGTGATCGCGCCATCTTCGTAGAGCGCCTGTGCGACGCGCATCGTATGGCTGGCGGAGAAGCCGAGTTTCCGCGCCGCCTCCTGCTGCAGCGTCGACGTCGTGAACGGGGGCGGCGGGTTGCGCGTCGCGGGCTTGGTCTCGACCGACGCAACGGTGAACCGCCCCTGCTCGACCGCCGCCTTGGCGCGGGCCGCCGTGCCGGCATCGCCGATCGTCAGCCGTTCGATCTTCCTGCCTTCGAACCGCGCCAGTCGCGCGTCGAACGCCGTGCCGTCATGCTCCAGATGGGCAACGACCGACCAATATTCCTGCGGAATGAACACTTCGATCTCGCGCTCGCGTTGCACGATCAGCCGCAAAGCAACCGATTGCACGCGCCCCGCCGACTTCGCCCCCGGCAGCTTGCGCCACAGCACCGGCGACAGCGTGAAGCCCACCAGATAATCCAGCGCCCGCCGCGCCCGATACGCGTCGATCAGGTCGGTATCCAGCTGGCGCGGATTGGCCATCGCCTCCAGCACCGCCGCCTTGGTGATCGCGTTGAAGGTCACGCGCTCGACCTCTTTGGGCAGCGCCTTTTTCTTCGCCAGCACTTCCTGCACATGCCAGCTGATCGCCTCGCCCTCACGATCCGGATCGGTGGCGAGGATCAGACGGTCAGCGGTTTTCGCCAGATCGGTGATCGCTTTTAGCTGCTTTGCCTTGTCGGCATAGGGCTCCCACTCCATCGCGAAACCGTCATCGGGATTTACCGATCCGTCTTTGGGCGGCAGATCGCGGACATGGCCGTATGAGGCGAGGACGCGATAGGCCTTGCCCAGATATTTCTCGATGGTTTTCGCCTTGGCGGGCGATTCGACGATGACAAGCTGCATGGGGTTTCGGCGGTCCTTACGTGTACGCGCGAGGATGGATAGTGGCGAAGGGCGGCGTCAAGGGGGGCATAGAGCTTGTTAACCCACGTGCCGCTAGGGGCACACAGTGCCCTCGAGTTCCCGCTTATGATCTTGCCGCAATGATCTCGATCGAACGACTGATCCTGGAACACAGGACCATCGCAACGCTGGCCGATGCGTTGTCGCGTGCCGCTCCGGTTGCGGATGCCGCGTCGTTGCGCGGCATGCTCGTCGATCTCGATACACAGCTCGCGGCACATCTCCGCACCGAGGATCTCGAAGTCTATCCGATGTTGCTTGCCGCCGGTGACGCCAGCCAGCAGATCGCTGCCGCCAGCGCGATGGCCGATTTCGACACGCTCGCCGCCGACTGGCGCAACTATGTCGATCACTGGAGCGAAGCGGCGATCGCCGACGATCCGACCGGTTTCATCGAAGACAGCGCCATCATCCTGTCGGCACTGTCGGCGCGGGTGCGGATTGAGAATGAGGTTCTTTATCCACTCGCGCTGCGTGGCGGTACGATCACGTTGCGCGAAGCGTCGGCCAAACTCAACGCAGGCTGACCCGGCCGCCGGCATGGCGTTCCAGCCGCCCGCCCAGCTCGAGTTCGAGCAGCACCATCTGCACCAAAGCGGGCGGCAGGCCCGACTGGCGCACCAGTTCGTCCACCGCGACCGGTACCGGACCCAGCAACCCCTCCAGATCGCGCCGTTCGCCCGCACTGGCGTCGATCGCGGGGCCACCCTCGAACGCGCTGATCGGTGAGCGCACGGCGCGGGCGTCGATCGGGCGGATCATTTCCAGGATGTCGTCGACGCTCTGCACCAACGTGGCGCCTTCTCGGATCAGCAGATTGCAACCCTGCGCACGCGGATCGAGGGGCGATCCCGGCACCGCCATCACCTCACGCCCCGCCTCCCCCGCAATCCGCGCGGTGATGAGAGAGCCGGAGCGCGGGGCCGCCTCGACCACCACCGTCCCCTGCGCCAGCCCCGCAATGATTCGGTTGCGTGAGGGGAAGTGGCGCGCGAGCGGTTCGGTGCCGGGCGGCTGTTCGGCGATCAGCAGGCCTTCATTGGCGACGCGCTCCTGCAAATCGCGATTCTCGGGCGGGAACGCGATGTCGATGCCGCTGGCGATGACGCCCACAGTGCCGCCACCGATGGAACCGATATGCGCCGCCGTGTCGATGCCCCGCGCCAGCCCCGACACCAATGTCGCCCCTGCCTCCGCCAGCCCCTGCGCCAGTTGCCGCGCAAAGCGGCACGCGGCGGCCGAGGCGTTGCGCGCGCCGACCATCGCCACGCACGGTCGCCGGACCAGCGCGACATCGCCGCGTATCAGCATCGCGGCGGGGGCGTTCTCCAGTTCGGCAAGCAGTTCCGGATAATCGGAATCGCCCAGGAACAGATAGCGCGCGCCCAGTTTCGCCGCCGTCGCCATCTCCCGCTTCACCGCGCCGCTGTCGGCAATCACCGGCATATGCCCGCCGCCGCGTATCGCCAGTGCGGGCAACGCTTCCAACGCCGCCTCCGCGCTGCCGAACCGCGTCATCAACTGGCGATAAGTGACGGGGCCGATGCGTGGGCTGCGGATCAGGCGGAGTCGGGCGACGTCGGCGTCGTCAGCCATCCTTGCGGCCGATGCGCGGCTCCATTCCGGCCATCAGCCGCTCGACATTGGCACGGTGCTTCCACAGCACGACCAAAGCGAGCGCGATCAGTAGCGGAACAAGGTCGAATCGCGCAAAGGCCGCGGCGCTGACCGGCGCGCTGATTGCCGCCGCCATGCCAGCAACCGACGAGATGCGCAGCCCGCCCAGCAACGCAAGCCAGACGGCGGCGAAGATGAGGCCGGACGGCCAGTGCAGCGCGAGTATGATGCCCATCAGCGTCGCCACGCCCTTGCCGCCGTTGAACTTCAGCCACACCGGATAGCAATGGCCGAAAAACGCGCCCGCCGCCGCGATCGGGCCGTTGCCGGGCCACAAGCCTTCGGCGATCAGTACGGCGGCGGCACCCTTGGCCATGTCGAGCAGCAGTGTCGCCGCCGCCAGCCCCTTGCGCCCGGTGCGCAGCACGTTGGTCGCGCCGATATTGCCCGACCCGATCGTGCGCAGATCGCCCGCGCCGCCCAGGCGTGTCAGCAGCACGCCGAACGGGATCGAGCCGAGCAGATAGCCCAGCAGCAGCGCCAGCGTCGGCGTTACCCAGAGGATTTCGGTGGTCATGATTCCCCTAACTTGCGCCAACGCTAAGTCCTTCGGTAAGCGGGCGCAACAATCTCCATCAGGCGAATTCACGATCACCGACTCCCGGCCTCTGCTATTCTTCGATTCGGGCGTGGGTGGGCTGTCGGTGCTGGCCCCCACGCGCGCGCTGCTGCCGCATGCGCCGCTGGTCTATGCCGCCGACAGCGCGGGATTTCCCTATGGTATTCGCAGCGAGGGGGAGATCGCGGCGCGCGTCCCCGCTTTGCTCGGGCGGCTGGCGGAGCGCTATCGGCCCCGGCTGATCGTCATCGCGTGCAACACCGCGTCGACCATCGCGCTAACGCATGTCCGCGCCGCGCTCGACATTCCCATTGTCGGCACGGTCCCGGCGATCAAGCCCGCCGCCCTGCTCTCCCGCACCCGCGTCATCGGCGTGCTCGGCACAGATGCCACCGTGCGCCAGCCTTATGTCGCCAATCTCGCCGCCGAGTTCGCCGGCGATTGCACGGTGATTCGGCACGGCAGCGCCGATCTGGTGCAACTGGCGGAGGCAAAATTGCGCGGCGAATCGTCCGATCCTGCACAGTTCAGGGCGGTGCTCGACGGGCTGTTTGGCCAGCCGGGCGGCGACCGCATCGACGTGATCGTCAACGCCTGCACACACTTTCCGCTGGTGGTCGATGAACTTGCCGCTGCCGCGCCGCATCCGGTGCGCTTCGTCGATGGCGGCCCCGGCATTGCCCGCCGCGTCGTGCATCTGACGGCAGGGCAGGACTGGCCCGAAGCGCCATCACTCGGCATGGCCGTGTTCACCGGTCAGGCCAACAAGTCGCTCATTCCGGCGCTCGCCACCTACGGTCTTACCAAGCTGGAAACATTGTGAACGTTCGGCGCGAACTGCCCTGGGTCGCGTTGATTTGGCTTGCCGCAATGCTGGTCGCATTCCGCGACCCGGTGTTCAGCGGGTTCGACCTCGGCTTTGGGGACCGCGCCGACGGGATCATCGAGATCAGCCTGCTGGAGCATTGGCGCAACGTGTTTACCGGCCATGCGGTGTGGAACACGCCCGGATACTTCCATCCGCACACCGGGACGCTGGGCTATAATGACGGCTACTTCCTCTACGGCCTCGTCTATTCCTTCTGGCGCATCTGGTTCGATCCGTTTCTGTCCGACACGCTGAACGCCGCGACGTTCAAGACGATGGGCTTCATTGCCAGCTGGTGGCTGGTGCGGCGAACGCTCGGCTGGCAGGCACCGGTCGCGCTGCTGGTCGCTGCGATTTTCACGATCAACAACAGCATGGCGATCCATACGGTGCATGCGCAGCTTCAAAGCGTCGGGTTGTTGCCGGTGGCGATGATTCTGGCGATCGGCACGGTGCGGGCAGCGGTCGCGGGGGCATCAAGTCGCGCGCGAGGGTTCGGCATCGCGTTGGCGCTGCTAATGGCGGCGTGGCTGATCACCGCTTACTATATGGCGTGGTTCACCTTGTGGTTCGGGTGCATTTTTATCCTGTGCTGGTTGATCGGTACCGGCAACTGGCGACCCCGCGCTGTGCTGACGCTGCTCCGAGCGCATTGGGTCACGCTGGCGCTGTGCGGCAGCGCGTTCGTCGTCGCCGTGATCCCGTTTTTGTCGGTCTATCTGCCCAAGGCGGGCGAGTCGGGCGGGCACGGTTACTGGAAGATGCTCGGTTATCTCGTCACGCCGGTCGATCTGGTGAACACCGGGCCGGGCAATCTGATCTGGGGCTGGATCAATCGCGGCATTCAGGCGCTGTTCGGTGCGTTCACGCCCGATCCCAAGGCACCGGGTCGGGCTTTCGGCGGCGAGCATGAGTCGGGGTTCCCACTATTCCTGTTCGTGTTGACGGTGGCGGCAGCATGGCGCGTGTTGAGGCGGCGAATCCCCGCCGATCCGGTGCTGTTCGCCTATGCGCTGGCGATCGTCGTCAGCTGGGCACTGACATTGCAACTCTGGGTCGCCTCGCCTTGGGGCGCGATCTTCCACCTCGTGCCGGGGGCGAAGGGACTGCGCGTCGTGTTGCGCTATCAGACCTTCCTCGTCCTGCCTGTCCTGTTGCTGGTCGCGGCGGTGTTTCGGGATCGGTTGACGGCGCTGCTGACCGAGCGCCGCGTACTTGGCATGGGGGTGGTCGCACTGCTGTTGATCGAACAGCTCAACAGCTTCTCCGCCGCGCAGCTCAGCCGCTCGGCTTGGTGGACGCCGCTGACCGTCATTCCCGCGCCACCCTCGGAATGCCGCAGCTTTTATGCGGTGCAGACGCGCGTCGGCGAACCGCTGTACCGCAATGCCGAGATGCACGCGAAACACCCGCATAACGACGATGCGATGCTGCTCGCGCAAATCTGGCGCGTGCCGACATTGGGCGGCTATTCGACCTTCCAGCCCAAGGACTGGGTGTTCGTCGATCCGCTAAAGCCCGATTACGACGCCCGCGCCGCGCGCTACATCGCCAGCCACCGGCTGACCGGCGTCTGCCGACTCGACGTGCGTGACGCGCAGCCGTGGTGGCGAATCAGCTAGGCTGCGCTTACCGTCTGTTGCGGTGCCATGGCGCGGTGACGTTCGGCATAGCGTTCCGCCATCATCAGATGCGCGCGGCGCGCCGTCTGCTCTTGCGCACGCTCGGCATTCAGCCGCTCTTCGGCTTCGCGCTGTCGAAAATATTCGTAATCATTGCGTTGCACGACCGCTTCTCCCTCGATCCGAGCGGGAGCACAAGGGTCTCTCAGCCGCAGGAATGCTTCGAGTCCCGATCCTGCGATGATGCGGTGTAGCAGAAATAACCGACGACGAGTTGATCGAGGATAACCCCCATCGCGCAAATCATATCGCTCGATCGACATTATCGCGCGGACGGGTGCTGGCGTCGGGGCGACAAACCGGCTATCGGGACGCACCATGACGACCGACGGTTCTGCACGCGCAGTCGATTATTCGCGCGTTTTCTCGTCCGCGATCGACCGGCTTCACGCCGAAGGGCGATATCGCGTGTTCATCGATATCCTGCGCAACAAGGGGTCTTATCCCAATGCGCGGTGCTTTGCGGGCCATAACGGGCCAAAGCCGATCACGGTGTGGTGCTCGAACGACTATCTCGCCATGGGCCAGCATCCGGCGGTGATCGCGGCGATGGAGGAAGCGCTGCACGATGTTGGCGCAGGTTCCGGCGGTACGCGCAACATCGGCGGCAACACGCATTACCATATCAACCTCGAAAACGAGCTGGCCGACCTGCACGACAAGGAAGCGGCACTGCTGTTCACCAGCGGCTATGTCTCGAACGAGGCGACGCTGTCGACGCTGGCCAAGGTGCTGCCGGGCTGCATCGTCTATTCCGACGAGCTGAACCACGCATCGATGATCGCGGGCATCCGCAATTCGGGGTGCGAGAAGCGGGTGTTCCGTCACAACGACCTCGCGCATCTCGAGGAATTGCTGGCGGCGGACGACCCCAGCGTGCCCAAGCTGATCGCGTTCGAGAGCGTCTATTCGATGGACGGCGATGTCGCGCCGATCCATGCGATCTGCGATCTGGCTGACAAGTATAATGCGCTGACCTATCTCGACGAAGTCCACGCCGTCGGCATGTACGGCGCGCGCGGCGGCGGAATTTCGGAGCGCGACGCCGCGGCGGCGCGGCTGACGATCATTGAGGGGACGCTGGGCAAGGCGTTCGGCGTGATGGGCGGTTATATCGCGGCCGACCGCACGATCATCGACGTGATTCGCAGCTATGCGCCGGGCTTTATCTTTACGACCTCGCTTTCGCCCGTGCTCGTCGCCGGTGCGCTGGCCAGCGTGCGGCATTTGAAGGCGTCGAGCGTCGAGCGCGACGGGCAACAGGCGGCAGCGGCGACGCTGAAGGTAATGTTTGCCGATGCCGGGTTGCCAGTGATGGATTCGACCACGCACATCGTCCCGCTGATGGTGGGCGATCCGGTCAAGGCCAAGCGGATCAGCGACATCCTGCTCGCCGAATACGGCGTGTACGTTCAGCCGATCAATTACCCGACCGTGCCGCGCGGCACCGAACGGCTGCGCTTCACGCCGGGTCCGGCGCATGACGAGGCGATGATGCGCGAACTGACCAAGGCGCTGGCCGAAATCTGGGAACGCATGGAGTTGCGCGCCGCCGCCTAAGGGTTTGGCGCATCAATGCGACGGGCCGTGGAACCCGTTTCGCTGCCGTTCATTCATGCCTGCTGAACCAACAGGAGGCGTAACACCATGAAATCCATCCTAAAGGCCGCAATGGCCGGTGCAGGTCTGATCGCGCTGGCGGCGTGCGGCGGCAATGCCGACGACAAGGCAGCGGACAATGTCGAGGCAGCGGCGGAGAATCAGGCCGATGCGCTGGAAAACCAGGCCGACATGGCACCGAACGAGACGATGGAAGACGCGCTCGACGACCAGGCGGACAATGTCGAGGAAGCCGGCGAGGCCAAGGCCGATGCGATCGACGATGCCGACGATGCTCGGCTGGAGAACGTCCGCTAGGATTGGCTGGGACCGCGCACCGTAACTGCGCGGTCCCACTTTCCCGGACGGTTGCGTCCGATGACGTTGAAGCGCACCATGGACACCGGTTACCTATCCCGGAGAGTCTCTATGCGCGCCGTCGCCATTTCCCTCGCCGCCACCTTTGCCCTTGCTGCCTGCTCGCCGGCACCTGACGCTGCAAACACTGCAGAAAACGGGGTGCTTGCCGCTGGCCCAGAGACCGCGATCAGCAATGTGGCACAGTCCGACCTGCCTGCGGGTCTTGCTGAACTGGTCGAAGCGACGGTGCCGGGGATGCGGATCGCCGAAGCGGAGCGCAAGGAGCGCGACGGGCGGGTCTATTACGATGTCGAAGGAACGCGCCCTGACGGCACGGAGGTGGAGATCGACGTGCTGGCGGGTGCCGACGGGAAGCTGACGGCGGTTGAGGTGCAGCGTGACATCGCCTGGACCACCGCCCCCGCGCCGGTTGTGGCAGCGGCCGCGGCGAAGAAGGATGCTTTCACCCCCGAACGGGTGATCGAGAGCCGTCAGGTCGAGGACGGCGCGACGATCTATGAGCTGTTCGCCCCCGGCAGCCCCAAGGAACCGGCGATGGAAGTGAAGTGGCAGGGCGGCAAGGCCGAAGTGTTGGGCGAACGCTGGGCACATTAGGCGGATGCCGCCAACCGGGTTAGGGTGGCCTGGGGCGAACCGCTCCGCGAAGGAACGATTATGGCCAAGGGCCAGAAGAAGACGAGCCGCGAAGTGCGCAAGCCCAAGGCGGAAAAGCCACCCAAGGGCAACGCATCCAACCCCACGACCAAGGGCAATCCGGTCGGCATCGTCACCATCAAGGGTTGAGATCAACGCCGGTTGGGCAGTCGCACCCGCAGCCACGCGCCCAGCGCCCACCATGCCAGCGCCCATAAGCTCCCGAATGCCCAGCCGGCGGCGACGTCGCTGGGCCAGTGGACGCCGAGATAGATGCGGCTGAACCCGATCGTGGTGACCAGCGCGATCGTGCTGCCGAACATCAGCCAGCGGGCGTCGCGGCGCTGGACGATCTGCATGCATACCAGGGCGATGGTCAGATAGATGATCGTGCTGTTCGCGGCATGCCCGCTGGGGAAGCTGGCGGAGCCGACCTCGACCAGATGATCGACCAAAGCCGGACGTTCGCGCCCGACGATCAGCTTGGTCAGCGCCACCGCGATCGACCCGCTGACTGTGCCGCCGAACACCAACGCGGCGGTCAGCAAATGGCGATAGGCAATCAGGAAGCCGATGGTGATGGCAACGAACAGGGTAAGGATCGTCTCGCCGCCCAACGCGGTGATGTCGATCATCACTTGCCGCAGCCAGGCCGGACCGTCGGGGATCGCCGGATTGCCGTCCTGTCGCAGCCCCAGCATGATCGCGCGGTCGAACCCGAACTGCGCACCGCGACTGATCGTGGCGCCGAGCGTCGCCACCGCCAGCACCGCCGCCGCCACCGCCGCCATTGCAATGAACACGAAGGGCGGGTGACGCACGTCGGGCGCGGAGCGATCCGGCGTGACGGGGGCGGTGGACAGCCGGTCGAGGCTGAGCGGCTGTTCGTCGTCGGCCGGCATCACTCCTCGGGCGATCCGGCGTCCGAGCGGGCGACTTCATCGGCCATGCGACTGCGCATCGCGGTGCGCTGACGCGGGCCGAAATCATCCGCATCCACCGCATACAGCGCGCGCAGGAAGGCGATGTCCCAGCGCGTCAGCGTCACCGGCACCTGTGCCGAGGGCGCGGCATCGAGCACGGTGAGGATGGTCGCGGTCGGCGTGTCGCCCAGCCGTTTGGGATCGGCCCCGCCATAGGCACGCATCGCGGCATAATCGGCAAGCTGGGTGGTGGTCAGCCCGACCACCGCATCGCGCTCGATCACCACCACTGCGGCCAGGAAGATCGGGCGAATCATCGAACTGAGCCGTGACGGCGTGATCGGCGAGCTGACGGTTGCTCCCGGTGCCGAGGACACCGGCGTGCCGCTGCGATCCAGCCGCCCGCGCAAATGCCAGGCGGTGGCAGGGCCGGGCTGTTTGCCGGGATCCATCATCGTCTTGTCATCGGTCAGGAAATAGGCCGGGAATTTGCGGCGCAGCGCGTCGATCATGCCGTTCTTGTCCGCCGCGACGATGACCAGCGCGTTGGGGCGGCACCCGGCATCGGCAAGCGGGATGCGCGCCGCGGTGGCGACACGACGCATGCGGGCGGTGATCGCGGCATTCTGAGCATCCGCCAGCCCGACCGCGGCGGGGCAGAGCGGCGCCCAGTCGAACCGCGCGACCGGATCGATGCTGCCGGGGATGCTGGTCAGCGCGCGGACGAACTCGGTCGCTTCGCGCTTCGTCTCACGCTCGGCCCGGCCAACGACCAGTACATCCTCACCCGGCGCGGGTCCGTCGGGCTGTTGCGCGGCGACGGGGGCAGCCAGCGCGAACAGCGCGGCAAAGAAGGGGACGAAACGCATGACAACGGCTCCTGAACAGGACGCGAGTGTATCATGCGGATAGGACACGTACAAGCGATCGGCGAGGTCGGCGGTTGATGCGTTGACGGTTTGAGCGGTGCTGCGGGTGGAAGCGGCGGCTATGCGGCAGGTTCGGGCCGGGAACGCGGCAGCGACGCGGCCTCCATGCGCCATCCACGTCACAGCGACGCGGCACCGACGCTGCATGAGCGCGCGGTTTCGCAGCAGGACTGCGCCAGGTACGCGGCACGCACGCCTCATCGACGCGGCGATGGCGCGGCGGGCGCCAGCGGATCGGGGCCGAGCGGATCGGCGAGCCGGCGGGCATGGACCGACAGCACCTGATCCCAACTGCGATCGAACGGCGTGCCGATCAGGCGATGGCGTAATCGCTGCGCGCTCGACCGCGACATCCCCGCCGCGTGCGCGGCCCGCCCGACACTGCCGGTTTCCAACAGGGCAGCAAGGAAGATGCGCTGTTTGGCGGGGGTCCAAATTGCGCGGCGCGGCGCGGCGGTGAGGGGGGCGGGCGAGGTCATCCGTCAGGATGAAGCATCCCGTTTCCAACATGTATCCAACAATCGGCGGACGATGGCGATTTGACGAAGGCGCGACGTTCAAGGAACGCTTGGCCGTGCCGATCGATGTGCCGGCAGGGAGAATGAGCGATGGCGCAAACTGCCGAACGCACCAACCCGCGATTGTGGGAAGAAGTGAAGGCCGAAGTGATCGCCGGCGACAAGGGCGGCAAGCCCGGCCAATGGTCGGCACGCAAGGCGCAGATGGCCGTCGCCGAATATAAAAGGCGCGGCGGCGACTATGAGGAGAGCGGCCTGGCGCAGGACGAAACCGACCTGCATCAATGGACTCAGGCGAAATGGGGCACGGCATCGGGCGCGGACAGTGGCAAGAGCGGCGAACGCTATCTGCCGCGGGACATCCGCATGCTGCTGACCGATGCCGAATACGCTCGCAGCACCGCGAAGAAGCGGGCGGACGGCGCGAAGGGCAAGCAGTTCAGCACGCAGCCCAAGGACGTGCGCGACAAGATCGCCCGGATCAGGCGCGACGGACCGACCAAGGCGATGCTGGTCGAGCGGGCCACGGAACTGGGGATCGAAGGGCGAGCCGGGATGGACAAGGCGGCATTGCTGGCGGCGATCGACGCGGCGGTGGATCGCGGACGCTAGCTCAGGATGGCGCGCGACGGGCTTTGGCGGTGGCGCGGATGATCGGCGGAACGCAAAGCAGGATGCCCGCGACCAGCGCGCCGATCGCTAGCAATCCCAGCGGCGTGACGCGCAGATCGGCGGCGGTGTGAACGCGCTTGCCGTCGAGTTCGGCATGCGCGGTTTGCGGGCTCGTGATCGACGCATAGGTCATCCTACCCGCAGCCCTCGACATAGCCGAGCACGGGCATGGTGCCGATATGAATCAGGCTGACCTTGCCATCCGCGCCGATTTCGAAGCGCAGCGCCGGATCGCCGCTATCGGCATTGGGGGCGGTGAGATATTTGCCTGGCGCCCCGACATATTTGTGCGGCGCGGTTCGGAACCCGGCGAAGTCGGCCATCACCTGTTTTTCGGTGGCGCCGATGCCGATCCCCTCGACCAGTTTGACGTTGGAGCGCCGCCCGACGGTGATGCGACGAACCGCGTTGCGCTCAACGATGACATAGACGCCGGGATATTTGAGCGACGTGACCGTGGTGCAGGCGTCCGAAATCTGCGCGCCGCGTGAGGCAAAGCCGCTGTCCTTGGGCACGGGTTGGCCGATCCTGATCGGGCCGAGGCCCTCGAGCGTGAGGATATTGGCGGCTGTAGCGGCGGGCGTGGCGGAGGCCGTGGGGGTCGGTGCCGGGGTTTCGACGACGGGCGTCGCGGTTACATCGTTAAGCGCGGCTTCGCCCGACCAGCTTTCGTTGGTCGTTTCGGGCGTGTTGGTCGGTGTGTCGCCCGGTGTTGGCGAGCAGGCGGCGAGGCTGAGGGCGAGGGCGGTTGCGGCGAGGATGTGCTTCATGGGGGAGGCAACGGCGGGGGGTGGGATGGGTTCCGTGAGCGTTGCGCCGACCGGAGCCAGGTGTCGCGTTGCATTGACGTTGTACGACGTTTTGTCCATATCGGTGATATGCAAGCAATCAGCTATTCCGAAGCCCGCGAGAATCTGAAGGCGGTGATCGACAAGGTCGTCGCCGACCGCGCGCCGATCGCTATCACCCGTCAGCGCGGCGAAGGGGCGGTGCTGATTTCCGAAAGCGAATGGGCGTCGATCGAAGAGACGCTGTATCTGTTGTCCTCCCCCGCCAATGCCAAGCATCTGATCGACGGCATCAGGGAACTCGATGCCGGACTCGGCGAGGAGCATGAGCTGATCCAGCCGTGAAGATCGTATTCCGGGCCGACTGCTGGCGCGACTATGTCGCGTGGCAGGCGGAGGATGCGAAGGTGCTGGAGCGGATCAATCTGCTAATCGGCGAATGCCTGCGTCACCCGTTTAGCGGGACGGGAAAGCCCGAGCCACTGAAGCGGAATCTGGCGAGCTGGTGGTCCCGGCGGATCGATCGCGAGCATCGGCTGGTGTATCGGGTCAGCGGATCGGGTCAGGCGCAGGCGCTGGAGGTGCTGAGCTGCCGGTATCATTATTGAGTGCTGACGTCCGCGATTTTTACTAAATAGATCGGCCTTCTTTACACACAACGCGATCTACTCGAACATCAACTAGAACTTTATAGTATCCGCAAGACATCACTATCCAGATTGATGTCGTTCCCGACTTACTAATCACTGGATATCCCATGGCTGATAACGCCGATCTCAGATCATCGTAGTCATCCGCATCAACAAACAAACATTTGAGCTTGTCCAGGGACTTGCTGACAAGAGCGACGTTTTGCGGCAGCGGTGCCGACAAAATCGCTATCTTATCCCATCTTGCCACCTTCATTTTCTTGTTTCCCAGGCGAGTCCCAAATGGAGTTAACAATGCTGACGTATGATTCCTCGATTTGTTTACGATGTTGTCGATACGGCCAGCTTATTGATCGTAAAGATCCGGCGATAAAAATTACCGCAATTGGCACGTAAGCTAACAATACATACGACAATAACTTAACTGAAAAAGGGATTATTTCAGATGATTTCTCACTCGAATATATTAAAAGAACTAGACCAACAACCGAGGCTACAAAAGACGCTAATTTAGTTATTCTAAAACGCTCTTCTGCCTCGAAATCAGTGGAAAGACGTTCCTGAATCTCTTCTATTTGATTCGATATTCCGTTGATACGATCAACTATGTCGGGCGGAAGATTAGGATGCCGAACATTAAGGCGATCGCTTACTTTCCAGAGTCTGGAAAATCGCCTGATCTCACGCTCAATGGGATCCTCAAACAAAGTGACCAAACCAGAAACACCCAAGGTCAATCCAGCGGTTAACTGAAATATACTTTGAAAATCACCGTATGTAGTCATCCTCAAGGCTCCATCCTGCCTGAGGAATCATACCATAAAACAAACAGTTAGGCAAAAAATGAAGCAGAGCTAAGCGACTCGAATGATTCACTATTTTTTCCCTGCGCGAATCTTTTAGCGATTTCGTCGCGCTTGTTCTTTCAATTTGCCCCGCTCGCGCCGAAGCCGACGCTTTGAAATTTCTCGAGCCACTAATTCGCGCTTGCCTACATGACTTGGCTGAAACTTGACCATATTGCCCCCTTCGAATCGAAGGGTGCAACAAAACTAGATAGTTAATTCTGTCAACCGGCGTCTCATGAAAAACGATGAACGTGTTAAGCGTGGAGAACCGGCTCGACTACCACCTATTATCAATCATGCTCCCTACCCCCAGCCCCCATATACAACTCGCTCCCCGTCTCCTTGAACACCCGGCTCATCTCCTCCATGCCCTTAAGCGCGGCGGCCTTGCTGGCGGCTGCGGTTTCAGCGCCGGTGGGGCCGGTGGCGAGGAAGCCTTCGACGCCCTGGTTTTGCTTTGAGGCGAATTCGCGGACTTCCTGGCTGATCTGCATCGAGCAGAATTTTGGGCCGCACATCGAGCAGAAATGGGCGGTCTTGGCGCCCTCCGCTGGCAACGTCTGGTCGTGATATTCCTCGGCCGTGTCGGGGTCGAGCGACAGGTTGAACTGGTCGCGCCAGCGGAATTCGAAGCGGGCCTTTGACAGGGCGTTGTCGCGGGCTTGCGCGGCGGGGTGGCCTTTCGCCAAGTCGGCGGCGTGGGCGGCGAGTTTGTAGGTGACGACGCCGACCTTCACGTCGTCGCGGTCGGGGAGGCCCAGATGCTCCTTGGGCGTGACGTAGCAGAGCATCGCGGTGCCGTACCAACCGATCATCGCGGCGCCGATGCCGCTGGTGATATGGTCGTATCCGGGCGCGATATCGGTGGTGAGCGGTCCGAGCGTGTAGAAGGGGGCTTCGCCGCATACCTCCAGCTGCTTGTCCATATTCTCCTTGATCTTGTGCATCGGCACGTGGCCGGGCCCTTCGATCATGACCTGAACGTCGCTCTTCCACGCGCGGTGGGTGAGTTCGCCGAGCGTGTAGAGCTCGCTGAACTGTGCCTCGTCATTCGCATCGGCGATGCTGCCGGGGCGCAGGCCGTCGCCGAGGCTGTAGGCGATGTCATACGCCTTCATGATCTCGGTGATCTCGTCGAACTTCTCGTAGAGGAAGCTTTCCTGATGGTGGGCGAGGCACCATTTGGCCATGATGCTGCCGCCGCGCGAGACGATGCCGGTGACGCGCTTGGCCGCCATCGGGATGTAGCCCAGGCGCACGCCGGCGTGGATGGTGAAGTAATCGACGCCCTGTTCGGCCTGTTCGATCAGCGTGTCGCGGAAGATTTCCCAGGTGAGGTCTTCGGCGACGCCGCCGACCTTCTCCAGCGCCTGATAGATGGGCACAGTGCCGATCGGGACCGGCGAGTTGCGCAGGATCCATTCGCGGGTGTCGTGGATGTTGCGGCCGGTGGACAGGTCCATGACGGTGTCCGCGCCCCAGCGGATCGACCAGACGAGCTTGTCGACTTCGCTCGCCACGTCGCTGGCGACGGCGGAGTTGCCGATATTGGCGTTGATCTTGACCAGGAAGTTGCGGCCAATCGCCATCGGCTCGGATTCGGGGTGGTTGATGTTGTTAGGGATGATCGCGCGGCCACGGGCGACCTCGTCGCGGACGAATTCCGGGGTGACGTAATCGGGGATGCTGGCGCCGAAGGACTCGCCGTCGCGGATGTAGGAGGACAGACGCTCGCGACCCAGATTTTCGCGGGTGGCGACATATTCCATCTCGGGCGTGATGATGCCGCGACGGGCGTAATACATCTGGCTGACATTGGCACCGGGCTTGGCGCGCAGCACGGTCTTGCGGACGCGGGGGAAGGGCTGGACGCCACCGCTACGGTCGGGGCCGAGCTGGCCGTTATCCTCGGGGCGGAGTTCGCGCTGGGCGACTTCCTCGACATCGCCGCGTGCGCGGATCCAGTCGCGGCGCAGTTCGGGCAGGCCGGCCATGATGTCGATGCGGGCGTTGGTGTCGGTATAGGGGCCGCTGGGGTCGTAGACGCGTAAGGGCGGCTCGCCCGAAGAGGGTTCGAGGTCGATCTCACGCATCGCGACGTTGAGCGGGCCGACATGCACCTTGCGGCTGCCACGGATTGGGCCGGTGGTGACTTTCAGTTCGGTGCGGGCGGGGATGTCGGCCATCTGTCTTCTCCAAATCAGGGAGAAAACGGGCTTCTGGTGAAGGACCGCCCACTCCCTACGCCGGTGTCAACCGGATCAGGTTCAGCGGGTCGGTGGCTCGTGCCACCCTCTCAAGCGCCGGATAGCGCTCCCCCGGGGATAGGACAGCTTTAAGCGGGGGGATCGGGCTTGTCTATCATTCGGGCTCCGATGCCTCACTGGGCAGGATGCGATAGCCCAACCGGTCGGGGCTCAACGCGGCCCAGGGCACGAAGCGTCCGCTGGCACGCAAGTACCATGCGCCATCGACTTGCGCGACGGTCACGGTAATCCCGTCCATCGTCACCCGCTCGCCATCACGCAGCGGCAGTTCGACCGTTTGCCTGGAATCGGAAACCATGGGCGTGGTCATCCCGCGTGGCAGACTGTGCAAACGCGAGGCAAGCGTAACGTGCCGCGCATCGATCGACTTGACCCGGAGCTGCCGTGTCAGGACGAATCCCAGCGAGCGCGGGTCGGTTGATCGTGCGGATAGCGGCGTCCACGCCACCGGCCGACCGATCGTCTGGCTGATAACGGGGTTTTCGGGTCGATACGGTTCGGCCTTGATGCTATCGGGCGACCCGTCCTTGTCGCTGTCGAACAGACAAAGCGACGGGTAGATCGTCCGCCGCTCATCGACAAAGGGTTCGAATGCCTTCCCCGGTTCGCGTTCGATGCAGTAAAGTTCTTGCCCGCCGGCATCCCTGATTTCGCGGACGAGGATCGTTCCTGCCGGAACCTCGCCACGCAGGGGCTTGCCGAGCTTGATCGGCGCGTCGAGCTGCCATGCTTCCGGCGTCAAGCCGAGCCGTTCCCACGCGATGATCGCATCGATCGTGGCGGGAACATCGGCCGCAGTTTCCGTCGCCAGGCTTTCGAGCGCGCGGAAATAGCGTTTGGCGGATGGCAATCGCCGAAGCGTTTGAACGGGTAAATCCTTGACCGTAGCGCCGGGCGGAAGGCCGAAATGTTTGCGGACAGCCTCAGGGAGCGGCGCGTCGCCGCCCACGGTGAACTCCTCCCGCCGAATGACGCCATCGGTGGACGCCGGTGGGTCCTGCAGCGTGGCATGTGCCACGCCCGCCGAGACGAGGAGCAAGAAGACGCTGATCGCCGCCGCCAATTTTCTACGCGGAATCGCCTGTCTCCACCTTTTGCGGGAAGGCTAGGGGGCTCGCTCATCCTTGTCGAGCGCCGCGTACCAGGTCGCATAAGGCGTGTTCTTTGCGAGGTGGCGGTTCCAGTCGGGCGCGCCGTCGTCCCACCACACCGGGCCACGCTCGCCCAGCGAGCGCTTGGCCGCATCCACCCGTGCGCGAGCGTCGAGTTCGCGCGCCCCAACTGCGCGGCGGGCGGACATGAGTTCGGCGACGAGGCGCTCGCGTTGTTCCGGGGACAGCGCTGGATTGCTGGTCCGCCACAAGCGGCCACGCACGACGAAATAACGTCCGTCGGGCGTGACGGGGTGGTCGCTCAGAACGTCAGCGCCAGCCCTGCGCCCACGGTCCACTGGTGCCGCGTGCCCGCGATGCTGACCAGCGGCGAGTCCGCGAAATCGCCGAGCAGCTTGCTGTAGTTGAAGCCGGTGACCAGCGCCAAGCCCTTGGTCAGGTCACCGGTCAGCGCATAGGTGAACAGGCCGCCATAGCTGATATTCTTCTGCCCGCCCTTTGGCGTGAACACCGGCAGGCCGCTGGCGACGCTGCCCGTTGGCGTCACGCCGAAATAGGTGCGGGCATAGCGATCCTCGACGATCTCGGCCGACGCGAAGAAGCCGACCAGCGCCTTGGTGCTGAGCGGCGTCGTGTAGTTCACCGAGGGGGTGAAAATGCCGCTCTTGTGGATCTTGGTCACGTCGTGGCGGTAGGACAGGCTGAGCGACAGCGTGTCGTAATCGCTGGTGATGAGGCCGGTCTTGCCGATGCCGATATAGCCGCCGACCTCGACCGCCGTGTCGATCTCACCCAGTGCGCGGACGCGCGGATCCTCGATCGCGTCGCGGTTGGTGCGGTTGAAGTTGATGACGGCGGTCGGACCGAGCTGGAAGTTCCAGCCGGGTCCGGCGATGTCGGGGATCACGTCGAGGCTGGCGCGGTTGCCGAGCACGGTGAAGCTCATTCCCGCAATCGTGCCGTTGGCGGCGGGCAGCGGGGTGAAGCGCTTGTCGTCCGAGCCCTCATAATCGGGAAGCCACGCCGCGCCAGCGCCGATGCTGAGGCGCGCCGCGCCCTCCTGTGCCGCCGCCGCCTGTTCCGGGGTGGCGTCGGTCGGCTCGGCCGCCGCGCCGGACGGGTTCACCGATTCAGCTGGCGGCGCGTCCTGCGCGAAAGCGGGAGCGGTGAACGCAGTAGCGGCGAGGAGGGCAAAAGCGAGACGCATACGGGCAACTTCCTGAAATTGTTTCAGGTTCGCAACGCCGCATCGCACAAATGGATGCAAGCGCTTTTGTTATTGTTCGGCACCGGCCCGCTCCCCCACCCCGGCCACCCATTCGATTATACGCTGTGGGTGGCAAGGGTGGGGGAGCGGGCCGGTGCCGCAACCCTAGAGCAGATACCGCATCCGCACTCGTTGTGGCTTTGCGGCATCATCGAGCGGAAAGCGCGCGGCGGCGAATTTGGGGGGGCCGAAACCGATCGCCGGGTTGCGGCTGAAGCCGAAACCTTCGCGCGGAATGCCCATCAGCGTGTCGAGCTTTTTGTTGCCATTCTCGTCATGGATGATCGCGGCGGCGTAATTGCCGGTCGCCAGCCCCTCGATCCGCACCTGCGGCTGGCTGGCGGGAACGCTGCGCGAAACGGCGCGCGGATCGTCCTTGCAATCGGGAAAGCTTTCGGGCCGCGCGGTCAGGCAGATGCGCAGCACGCCCCTGGTCGAACGCAGCTTCTGAACGTCGAGTTCAAGCGTCGCCACCGGCGACGTTGCGGGGAGCAGCAACGCGGCCAATCCCAGCGCGAGCATGCGTTTTGGCAAAGTCTCCAACCCCGCGGTCCGTGCCGCACAGGCGATCCCAGAAGCGAAAATAGAGCCCATAATTGCACCCATATTGCTCATGGTGGCGCTGATGATGACTCGCGGTGATGAGCCATGCCCCCAATGGCCCCCGCCACATGAACCGGGGGAAAATCTCCCACCCCATGTGATTGGTCACTCCCATAACGGTCATGGTGGCGAGGACAAAGCCCAATGCGCCGACATGGATCGGAATCGCAAAGACCAGTGCCGGAATTGCCACAGCGCCGGTGATCGCCTCGATCGGATGAAAGCTCATCGCGGCCCAGGCGGTTGGCGGGCGGCTGGCATGATGAACGGCGTGGGCGATGCGAAACGGCCGGGGCCGGTGCATCCAGCGGTGCGTCCAGTAGAACCATGTGTCGTGGGCGAAGAGATAGAGAAGGATCGAGAGCGGCAAATACCAGAGCGGGTATGCAGAGACATCAGTGTAAACCTGCGTCCAGCCGCGACTCTGCCACCCCCAGGCGACGACCCCGGCGGGGATGCCATAGATCGCGGCGCTGGCGAGGCTCCACACGACTTCGCGCCGCATCTGGGCGTCGAGGCCGCGGTACAGGCCGGGGTGGCGGACGCGTGTTGCCCAGGCGAACGCGCCCGAGACGATGAGATAGCGCACGCCAACGATGAGGGTCATCGCGAGTGCGGAGAGGAGGATGGCGAGGGTCAGTCCAGCCATCGTTTGGCGTCCATAGCCTTGTGAAGCACTCTCACGACCGAGATATGCTGCTCAGCAAGACGATAATATATTCGATGCTCGCGGCAGGGCAGGCTTCGCAGCCCTTTGCCGAAGTCCGGGCGGGTTTCGCCAATTTCCGGATATTCACGCAGCCGCTCCATTGTCTTGTCGATCGCCTCTACATAAGCGATTGCGACCTCCTCGCCGTAGTTGACGCTACCATATTCGAGGATGCTTCGGAGGTCGGCGACCGCGCCCGCACGCAGGCGGAGCGTGAACATCAGCGTGCGCGAAATTCAGAGATGATATCCTGCACAGTGGTGTTCGTTTCCGGATTCGCCAGACCCTCTTCGATCGCCGCATGGAGCGCGCGCCATTTCTCGTTTTCCTGATCGCGACGGATCAGGTCGCGGACATAGTCGCTGGTGCTGCTGTAACGGCTCTCGGCAACGCGGGACTCGGCCCATGCCTTGAGTCCGTCGGGGAGGGAAACGTTCATCTGTGCCATACGCAACTTATACAATTCTGCGCTAAGATTGGCAAGATCAGAGCAGCCCGCCCGCCGCCTGCCATGTGCGGATCGCATCGACCGGCCACACCAGCATCAGCACGTTGAGCGTGAGATTGTCGCGGATCAGCAGCAGCGTCATCAGTTCAAATGCGACCGCAAGGACCGCCGTCACCGCGACCGGCAGTCGCATCGCCAGCCAGAAACCCGCCGCCATCCAGCCGATATCGGCGACCGAATTGACGATGCTGTCGCCCGAATAGCCGAACGCCATCGTCGCTTCACGATAGCGGTCGATGATGATCGGGGAATTTTCGAGCAGCTCCCATGCCCCCTCGATTACCACCGCCAGCGGCAGCGCCCAGTTTCGCGCGTGACTGCGCAACGCGAAATGCGCGGCGGCGTAGAACAGGAAGCCGTGGATGATGTGACTGAAGCTGTACCAGTCGGCGAGATGCTGGCTGTTCTCGCTGGAATTGACCACGCCATGCCACAATTTGACGCTGCCGCACGGGCACATTGGCGGGCGCTGCATTGCCAGCAGGATCAGCGCGGCGACGGCGACCAGTGCGAGTGCCGCGAACAACGCAGGACGGGTGATACGGAGTTGGGGGCGAATCATTGCCGGCACGCCTAGTCCGCCATCGCGGCGGCGCGGGCACGCATCCTCACGGTCAGCCCTTCCGGTAAATAGTCGGTTTCGACCCCACCACCGCCGGTCAAGCCGCGCCGGATGAGGTTGGAGCCAAAGCCCTTGCGCGTTGGTTGCTCGGCCGGTGGTCCGCCGCGTTCGATCCAGTCCAGCGCGAGATCATCGCCTTCGAACCGCCACTGCATTGCGATGCGCCCGCCCAGCGCCGACATCGCGCCATATTTCATCGCGTTGGTGACGAGTTCATGGACCAGCAACGACACCATGGTCGCCGTGTTCGGCCCCAACCGCACCGACGGGCCGTCGAAATCGGCAACGTGGCGCACGCCAAGCGTGTCGAACACCTTGTTCGCGATCTGCTCGAGCGTCGCACCCTCAACCTGCTGGGCCAGCAGCACATCGTGCGCACCGGACAATGCGCGCAGGCGTTGGTCGAACTGCTCAATCGGACCGCGATCGGACAAGGTGCCAAAGGTCATGCGCGCGATCGCCTGAACCAGTGACAGCGTGTTCTTCAGCCGGTGCGCCATCTCCGCGTTCATAAGCCAGCGCGTGGTGACGTCGCGGACGGTGCCGAGCATGCGAACCGGGCGTCCGTCGTCATCGTGCAGGAAGCGCGCCGCGCGGCTGATCCAGCGCAGTTGGCCGTCGCTGGCGCGTTTGATGCGATATTCGACCGCCGGTTGCGCGGTGCCGGTGCGACGCGTGTCGTCGTTCGAGTGAATCATGCGGTCTTCGGGCAGGACCAGCATTTCGATGTCTGACGCGGCAAAACTCGCCTGAACCGGCAGTCCGAACAGCTCGCAGAACATCGGTGAGACCAGCAACTCGCCGGTATCGACATCGACTTCGAAGCTGCCAACGCGCCCGGCTTCCTGGGCCATGCGCAGACGCTGTTCATGTGCCTCGAGCTGGCGCAAATGGCGGCGCAATTCGAGCTGGCCGACAACCTGCGCGGCCAGTGCGACGAGCATCTCCGCCTGGTCCGTCGTCAGACCGGCGGGGCGCGGGACCGTGTCGATGACGCAGAGCATCCCGATAACCTGCCCCGAGGGAGTCACCAGTGGTGCACCCGCGTAAAACCGGATGTTTGGCTCATCCGTTACCAGCGTATTGCTGGCGGTACGCGGATCAAGCGTCAGGTCGGGGATGATCAGCGGGTCGGTTCGCGACAGCCCATGCGCACAGACCGATTGGTTGATCGACGTCTCGCACGCGTCGATCCCCACCCGCGCCTTGAACCATTGCCGGTCCTGTTCGACCAGGCTGACCAGCGCGATCGGTGTGGCGCAGATATACGAGGCGATCCGAACGATCCCGTCAAAATCGGCCTCTGCCGGGGTATCGAGGATCTGATATGCCGCGAGCGCGGCAAGGCGCTCGGGCGACGAAACCGGGTTCAAGCGAGCGCATCCGGACAAAATTGAAATCGATTCACCCCACCATATTACCGCAATTTGCCGAGCAGACGCCATAGGGCGCGATCAAATACGCCGGACGCCTGAGAAAGCATCGGATTCGCCCTCCACAGGGGTTTAACCCCGCAGGTCAATCCGCTAGTCGCCGCACCATGCCGGCCATCATCCATTGCGACGTCGCCATTGTCGGTGGCGGGCTTGCGGGCGGATTGATCGCGCTCGCGCTCAGGAAGAAGCGCCCCGATCTCGATGTGCGGATCGTCGAGGGCGGGCCGGTGCTGGGCGGCAATCATTTGTGGTCGTTCTTTGCCAGCGATGTGGCGGCGAGCGACCGCTGGCTGGTCGCGCCGCTGATCTCCTATGGCTGGACCAGCTATGACGTCGCCTTTCCCGATCATGCCCGCACGCTGACGGCGCCCTATTATTCGATCGAGTCCGAGCGGTTCAACGCGGTGGTGCGCGCGGCGATGCCGGAGGGCGCGGTGATGACACGGCGCAAGGTTCTGGGGGCCAGCGCGAAAGCCGTCGTGCTGGCCGATGGCGACCGGGTCGAGGCGGGGGGCGTGATCGATTGCCGGGGGGCGGGGGACCTGAAGAAACTCGATCTGGGCTGGCAGAAGTTTCTGGGCCGCGAAGTTGCGCTGGCCGAGCCGCATGCGGTGCAGCGCCCGATCATCATGGATGCGACGGTGACGCAGCATGACGGCTATCGCTTCGTCTATGCGCTGCCGTTCGCGGCGACCCGGCTGTTCGTCGAGGATACTTATTACAGCGACACGCCCGACATCGACCGCGCGGCGCTGAGCGCGCGGATCGACGCCTGGATGCAGGCGCACGACATCGCGGTCGAGGCAGTGACGCGCGAGGAGGCAGGGTCGCTGCCCGTGGTGATGGGCGGCGATTTCGAGGAATATTGGCGCAGCGGCGGCAACCGCGTGGCCAAGGGCGGGGTGCGTGCGGGGCTGTTTCATCCGCTGACCAGTTACTCGCTGCCCGATGCGGTGCGGCTGGCGAGCATGATCGCGGGAGCGAGCGACCTGTCGGGCGCGGGGCTGCATGAGCTGACCCAAGGCTATGCGCGGCGACAGTGGAAGCGGCGCGGCTTCTATCGCATGCTCTCGGCGATGCTGTTCCGGGCGGCAGAACCGGCGGAACGTTACCGCATTCTCGAACGCTTCTATCGGCTGGACGCGGGGTTGATCGCACGTTTTTATGCCGGGCAATCGAGCCTGTTGGACCGGGCGCGCATCCTGACCGGCAAGCCACCCGTACCTGTCGGACGGGCAATCAACGCAATCAGAGGAAAAGCGGGATGAAGCGGGCAGTCGTTATCGGCGCAGGGTTCGGCGGACTGGCGCTGGCCATCCGCCTGCAATCGGCGGGCGTGGACACGACCATCGTCGAGGCGCGCGACAAGCCCGGCGGGCGCGCCTATTATTGGGAGAAGGATGGGTTCACCTTCGACGCAGGCCCCACCGTCATCACCGCACCCGAAGCGCTGGAGGAATTATGGGCGCTGTCCGGCCACCGCATGGCCGACGACGTCACGCTGGCGCCGATCAGTCCGTTCTATCGGCTAAACTGGCCCGACGGGACCAATTTCGACTACACCAATGACGATGCGCTGCTGACGAGCGAGATCGCCAAGCTCGATCCGGGCGACATCGCCGGATATCGCCGGTTCCTGGAATATTCGGCGGGGGTGTATCACGAGGGGTATGAGAAGCTGGGGACGGTCGCGTTCCTCGACTTCACGTCGATGATCAAGGCGGCCCCGGCGCTGGCAAAATACCAGGCGTGGCGCAGCGTATATTCGATGGTCTCGACCTTTGTGAAGAACGAGAAATTGCGTGAGGCTTTGTCGTTCCACACCTTGCTCGTCGGCGGTAATCCGATGACGACCAGTGCGATTTATGCGCTGATCCACAAGCTGGAGCGCGATGGCGGCGTGTGGTTCGCGATGGGCGGCACCAACCGGCTGATCGCGGGGCTGGTGCGCCAGTTCGAGCGGCTGGGTGGGGTGCTGAAGCTGGACGATCCGGTCGCGGAGATCGAGACGCTGGGCGAGCGTGCGACGGCGGTCGTGACGAAGTCCGGTGCGCGCTATGAAGCGGATATGGTCGCCAGCAATGCCGATATCGTCCACAGTTATCGTGACTTGCTCAAAGGCTCACGCAGTGCGCAACGGACCGCGACGAAGCTTGAGAAGAAGCGCTACTCCCCATCGCTGTTCGTCGTGCATTTCGGGGTGAAGGGCAGCTGGCCTGGCATTCCGCACCACATGATCCTGTTCGGGCCGCGCTACAAAGGGCTGCTGTCGGACATTTACGACACCGGCGTGCTGAGCGAGGATTTCTCGCTGTATCTGCATCACCCGACCGTCACCGATCCGTCGATGGCGCCGGAGGGTTGCTCGACCTTTTATGCGCTGTGCCCGGTGCCGCACATGGGCAAGTTCCCGGTCGACTGGACCGAGATCGCGCCGATCCTGGAAAAGCGCATCCTCGACGAAGTCGGGCGGCGCCTGATCCCCGACATCCACGACCGGATCGTCACCAAATTCAGCTATGCCCCGAACGATTTCCAGAACGACCTCGCCGCGCATCTGGGCAGCGCGTTCAGCCTGGAGCCGATCTTGACGCAAAGCGCCTATTTCCGCGCGCACAACCGCGACGATTCGATTGCCAACATGTATTTCGTGGGCGCGGGCACGCATCCGGGCGCGGGGATTCCCGGCGTGGTCGGCAGCGCCAAGGCGACGGCGGCGCTGATGCTGGAGCAGGGGGAGTGACCAGCGCGGCGTTGGTGGAAGCTATTCGTGAAGGCTGGGGCTGGAAGGGCATTGAACCTGATGCGGTGACGGCGATCAGCCCGTTCGGCCATCTCATCGTTCGCGATGCCAAGAAGGCTTTCTGGTATCTCGACCCCGAGTTGCGGACGCTGGAACAGGTCGCCACCGATGAGGCGGGCCTGTTCACGCACATGCGCGAGCCCGATGTTCGTGAAGTCTGGGAAGCCCGGGCGTTGGTCGATGCGGCGCATGCGCGGCTCGGCGATCCGGCAACTGGGCGATGCTATACGCTCAACACGTTGGCGCTGCTAAGGGGCGACTATGGCCATGACAATCTTTGCACGATGCCAGTCGAAGAACTGATCCTGTTCACAGGCGATTTCGAACGGCAAACTCATGAATTGCCCGAGGGCGCGCAGGTGCAATTGAAAGTGGTAGAATGAAACGCCTTGCCATCTATTGCGGGTCCGCGAGCCCGTCCGACCCGGCCTATGTCGAGAATGCCCGCTTCGTCGGTCGCACGCTGGCGGAACGTGGCATCGGTGTCGTTTATGGCGGTGGACGGCTGGGGCTGATGGGCGCGATCGCGGACTCCGCGCTGGAAGCGGGGGGCGAGGTCATCGGGGTGATCCCACAGGCGCTGGTCGATGCCGAAGTCGCGCATCGTGGCTGTACCGAATTGCACATCGTGCGCACGATGCATGAGCGTAAACAGGCGTTCACCGACCTGTCCGATGGCTTCGTCACCCTGCCCGGCGGGACCGGCACGATGGACGAATTGTGGGAGGCGATGAGCTGGGCGCAGATCGGCTATCACGCCAAACCGGTCGGGCTGCTCAATGTCGCCGGCTATTATGACGGGTTGATCGAATTCGTGGCGAAGATGGGTGAGGTCGGGTTTCTGCGGCCGCAGCATCAGTCGATCCTGCTGATCGATGACCGGCTGGAGGGGCTGCTGGCGAAAATGGCTGCGCATGTTCCGACCACGACCATCGGCCAGATCGGCAGCAAGGACCTGTGACGGCGGAACCGACCCGCGCAGCCGTCGTCGCGGCGGCGCGGGAGAGCATTTCAAAGGGCTCGAAAAGTTTCGCGGCGGCGAGCAAAGTGTTCGACCGCGAAACGCGTGAGCGGGCATGGTTGCTCTACGCGTGGTGCCGCGAATGCGACGATCTGGCGGACGGTCAAACGTCGGGCCATGACGCACAGCCGGTGACCGACCCCGCCGCGCGGCTCGACCGTATCCGCACGCTGACCGACAAGGCGCTGGCGGGGGAATGGACCGGCGACCCGGCATTCGATGCGCTGAAGATCGTGGCGGAGGAAACGCGCATGCCGCCCCGGTTCGCGCATGACGTGATCGCCGGGTTCGCGCTCGATGCAAAGGGGTGGGGGCCGCGCAGCGAGCATGATTTGATGCAATATTGCTATCATGTCGCGGGCGCGGTTGGGTGCATGATGGCTGTGGTGATGGGCGTGGACCCCAACGATGACGCCACGCTCGACCGGGCATGCGACCTCGGCCTCGCCTTTCAACTGGCCAATATCGCCCGCGATATCGAGGCGGATGACCGCATCGGGCGCTGTTATTTGCCGATGGAATGGCTGGTCGAAATGGACATGCCGCCGGGCCAGCACATGAAGCCCCATCTCCGCCCGCGTCTGGTCGTCATCGCCAAATGGCTGGGCGAAATGGCACAGGCGCATGAAGCAAGCGCAAGGATCGGTACGCCGGCTCTGGGCTTTCGATCGGCTTGGGCGGTGCTGGCAGCAGCTGGGATTTACGGGGATATCGCGCGCGAAGTCGTGGCGCGGGGTGACCACGCATGGGATCACCGTGCGGGGACCAGCGGCATCCAGAAATTGCGCTGGATTGCGCGCGCATGGGCGCAATCGGTCGGACGGAAGCGGCTATACCCCCCGACGCCACGCCCTGCTGAATTATGGACGCGTCCGCGTTAACCGTTTGTCGTAAGAAGTGGTAAAGCCGCGCGGCGCACAGGTTGTGCCATGACCGCGCTTTCACTTCATCTGTCGCGCGCATTGGCCAAGGGTCGAGTGAAGCCGGCACCACCCGCCAGCCGTGCCGATTTGCTGCTCACGCTGCTGCGCAAGCGCGCGGCCGCGCATAATGCCGGCGCGCCGGAGCTTGAATCATTGTTGCGGAATCAAATTCGCTGGGCGTTGCCCATTCAGAACCACTCCTAACCCGTCGCGCAATCAGCCGCGCGGGGGACGCGCTTCGTTGCGAGCGGTCTGCTGCCCCTTGCGCTGGCAAGCGGCGGCGACGGTGGGATAGGACAGATCCATGTGGCGCGGCAACACGGTCGACATCGCAGCCTGACACTGTGCCGCGCTCTCGTAACGGACTGGCTCGACACGGGCTTCGCGGCATTGATCTTGCCCGTCAACGCAGCCAAGGATCGCCATCACGTAAAAAACCGGTTCCATGTCGTCCTCCTCGCAAGTGTTAACGAGCGAAGCGAAAAGCTGTTCCGTTTGCATCGTGCGCGCCGCGCCCCCAGATAGCGCGCAATGCCCCCCGATACCGCCACCACCCAGCCCCCTGGCACGCCCGAACGCCCGCTGATCCCGACCATGCGGCGCTTTCTGCCGTATCTGTGGCCAAAGGATGCTCCGGGGTTGAAGGCGCGCATCGTCGGCGCGCTGGTTCTGGTGGTGCTGTCGAAGGTCGTGCAGGTTTATGGTGCGGCCTATGCGCTGAAGGCGGCGGTGGATGCGATGGCGCTGGGCGATCGCGGTGCCGCGACATTCGTTGTGCTGATGGTCGTGGGCTATGCCGCCGCACGGCTGTCCACCACGGTGTTCGACAATCTGCGCAACACCGTGTTCGAGAAAGTGGGGCAGGATGCGACGCGGCGGCTGGCGATCGTTACCTTTGGCCATCTCCATCAATTGTCGCTGCGCTTTCACCTGGAACGCCGCACCGGGGCAGTGACCAAGGTGGTCGAGCGCGGGACGAAAAGCATCGATTCGATGCTGTATTTCCTGCTGTTCAACATCGCGCCGACGATCCTGGAACTCGCGCTGGTGCTACAGATCTTCAAAAGCGAATTCGGCTGGTGGCTGGTTGCGTCGACGATGACGATGGTGGTGATCTACATCGCTTTCACCCGCTGGGTTACCGACTGGCGGTCGAAACTGCGCGAGCAGATGAACGACCTCGACACCGGCGCGGTCGCGCATGCGGTGGACTCGCTGCTGAACTTCGAGACGGTAAAATATTTCAACGCCGAAAAGCGTGAGGCGGATCGCTACTCGGCGGCGGTCGATTCCTATGCCAAGGCCGCAGTGAAGAGCGAGAATTCGCTGGCCTGGCTCAATATGGGCCAGTCGATCATCACCAATATCATGCTGGGTGCCGGCATGGCGATTGTCGCATGGGGTTGGTCCACCGGCGAGTTCACCGCAGGCGATGTGGTAATGGTTTCCACCCTACTCAGCCAGCTGTTCCGCCCGCTCGATATGCTCGGCTGGGTCTATCGCACGATCCGGCAGGGCGTGATCGACATGGGCGCGATGTTCGACCTGATCGACACCGATGCCGAGGTGAAGGATGTGACGGGCGCCGTGCCGCTGGTCGTCGGGCGGGGCGAAGTGCGGTTCGAGGATGTCCGCTTTGGATACGACCGCGACCGTGACATCCTGAAGGGCATCGATCTGGTGATCCGGCCCGGCCAGACCGTCGCCGTGGTCGGCCCGTCGGGCGCGGGCAAGTCCACGCTCGCCCGCATCCTCTATCGCTTCTACGATTTGAACGGCGGGCGCGTGACGATCGACGGACAGGATATTTCGCAGGTGACGCAGGCGTCGTTGCGCGCCGCGATCGGCATCGTGCCGCAGGATACCGTGCTGTTCAACGACACCGTCGGCTACAACATCGCCTATGGCCGCGAAGGTGCAGGGGCGGACGAAGTCGCACAGGCGGCGCGAGGGGCGGCGATTGCCGGATTCATCGAATCGATGCCCGATGGCTATGACACGCGCGTCGGCGAGCGCGGCCTGAAGCTGTCGGGCGGCGAGAAGCAGCGCGTCGCCATCGCGCGGACGTTGTTGAAAGACCCACCGATCCTGATTCTCGATGAGGCGACCAGCGCGCTCGATTCGCGGACTGAGAGCGAGATTCTCGACACGCTGGAAGCGATCGAGCGCGGCCGCACGACGATCGTCATCGCGCACCGGCTGTCCACGGTGGTCAATGCCGACCGGATCGTGGTGCTGGAAGCCGGTGAGATCGCGGAGAGCGGCACGCACGCCGAGCTGCTGGAACTACGCGGCGTCTATGCCGACATGTGGGCGCGACAGCAGGCGGAGCGGGAGGCGGTGGCTGAGGCGGCGGAGTGATTCAAGGCGCGGCGCTTCGAGTCGTTGCACTGGGACCGATGATAGCGACGACAGCATCCATCGGCCGTTCGTTTGACAACGCCGCGTCGCACATACCGTCTTCTCGTATCCATTTCTTGTGCAGACCTTGCGCGACAAGCGAGCTGCGCATTTTTTTGCGCCAGCGCTGTTCGCTACCTGATCGAGACGGTGTTGAGCACAAATGGATTGGCGCACTGGGCAGTGAACGCCATACCGACATGACGACCCGTGTGACCTCGGCTCTGTCCGACGAACTCGAACCGTCCCCAAACCGGACATAGAATGGGCCGGGCGTGACAACTGTCACTGCTCTGGTGTTAGCCACGGCGACAAAGCTGGCGGCGCAAATTAAGAAAAGCCGAACTCGCAAATCACCCGAACTCCACCGCCTCGAACCGCACCGGCCGCCCGTGCGCCGCATTCGCCAACTGCCCGTCCCACATCACTCGCCGCCCGCGAATGATCGTCCCCATCGGTTTTCCAGTCAGCCGATCCCCCGTGAACGGCGACCAGCCACAGCGCGACGCGAGCCAGCTTTCCTCGACCGTCCACTGCGCCTTCAGATCGACCACGGTGAAATCGGCGTCATAGCCTGCCGCGATCCGCCCCTTGCCGACCAGTCCGAACACCCGCTGTGGCCCCGCGCTGGTCAGGTCGATCAGCCGCTGCAGCGTCATGCGCCCCTTCGCCACATGGTCGAGCAGGAGCGGGAGTAACGTCTGCACCCCCGGCATCCCGCTGGGCGAGTCGGGGTAGGGTTTCGCCTTTTCCTCGATCGTGTGGGGGGCGTGGTCCGATCCCAGCACGTCCGGCACGCCCTGATTGAGCCAGTGCCACAGCCCGTCGCGGTGCGCGGCGGAGCGGATCGGCGGGTTCATCTGTGCATAGCTGCCAAGGCGCGGATAGGCGTCCTCACCCGCCAGCGTCAGATGCTGTGGCGTGACCTCGCACGTCGCAATGTCCTTGTGCTGGCTCAGCAATTCCAGCTCGGCCGGCGTCGTCACGTGCAGCACGTGGATGCGCCGCTTCGCCTCCCGCGCCAGTTTCAGGATGCGGCGCGTCGCCAGAATCGCCGACTCATCGTCGCGCCAAACCGGATGCGATGACGGATCGCCCTCGACCCGCTTGTCCAGCCGGTCGTTCATGCGAAACTCGTCCTCGGCATGGATCGCGACGCGGCGATGCCCCGACGCCAGCACCCGCGCGAGGTTGGCGTCGTCGGACACCAGCAGGTCGCCGGTCGATGCGCCCATGAAGATCTTGACCCCCGCCGTCCCCGGCATCCGCTCCAGCTCGGCAAGGTCGGCGGCGTTGTGATTGGTCGCGCCGACATAGAAAGCGTGGTCGCACCACATCCGGTTCTTCGCCCGCGACAGCTTGTCGTTCACCGCGTCGGCGGTGTCGGTATTGGGTTTGGTGTTCGGCATCTCGAACACCGCCGTCACCCCGCCGAGCACAGCAGCACGGCTGCCCGATTCAAGGTCTTCCTTGGCCTCCAGCCCCGGCTCGCGGAAATGCACTTGCGTGTCGATCACGCCGGGCAGGATGTCGAGGCCGGAGCAGTCGATCGTCTCGCCCGCGTCGCCAGTCGCACCGATCGCGACGACCTTTCCGTCACGCACCCCGACATCGACCTGCGCCGGTCCGGAGGGCAGATGCACCGTGCCACCGGTGAGCTTCAGATCGAACGTCGCCATCTCAGCCTCTTTCGCTTGCCTGCCCCGCGTCCTACCTGTTCGCCATGAGTGATTCCAGTACTGAGCGGGCCACCCTGCTCGCTGACCGCGCCCTAATCCGTATCGCGGGGGAGGATGTTCGCGGCTTTCTGCATGGGCTGGTGACGCAGGATGTCGCGCTGGTCCAGCCCGACGCACCCTTATGGGCCGGACTGCTCTCGCCACAGGGCAAGGCGCTGTTCGACTTCATCCTGTGGGCCGATGGCGAAGATATCCTGATCGATTGCGAAGCGGAGCAGCGCGATGCGCTGATCCGTCGCCTTTCGATCTATCGCCTGCGCCGTGCGATCACGATCGAGGCGATCAAGGGCGGCGTGCATTGGTCGCTCGTGGCAGGGGAGGGGGTTGCCGACCCCCGTCTGCCCGACCTCGGCCAGCGCTGGCTCGGTGAAGTATCCGGCGACCCTGCAACTGGCTGGCGCGAACATCGCCTCCGCCTCGGCGTCACCGAAGGCTTCGCGGAGCTGGGTCAGGACAAAACCCTCTGGCTCGAATGCAACGCCGCCGAACTGAACGGCGTGAGCTTTACCAAGGGGTGCTATGTCGGCCAGGAAAACACCGCGCGGATGAACTACCGGTCAAAGGTCAACCGGCGGCTGGTCGTCGTACCGCTCGGTGAAGCCACCGATCGCACCCGCGCCGTGTACCCGGACCTCGGTCTCGCGGTGGAGCATCGCCGTGTGGAGGCGCTGAGCGATGCGATCATGCCCGGCTGGCTCGCGGACGCGCTCGCGTCACAGCCCTGACCAGATAAGCCCGCCGGGCAGGTCGAACGCGGCATAATCGACCTGTAACACGCGGCGTCGCGCCGGTTCGCGCGCGGCCTCGGACGCATGCAGGATCGGCGTCGAATAGACCCAGATATCGCCCGCCATGGCCAGGCACATATCGACCCCGCACCGCGCGACCACCGCGTCGATCGCGTATTCGCGCACCATGCCCAGCCGGTGCGATCCCGGTGCGATCAGCAGTGGCGCATTGGTCGCAGGTACATCGTCGAGATGGATGCGGATCGTCACCATCCGCTTTAGCACGTCAATCGGCGGCGCGACGTGATGCATGCCCGCCTTGATCGTCCACGGCCCGAAACCAGTGACCTCGCGCCGTTCATAAACGCAGATGGTCCGATCCTGATGCCAGCCGAGCGACCAGTTCGTCGTTTGCGTCTTGTCGAACAGGATTGCACGCACCGGTCGCGCCTCCGCGCCGATAAATGGGGCTGCGGCGATGCCGCCCGCGCCATCCTTACCGATCAGCTGCCCAAGCGCGGGGCTGCCCGCAAGCCTGATGCCGGCGCGGTCGGGCGCGAATGTCGCGGCGATGTCGCGCAGGGCCGGAAGCAGCGAGGCTACGGCACCGGTCAGCCGTAGGGCACCGTCCCGCGCGAACTGCATCTTGTCGGTCGCTAGAATTTGCTCGGTCGCGCGCATCGTCGGCTGGCGTAGCGCGCAGCCTTAAGCCATGCAAATGCGCGGCCTGCCCGACGCAGATTTCACTCGATTATGTCCGGAGAGGGCTTCGCCGTACCCAACGAACAGGACCGGTGCCGCACAAAGAAAAAGGGAGGCCGGTGTCCCGACCTCCCCAAATCTTGTCGATCTGCAATGCAGACCGTGTGGCTTACATGCCCGAGCCAGGCCCGTACATGATTTCCACGCGGCGGTTCTGCAGTTCGCGGACGCCGTCGGCGGTTTCGACACGCGGACGGCTTTCGCCGAACGCTTCCGAGGCAATGACGCCATCGGGGATGCCGCGACCGCTGAGGTAGCTGCGAACCGAGTCGGCGCGACGCTGCGACAGACCCACGTTGTAGCTTGCCGCACCCGACTTATCGGCGTGACCTGCCAGCATGACCTGCGCATTACCGCAGCTCTGATATGCCGAGATCGCGTTGTCGAGAATACCGGCTGCCTCGGGCGTGATGTCCGACTTGTCCCACTCGAAGAACACGATGTACGGCCCTGGGGTGCAAACCTCAGGCGCAGGCGGCGGTGGTGGAACCGGCGCAGGCGGCGGCGGAGGCGTTGGCTCCGGCGGCGGTGGCGGCGGAGTCGGTGCGCCGAAGTTGAAGGTGATGCCGCCCAGCAGGCTGTGCGAACGCATCCGGCCTTCGTTCGTGCGACCGGTCACGTCGATCAGGCGAACATCGTCAGCGTTGAAGAAGCGATACTTCAGCGTGACGTCGACATTCTCGCTGATCGGCTGACGCAGACCTGCAACGGCCTGCCACGCGAACACAGTGTCCGAATCGTCAAGCCAGTCGCCATTGCCGTTCAGGGTATACTGGCTCTTGACGCGGGCAACGCCCACACCGCCGCCGATGAAACCCTGCACGCCATCGTCTTCACCGAAGTCGAGCAAGCCGTTGATCATGAAGGCCAGCGCCGAGGTCTTGCCACCAGCCGTGTAGCTGCCGGCACCGACGTTATAGAGCACGCCGCCGTTGGAATAGGCCGGGGTCGTGATTGTCGCGCTGTAGCCGTCCACGGTGGCGCGGCGATAGCTGACGTCGGCCTCGATGCGGAACCCGCCGAGGTCGTAACCGATGACGCCACCGACGTCCCAGCCATAGTTGTGATCGACGCGGCCCGCGTTGGTCACGGCACCGATATCGAAATTAATGTCTTCGACGATCATCGCGCCGCCTTCGACGCCCACGTACCACGCATCGTCGCGGGCGAGAGCGGGCGTGGCGAGCGCGGTCGAAGCGAGTGCCAGAGTTACGGCAAGCTTCCGCATAGTAATCCCCTTTCTTGTTTGTCACATCGGACAGCGCTAACTTCCTACCGTGTGGAAAGTTTCCGCGCAAGCGAACAAAATCCGGGGACTGTTGCCGTTACGTCACAGTCAGGCGGTATCGATCAATCCGTGCGATCGCAGGGCATCCAGAATGGCCGTGATCGCCACCCGTGCCTCGATATCGGTCACGCCACCGCCATCGGGGTCCTCGATCGCCGTCTCGCGTCCACCGACGACTTGCTCGCCGTCGATCATTACGCTCGCAACGGGGGTGATGCCCAGTTGCCATGCGCCGCCGGTATGGCGCGCACACAGGCTTTCTTGCGCCACCCACACCGCCATTCCTTCGCGCGGCGCAACAAACCGCCACCCGCCCGACGTCCACAACGCCAGCGAATCGGCTTCGCCGTCCCACTCATCCTCGGGCGAGGTCCCCACGATCCAGCTTTGTCCGGGCACCGGATCGGCCGGCGGCACATTGTTGCCGATCGATTCGACGCATGACTGCACCAGCGTATCGATCAGTGTCAGTGCCTCATTATGCGACACTTCCTTCTGCGCCTGTCCCGCAGAAAGCAGGGGAAATCCGAATCGCGCACTCACGCTCATGGCAATCACTCCTCGATCGTTGAAAGAACCAGCCGCGCGGGCGCAGACAGGCCGTGGTCGCCCGCCTGACGCACTTCGATGACTACCGGTCCCGCCGCCACGATTTCCGGCCCCAGCAACAGCTCGGGCGTTTCCGTCGTCGCGGTCTGTTCGGGCATCGTGCCGGGTGTGATTCGCAGCTGATAGCGTTCGGCTTCTTCGGCCAGCGGCGCATCCACCCCGTCGATCCAGCGCCACCCGGCGCGGCTGCGTCGCGTCCAGCGCAGCAGCGCCGCGCCATCCGCCTGCATCTCGGCCCGCAAATTGACGGGGCAGGGCGGCACCACCGACGCGCCGGTCAACGGCGCATCGGCCTCCACCCCATCGGGATCGCCCACCCCGGTTGCCAGCACCGACACCGTCGCGCCGACGCTGCCCACCGCATCCCGTACCGCCAGCGTCGCTGCGTCGATCAGCACGAAACGGTCCCCGGCCACAGCTTCGCCAATCGCCGCTTCGGTCCCGCGCCGCCCGCGCCACAATCGCGTCAGCCGCCAGCGATTGTCGCCCAGCGATTCGGCCTCGCCGAACTGCAACAGCTCGTCGCCGACCAGCGCCAGGTTCAGCCCTGCATCCAGTCCAACATCATCGGCATCGCTCAGCACCATCCCGTCATGCGCCAGCTCGACCACCAGTCCGCCGTTCCGGTCCTCGATCGCCGCGTCCGCCGCGCCCCCCGGCGTCTCAACCACCCCGATCACCGCCGGTGCAGCGGTCACGCCGGCGGATTCCCAGCGGACGCCGCCATCGACGCTCAGCGCCAGCGCCGCGCGCCGCCATGCCGGCTCGGTCCCGCACGCCGCAATCATCAGCCGTGGCGAGGCGAGCAGTCCCTCGCCCAGATGCGGCAGCTCGAACGCATGCACGATCGTCTCGCCCTGCACATCGTCCGGCGCACCCAGCACCCGCCCCGGCGACGCGCTGGCGGGGAGTGCTGCGGGCGCTATCCGGATCAGCTCCAGCGTCACCGCCATCGCCTCAAGGCTCCAGCTCGCCACGCGCCACTGCCCCGGCTCGCCCGCGATCTCGACCCGCCCGCCCGGTGGAATCGTCAGCGCGTCCCAGCCGGTCGTCACCGTCCGCCGCTCGCGCTCGACATCCGCCCGCGCCAGCGCTGCCTCGGCCAGTTGCTTCGCCTCGCTTGCGGACAGGACCGCAGGCAGCTCGATCGCCGCCTCACGATGCCCCGCCCCCGGCCGGACGGCGGATTGCAGCCCCGCCTGATAATCGCGCGCGGGATCATAATGGCTCAGCGTCACGCGGCGTGGCGCGCGGTCGGCGGCGGCGATGGCGCGATTGCCCGTGCCAGCACCCCGCATCCCGTTATCCGTGACGGTGACGACCTCACCGCCACCGGCGGCGAGTACCAGCTCGCTTCCGTTCGTCTGTGGCCACGCACCGGTCGCCTGCACCAGCGGTTCAATCACCCCGCGCTGCGACCCGCCATAGGCCGAAAAGCCCCCGATCGCCGTCACCGCCTCGCCGCCCGCCACCGCGCCGCCGGATACCGAGGCGACGATCGCTCCCGCACTCACCGCCCCTGTATCCGCCGTCACCTCGAACGTCAGCGACGGGATGCGATTGCCGAAATCGGCCAGCTCCAGATTCTCGAACACGGCATAGGCCATGCCGCGGTGCGCCGGTGCGGATCCCGTCCCTTCTGCCGACGCGATCAACGGGTCCGCCGCCTGATCCTCACCGCCCAGGTGCAGCCGAAAGCCGGTATTGGCCTTCCAGTCCCCCGCCGCCCCGCGCAACAATTTCCCGTCCGCCCAGATCCGCCCCACCGACAGGATCGGTCGCGCCGACAGCGCCACCGCGAACGACGCGGTATAGCTGTAACTGGTCACGGTCGGCCGCCCCTTGCCACCCTCACGGTGGCGATGTTCGATCAGGTCGGTTGCCCAGATCACCGATCCCGCCACGCGTAACGTCCCGAACAATTTTGGGATCGGCGTCCCGTAACTCGACGTTTGCAGCGCCAGTTCAGTCAGTCGCGGCCCCTCGCGCCCCTTGGGTTTGAACAGCAATTCGCGGTCCACGCTCTGCCCGATAATCCCGCCCAGCATCGCCCCGATCGGCCCGCCAATCGCGCCGCCGATCGTCGTCAGAATCAGTGTCGCCATCTTATCTCTCCCGCCCCAGAGTCCGCCAGCGCGCGATTTCCGGCCACGGTGCCACCCCCGGCCGCTCGACCACGCGCCTGAGCGACGCATCCGCATGAATCACGCCGCCCTCGCTCTGAATGCCCAGATGCAGCTGCCCCGGCCCCGCCCGAAACAGAATGAGGTCGCCAGCTCGCCGGTCGCTCACCGGTACCAGCCCGGCATCCGCCACGCCCGCCAGTATCGCCCGCTCATCCCCCGATCGCAGCGAATAGCCGCGCGGCACCTTCGCCCCAAAAGCCAGCCCCGCCAGCCCGATACAATCCAGTCCGTTCTCGACCGTCCGCCCGTGCAACCGAAACCGCGCGCCCAGCGCTGCCCGCGCCACTTCCAGCGACCTCATGCGCCGGGATAGCGCGTCAGCAAATCGATCCCCGGCAGATACGGTTCCCCGCGAAAATTCGCCGCATTCCCGAACCGTCCCGCGCAAGTTGCGATCGACTTGTCGCACCCCTCGCTGACCTCGACCATCGCGCCGACAGCATCGAACCGAGGCACCCGCCGCAACGTCACCGTCGCGCCGCTCGACGCACCAACCGCATCCTCCAGCCCCGAATTACCGCCCGTAAACCAGCGTACCCGCCCGCCCGCACAGTCGCCCGGCATCGCATCCAGCGTCAGCACCGCCCCCGCCGCCGAAACCACGCGGGCAAAGCGCCGCCGCCCCGCCATCGCCACGCGGCACCGTTTGTCGCCCAGCTCCGCCCGACATTCCGGCGACGTCGCCTCGACCACCGGCCCCTCCAGCGCCGCCGCCACCCCGCGCAACTCCGCCGTCAGCACGCCATCCTTCGTCTCGACCGCCCCGATCGTACCCTCGCCCAGCGCCACCGTCTCACCGGGCTCGGTCCAGTCCACCGCAAACACCACCACCCGCGCTCCGTCCCAGCGCCCCGCGAGCAGATCGCGTTCCGCTATCGCCGCCCCGGTCAGCGCCCCGGTTACATCCATGCTGTCCGCATCGAACCCCGCGCTGCGCTTGACCGCGGACGGCGTCATCCCCGGCGCCGCGCGATAGACAAAGCCATCGACGCTCAAATCCCGGTCATGCGCCGTCAAACCAATCGCCACCCCATCCCGCCGCTCGATCCGCCAGCACAGCGCAATCGTGGCAAGGGGTTCCTGTAGCCAGGTCATAAATGTCTCCAGAGAATCCTCCCCGGCACGGGGAGCGGGGACGTCCGCAGGACGGTGGAGGCGGCGGGCCGCGAGCGAAACGCTGCAATTGTCCCGTCAACCTAACGCAGTTACGAAGCGCTATGAGACGCAGCCTCTGTTCCGCCTTGCTGCTAAGCACACTCGCCATAAGCTGCGCGCCCGCAGAACCGGAATACGCTTGCACGCCGCCCCGCGTCTCTTGGGGCGAGCCTCATCCCCACGGGCTTATCGCGGCATCTGTCGTCGTATCGCTTGATCGGAACGATAAAACTTACTGGATGGGGCGTCCGACCTCACTTGAAGTCATCACAAAATACCTGCGCACCGCGTCGGGCCTTTCGCCGCAACCGCCTGTTCGGTTCGAAGCGGAAATGGGTGCATCCTGCACAAAGCTGGAAGACCTCCGGACGCTTATCGAACGCGAATATAGCTGCGGTAAAGAAGGTCATTGTGACGAGGGCAGCCGCACAATCGGCAATCAACTCCCATTCAAAGGGCCGATACCCTAACCCTCTCGCACCTCCACCAACGGCACACTCGGCGCCGCCCCAGCCATAAACGTCGCCCGGTTCACGCTCAGCGAATCCTCGGCGAACCGCACGGTGACATCGAACCGATACCCGGCGGTCACCACCGCGCCCTCTTCCGGCGGATCGTCCAGCACCACAGCACCGCCGTCCAGCTCGAACGCCGCCGTCTCGACGCCATCTACCGCGACCCGCACGCTCCCGGCAACCGGCCGGAATATCCGCCGCGCCACCTCGCCATAATGCTTCACCAGTGGAAACGACTGGACCTCGCCATCCCCTTCGCCGACCATCTGATCGAGCGCCCCCGGATCGCCCTCGTCGTTCGAGCAATCGTCGAACGGATCGCGCAGCCGGAACGCCCGCGCCGGTCCCATTCGCGCCCGGTAAAACGCCAGTAACTCCCGGATATCCGCCTCGCTGCGCACCCCCGGCCCGACATCGTAGCGCGTCCGCGCCTCCGCCCAGGCGGCATTGCGCGCCTCATGCCCGCCCGCGCTGGTCAGGATCGCGGTCGAAACCTCGGGTGCCACCTCCGCCTCGCGCCCCAGCGCGATCGGGAACAGCACATCGTCAAATGCCTGCACATCATCCTCCTGATCGAATGTCACGAATCCCTCCCGGATCACCTGCGGCAATGCCCAGACAAACGTCGCCGCCACCCCCCGCCGCCGCGCCGCATCCGCCGCATCGGATATCCCGCGCCATTGTGCGGCGTCCTCAGCGTTCAGCACGAAGCCGCTGAAATAATGCTGCTTGTCCACCGGATAGCCCAGCCGCGCCTCCGCCAGCGCCACCCCGCGAGCGCTCGCCACGGCATTGCCCGCCGCCGCCCAGTCATAATCCTCCAGCTGCAACACATCGAAGGCGGGCCACGCCCAACCCACCGGCAAATTCGCCCGCATCGCTTCCGGCGCTTCCCGGTCCAGCACGGTCGGCAGATAGGCGAGCAGCAACAACGTCGCCCCCGCCGCTTCCTCGCGCACCGCATCCCCCAAAGCCGCCGTCGAAGCCGCCAGCAACGCCCCCGCCGCATCCAGCACCGCAGTATCGGGATCGTGCCGCACATTCTGCTCGCCCGGATCGCCCAAAGCCGCCTTCGCCGCATCGTCATGGATGCACAGCCGCCCGTCGGCCATAACCCACCACCACGGCTCGCCCACCTGAAACTTCACCGCCACCCCGGCACCTTGTGCGATCCACACGAACGCCCGTGCCACAGCCTGCAAATAGCCCATCGCCCCGCCATGCGCGGGCGACAGCAACGCCGATGGCGGCACCCATCCGGTCTGCGCGGGCGACCCGTCAAACGCCCGCTGCTTCCAGTCATTCCAGGTATGCTGATCCAGCAATTCATATGACAGCGACCAGATCACGCCATAGCCCAGCGCCTTCGCCCGCGCCGCAAAATCCGCATGCCACGCCGCGCACGGTGCGTTCAGCGCCCCGCCCGTCAGGCTGGCATAATGGCCCCCCGAAGCCGCCTCCAGCCGGAAATAATGGCTCATCCCCACATAATGGACGATGTCCCCGCGATACCCCAGCTGCAGCGCATTCCGCAGCAACCGCTCGGGCGTTACATGATAGCTGTCGTCATAGCCCGAGCAGATCGACAGCCCATGCTCCGGCACCACCACATCGCCAATGCTCAGCACCGCGCCCGGCCCCGACACCGCGATCTCGCTCAGCTCGACCCAGCCCTCGACCGGCACGCTCAGCGCCGCATCGTCCCCGGTAAACCCCTCCGGCACCAGGCTCACGAACATCCGGTCGACATCGCCCGCCCATACCGGATCGGCCTCACCCGGCAGCATGAAGCCACCGTCAACGCTCGCGAAATCAAGGCTGACGACGCAATCCTCCGGTGTGCCCACCGCATAATTCCACAGTCGCACATACCAGGCGCGCGGCTCGCCCGCCGCGTCTCGCCCCTCGATCGTCAGCACCGGGCCGTTGACGGCATCCAGCGCCAGCACTCCCGCCGACCGCCACCGAAACGCCAACCGACACCCGCGAAAATCCCGTGACGTCTCATACGCCAGCAACGGATGGTCATGCCGATCCTCACTTTCCCAGATCAGCCCCGCCAGATCATCCTGCCGGTAAAACACCGCATCCACTCGCAATGCGTCGGGCGCGGTGGTCACGACCGAAGCCATCATCGGCCGCGGAAAATTCACCGTCCAATATGCGGGGTCAAAGCGCGAGATCACGCCCTCCACCTGCACTGTTCGTTCGGACGCCAGCCAATAAGCCATTGCCTACCCCCTCAAAACTGCTGCAAATTCGGAATATGAACCCGATTGATCAGGCCTCCAGAGTACGCCCCGACGGTTTGCGCCGTGTCGTTTTCGACATGAACGACCAAGGTCTGTTTCGTTTCTCGGAAGATTGTTGGGTCGTGTTCGACGCGCCCGTCGACCCTGCATGGAGCATTGGCGAACCATCCTTTACGAATCCCTCAGTGCCGCCGTTGACGGTGCGAAGGCTGCAATTCCCTGGTTTGCTAACGCCTAATCCAAGCCGCTCAACGCCGCCTTCACCGCCCGCGCCACCTGCCGACTCGATTGCCGCAACGCCCCCGCGCTTTCGCCACCGGTCGCGTTGATCGTAATCGCCACCCGCACATCGCGCCCGCCGCCAGCCGACGGCACATCCACCCGCCCGCTCGCGGTCGGCACGAACAGCTCCGGCCCGCGCTCACCCACGACATAGGCCCGTCCCGACGACACCGGTCCGCCCGTCGCCCGCCCCGGCAGCCCCAACAGTCCCCCAAGCAACCCGCCGATCCCGCCGCCAGCACCACCGCCAAAGATCGAAGCCAGCCCACCCCGCACCGCTTCGGCGGCAATCTCCGCCAGCACCTGCGACGCCACCCGCTTCAGATCCTCGAACCCCAGCTTGCCGGTCCGCACCGCGCGCAACAGCGCACTCTCGACCGCGCGCCCCGCGCGATCCGCACCAGCCTGCAACGGCCCGTCGATATTCCCGCGCATCTCCGCCACGTCGCGCGCAAATCCCTGCGTGTCCGCCCGCACGCTGACCACCAGCCGCTCGATTTCCTCATCCATCCGGAAACGCCTCCCTCATCCGCGCCAGCGTCGCCGCATCCGGCGGCGCAACCTCGTCGCCCGCCAGCACCGTCACCAAAGCCAGCAATTCCGCCGGCGTCGCGGCCCAGAACACGTCCGGCATCCACCCGAACACCACCCCCGCCTGCCCCGCGAGCCGCGTGGCGGCCTCCGCGAAGCAACTCATCGACCCGCCAGAATCTGCCCGAGCAGCACCTTCAGCGCAGGTGTTGCCGCCGCGAGTCCCCCCGCCGCAACCCCCTCGCCAAACGCCTGGCGCGTCAGTCCCTCGGGCACGTCGCGCAGGCAATGCCAGAATAGCCCGACCATCTCACCCAGCCCCAGCCGCCCGTCCGCCGCCCGTTCGACCAGCGCAAATAACGGCCCCAATTCCTCCTCCGCCGACACCAAAGCCGCGAACGAAGGCCGCAACACCAGCGCCACGCCGCCCACGCGAAGCGAAGCCTCCCCCCGCACGCCATTTGCGCTCCCCTCCCTGAAAGGGAGGGGCCGGGGGTGGGTCGATGTCTCACCGATCCCCCCACTCACGCCGAAACCACCACGCCGCTGCTCTCCAGCGACAACGTATAAGACCGCTCCCCATTGAAATCCCCGGCATAGTCCAACCGCGTGACCAGAAACCGCCCGGTCATCGTCTCGCCACTCTCGAAGCTCAGCCGGTAATCGTCCAACACGCCCGACAGCGCATTGCCCTTGACCCGGACCTCCGCCGCCGAGCCTGTGAACACCCCCGCGCCCGAAACGCTGACCGACCGCACCCCGGCTCCCGACAGCAACTCGCGCCACCCGCCCGAATCCTTCGACGTGATCGCCACCGCCTCGCCATTGACGCTCAACTGCGTCGTGCGCAGCCCCGCCACGGTGGCATAGACCACCGGCGTCGCTCCGTTCCCAACCTTCAACAGAAACGCGCTTCCCTTTTCCGCCGCCATTTGACTTCTCCTTCTTCTAAATCCTCCCCGGCACGGGGAGGGGGACCAGCGAAGCTGGTGGAGGGGCCGCCGCGCAGATGGCGGAACCCCGCGGGTCAGGACCTAATTCTCCCGCAACATCCGCACCCGAAACTCGCTCATCGCCATCCAACCGGAATCACGTGCCCGCACGATCCGGCTGCGCACCAGCCCGATCGTCACGATCCGCCACCCTTCGCCCAAAACAGGCTCGATTCCCTCGACCGCATCCTCGGCCAGCCCGACCAGCGCGCGCAGCCGCACCGGCCGTTCGCCCGCATCGAACAGCTGCACCGCGACCCGCCCCTCACGTCCGGCAATATCCTTGGTCGACCAGTCGATCAGCAGCGGCTCCTCGACCACCGCATGCGGCATCGGCCCGCGCAATGGCGGTGCGTCGAACACGGCGACCCCGTCCAGCGCCTCGCTCAGCGCAGCGCAGACCCCCGCCTGCAACATTTCGCGGGCGCTCATCGAATCAGCCCCGCGATCCAGCGCAGCGCCGGATCGCTCAGCCACCGCCGCGCAACCCCGCGCGCCTCGATCACTACACCGTCAGCATCCTCGCGCACGGCGTCACCGAACCGTTCCCGCAGCGCCACAGCAACCCGCGCACGCACCCTTGCCGCCGCCCGCTCGCCCATCCGCTTTGCCCAAGCCGAGCCGCTCACGCCGCCCGCTCCGCACTCAGCCGCACCCGCCGCCACGGTCGCCACAGCGCCGTCACCGCCGCCGGCGGCTCGCTCGTCGCCCCGGCAAACAGATGCGCCGCCAGCAACACGACGCCCTGCGCGATCGGCGCGGGCAGCCCCGCCCAATCCGCCGCCAGCCCCGCCTGATAGGTCACCCGCGCCCGCCCCGCCGCACCCGGCGACAGCACGCGAACCCACCCCTCGCCATTGGCATCGATATCAACGGCATAGGCATCCGCCGCGAAGGCGAACGAAGCTCCCTCGGCGGGCAGCCCCTCCACGGTCGTGATCGCCACCACCGGTGCCATCGCCAGCCGCCGCCAGCCGCTCCCGGCGGACACGATCGCAACATGCGTCCGCACGATCGTCGCCTGCCCGGTAAACGCCTCGCACAATGCCAGCGCACTCACCGCATGTTGCGAAATCAGCGCATCCTCGCCATCGCCCACGCTGCGCAAATGCGTCTTCACCGCATCGCGCGCAGCCGCGACCACGTCCGCCGGAAAGCCAGCGTCCATCTCATTTCTCCCGATTTATCTGAGAAGTCAGGCCAACCGCACACTCAAGATGCGCCGCCGGTTCAGCGTGTCCGGCACCACCGCCACCCCGCCCGCAACACTCATCACCACATCCTGCGTGCTGCCGTCATCGAACCCATATCGCACTGTCACGCTGCCATCGGGCACGCCATGCATCGCCCAGTTCAGCGTCAGCACGTCGGCGGCTCGCGTTCCCGCAGCCGCCCCGCTCGGCACATAGCTCGACGGCGTCGATCGCGCTTCCAGCTGCACGCCGAACAGCGTCACGCTCCCCGTCACCGCCGCGCCCGAACTCGCCAGCACCATCGCGCCCGCGCCCCAGGCCGGATACAGCACCGTGCCGCTCACGCTCGTCGAGGTCGCGATCCACGGCCGCCACCATGCGCCGCAATCCTCGATTCCGACGCCCGCCGCCGTGCCCCGGATATCCACCACCTCGCCGGTCGCGGTATCCAGCCCCAGGTCGATATTGGTCCCCAGCCGCAACACCATGAACCGGCTCGCCTTGCCCACCGCATCCTTGCGGACATAGGCGGACAGACAGATCGTCCCGCTGGTCGCGGCAATGCTCTGCGTCAGCTGCCCGAAACTCGCCCCGCCATCATTGGCCAGCGTCGCGCCCGTGCCGCCATCGGGCGCAGGCTGCCCGCCGGTGAGTGTCGCTCCCGGCGCACTCCACGGCGACACGGCCAGTTCGCCCGACCGCAACAATGCATTGGTCTGTGCCGCCTCGATCAATAGGCCGCGCGGGGCCAGCGTCAGCGGATGATAATCGAACCGCGCGACATCCGCCGCCTCGCTCGCCAGCACCCCGGCGCTCGACCAGCGCGTGGCCAAGGATGCACGCGCGAAACTCGCCCCCGGCGGCAACGTACCAGTCGAAAAGTCGAATCCGGCGACCCCGCGCCGCTGGCGCAGCTCCAGCCCGATCACGCCCATCAGTACAGCGCCAGCATATCGGCCGCCGTCGTTCCGGTCGCCCGGACATAGCGCGCACGAAACGGCAGCACCGTTCCGGCGGGCACATTCTTCCACAGCGAATCAGCGGTGCCGTTCACCCCGCGCATCGTGATGTTGCCGCCCGTGCCCACAAACAGCGCCTTGGGAATATCGCTCAGCGCATTGCTGTCATGCGGCACCACCGCCACCGCCCGCGTCGCCGGTGCCGATACCTGATCGGCATGATTCTGGAATTGGTCGCTCATAAATCCTCCCCGAAAACGAAGAAGGGGCACCGCTCGCACGATGCCCCTCCCGATAATCATGCGTGTCGAGCAGGCTCAGCTTACGCTGAACTTCAGCAGCTTGATCGCCTCGCTGTTCGTCACCGCCCCGCCCACGCGCTTGGTTGCGTAAAAGTGGACGAACGGCTTGTTGCTGTACGGATCGCGCAGCACCTGCGTCTCGCCGCGCTCGGCGATCAGATACCCCGCCTTGAAATTGCCGAACGCCACCGACAGCGAGTTCGCCGCGATATCCGGCATGTCCTCGGCCTCGACCACCGGATAGCCCAGCAACGTCGCCGGCTGCCCCGCCGCGATGCCCGGCACCCACAGGAACGCGCCATCGCTCGTCTTGAACTTGCGAATTCGCGCCAGCGTCGACGAATTCATCACGAACACCGCGCCCTGCCGGTATGGCGGCCGCAATGCCTGAACCAGGTCGATCAGTCTCTCTTCCGGGTTGGCCGAAAACGCCCCCGAAGTGCCGCTAGCGACATGCTGCAATGTCCCGAACGCGCGGCTCGTGTCCGGCGTCGCGGCGGTGGAATAGGCCAGAAAGCCCTTGGGCTTGTTGGTCCCGTTGCCGCTCACATAAGCAGCCCCTTCCGCACGGGCGAACTCACGGGCGATCTCGTCGGCCAGCCACGCCTCGACGTCGAATGCCGCATCGTCCAGCATCGTCTGGCTCGCGGCGGGGTTGGCGAACAGATCGCCCATCGGCGGCGCGATCTCGTTGAACACCGCCGTCGCGGTCTCGGCCCGCGCGCCGGTCTCCGCCGCCCAACCCGACGGCGTGCCACCCGACGCCACCAGCTTGCGATACCCGGCCGAACCCACCGTCACCACATTGGCGATCGCGCGAATGGGCGAAATGCTCGCCAAAGTCGCATCGACCAGCGCATCGATCTCACGCGGGATGGCGTAGCCCCCCGCGCCGTCGGACGCCCCCGACATCGCCTTCATCTCCAGCGACCCGGTGCCTGCCCGCAGGAACCCCTCGAACGCCGCACCATTCGGCGCCCGCGCGCCCGCCAGCATCGGTCGCGCCGCCGGCACGCCAGCAGTCTCTAGTCCCTCGAACGATTGTTCGAGTGCATCCGCCTTGATTTCCATTCCATTTCCTCCGCTTGCAAAACAAAAAAAGGCCCCGCCATCGGCGAAGCCACTGTTGCTCAAACAAAATCCGTCCTTAAGCTGCGCCCTCAGGGGGAGCGGCCATGAGCCAGTTCGAATTCTTCATGGCCTTTTACGGCCTGTTGCTCGGTCTTGCCGTGGCTGAACTGCTCGGCGGATTCGCCAATCTGCTGCGTGAACGCGCCCAGCCCAAATGGGGCGTCCTGCTCCCGCTCGTCGCGCTGCTCATCCTGGTCGAGATCAGCGCCACCTTTATCGACACCTGGGTCAAGCTCCAGGGCATCAACATCAACCTGGTCGAATTCGGCCTGCCCGCGCTTATCGGCATCTTCTATTTCATCGCCGCAGTGATTGCGTTCCCGCGGCATCTTGAGGACTGGCCGTCGCTCACCGACTATTTCCTCGCACGCCGCTACTGGATCGTCGGCCTACTCATCGCCGCCAATCTCGGCCATTTCATCACCGAAATCCCGTTCGTTCAAAAGGCCGCTGCCGAGGGGAATCCCGGTTTGATCGGCTATATCTTGCGCAACCTGCTGCTCTTTGCGACCTATATCGTCCTGATGGTCAGCCGCCGCGTCGCGGTCAGTATCGCCGCACTCGCGGTCCTGCTCGGGTTCTTCGCCTATATCTATGGCGTGCAGGCGATGCTCGCGGGCGGCTGGACCATCGCAGGAAGCCCCGCCGGATGACCCAGTTCGAATTCTTCATGACCTTTTACGGTCTGCTGCTCGGCCTTGCCGTGGCGGAACTGCTGCTCGGCTTCGGCAACATCCTGCGCCATCGCGCGCGGCCGAAGCTTGGCCTGCTCACGCCATTGCTTGGCTTGCTCGTCTTCATCATGCTGATGTCGACCTTCATGGACGCCTGGGGACGGCTTCAGGACGTCCGCATCACGATGGATTCGCTCGCACTGCCCACTGCGATCGGCGTCCTCATGTTCTTCGTTGCGATTATCGTCGTGCCCCGCCAGCCCGACGAATGGACTGACCTTGACGAGTATTTCTTCGCCAACCGGCGCTGGAGCCTTGGACTGATCCTGGTCGTGGATGTGCTGATCTACATCTACGAAGCGCCTTTCGTCGGCATCCTGATTGAACGACAGCTCTGGGATCGGTTCATTCCCTATCTCGTCGTCAACGCCGCGCTCATCGGACTGACGGTTGTAGCGCTGTTCGCCAGACCTCGCCGCATCGTCGCCGCCGCGCTTGCGGCCCTGATGCTGATCCTCGCATGGCTGTACAGCGATCTCGGCATGCCGATCTTCGCTGGCCTGCCGGAGGTAACGCGATGAGCCAGTTCGAATTCTTCATGACCTTCTACAGTCTGCTCGTCGGCCTTGCCGTGGCAGAGCTGCTGCTCGGCTTCATGAACCTGCTGCGCCACCGCCAGCGTCCCCGGCTGGGTCTGCTGACCCCGCTGCTCGGGGCACTCGTGTTCCTGCAATTGATGGCGTTGTTCATCGACGCGTGGATGAGTCTCAAGTCAGTCGAAATTTCGATGATGGGGCTGGCGGTACCCACGCTGATCGGCGTTGCCACCTTCGCCGCCAGCGTGCTGGTCGTGCCACGCGATATCGAGGAATGGCCCGATCTCGACGATTATTTCTATCGCAACCGCCGCATCGTGCTGGGTCTGCTTTTTGCCGTGAACCTGCTCATCCTCGTCCACGAATCTCCGAAGGTTCCTTCCAACGGGTTGCCCGCCTATCTGCTGGTCAACCTGACCGGGTTCAGCCTGATGACTGCAGCGATATTCCTGCGTCACCGCATTGCCATCGCTGCCAGCCTCGTCGCGCTCATCTGCCTCTATCTCAGCGTTTACAGTGGCACGCGCTTCTCGCTGTTTCGCTTCTTTAGCTATATGGTGTCGTGACCCGGCTGCACATCGCCGTTCAAAGCCTCGACCGCATGCACCCGCGCGAGCTTTTGCATCGGTCGCGCCACCAGACTGACTTCGCACAGCTCCACCCGCCGCAACTCGCGCCACCGCCCATGCCGCGCCGTCACCGTGCGATATCCGAAACTCAGCCCCGCAACCGCCCCTTTCGCCACCAGCGCCGCCAGTTCCGGCGCATCGACCCGCCCGGTCACCCGCAGTCCCCGCGCATCCTCGCCAATCGCCTCGATGACCCCGACCGGTAGCCCACGATGCTGCCACAGCAACGGCACCCGCCGCACCCGCGCCCCGAACGCCCCCGCTCGAATGACATCGCCCCCGCGATCCGGCGCATCGAACACGGCGGCATAGCCAGCGAACCGGATCATCGACCCAGCCCCCAGAACCCCAATTTCACCGCCACCCCGATCATCACCAGCGCAAGGCCCATCCGCACGATCCACCCGATTGCCGCCTTCACCGCAGACCGCTTCGCATCACGCCACGCCCCCAGCAGTTCGCGCAACTCCGCCATGTCCTTCGCAGCGCGCGGATCATCCAGCCCCAGCCGCACCAGCGCCCGGCTCGCCGCCAATTCCCCTGCCTCCTCGGCCACCGCGCGCAGCGTCGCCACATCCGCACCCTCGGCGGCTCCCTGCGCCATCAACTGCGCGAGCAAACCGCCGTTCACTGCCCGATCCCCAACATCGCGCGCTTCTCCTCGCTCGTCAGGAAATCCGCCCCGCTCACGCTGCGCCACAGCCGCTCGCGGTCCTCCGCCATCGCCGGCACTTTGTCGAGCTCGACGCGCAGCCACGCATCGGCGAACCACCCGCGCAGCCCCTGCGCCAGCTCGGTCAGGATCTTGTCCGCCAGCGGCAATATGGTCATCCGCCACACCGCCTTGTTCGCCTCGCGGTAATTGGCATAGCTGTTGTCGCCGGGCAGCCCGATCAGCATCGGCGGCACCCCGAACGCCAGCGCAATCTCCCGCGCCGCCGCCGCCTTCAGCCCGACGAAATCCATGTCGGCCGGCGTCATGCTCATCGCCTGCCACTTCAACCCGCCCTCCAGCAACATCGGCCGCCCGGCATTGGCGGCCCCCGCAAACCCCGCCTCCATCTCGCTCTTCAACCGGTCGAACTGCGCCGGTGCCAGCGCCGACCCGTCACCCGGATCATAGACCAAAGCCCCAGAAGGCCGCGCCGCATTGTCGAGCAGCGCCTTGTTCCACCGCGTCGCCGCATTGTGGATCGCCACCGCCCCCGATGCCGCGCCCAGGCACCCCAGCCCGTAATGGTCGTCGACCGGGTTGAACGCCTTCAGATGCAGCACCTGCTGCCTGCCCGCCGCATCCTCCGCCGCGATCCGCGTCACGCTGCCGCCAATGCGATAACGATAGGCGAGGGGCCACCCGCCCGCATCGGTCTCGACCGAAACCCGTTCGGGCCGCAACGCGAACAGCTCGCCCACACCGCCCGCACCATCGCCCAGCAGCTGCACATAGGCATTGCCGTGCAACAACAACTGCGCCGCCAGCGTCTCGACCAGCATCTGTCCCTGCGACCGCGCCGTCGCCAGCGCCAACAATGCCGGATCGGACGCCACCAGCGGCGCACTCGCCACGCCCTCGGCGACAATCTTCACCGCGCGCTGCGCCACCGGATTCCCCGCATAGCCCTCGCGCACCTGCGCCTCGTAGCTTTGCGGCCATTCGCCCAGCGGGGCGGTCATACCGCTCCCACGCGCCAACACCGGACGCGAAACATCGCGCCCGGACTTCCGTCCGAACCAGTTCATGATGATCTCCTAATGCCCCCTCAAACTCCCCTCCCTGCAAGGGAGGGGCGGGGGGTGGGTGCGCGCGTCTGCGCGCCTAAAGAATCGAACTACCGCTTGGTCCCAAACCAGATCACGTGCTTCGGCCCCTTGCCGTTCGACCGAGCCCGCACAGCCACTTCTTCCACCGCAAACCCGGCATCGCCCATGCGCCGCTTGAACTTCACGTCCGGCCCCGCCGACCACACCGCCAGCACGCCCCCCGGCTTCAACGCCAGCCGCGCCTTTTCCAGCCCGCGCGCGGTATACAGCCGGTCATTCTCCAGCCGCGTCAGCCCGTCCGGCCCATTATCCACGTCCAGCAGGATCGCATCATAACTCGCCCGCGCGTCCGCAATTACCACCCCGACATCGTCCATCACCACGGTCACGCGGGGATCGTCCAGACACCCCGCCGCCAGTTCCGCCATCGGGCCCCGCGCCCACTCCACGATCTTCGGCACCAGCTCGGCCACGTCGCAGCGTCCGTCCGCCCCCATCAACGCCAGCGCCGCGCGCAACGTAAACCCCATGCCATAGCCACCGATCAGCACCCGCGCCGAAGCAGGCGTTGCCAGCCGCTCCAGCGTCATCACTGCCAAAGCCTCTTCCGACCCACTCATCCGGCTCGACATCAACTCGTTGCGATCCAGCACGATCATGAAATCGCCCCCACGCCGGAACAGCCGCAGCGGCTCGCCCCCGGGGACTTCGGCAATGTCGATCAATTCACGTGGCGTCATCGCCGCTCTCTACGCGAACCTCACTGATGATGCAGCAGCTTCTCGAACCCGCTGTTCGTCTTGGTCATCTTGATGACCTTGCGCAGATACGCCCGCACCTCACGCTCGAACCGCCGCTCGTCATGCACCCCCGCCGCGACATACTCGTCCCGGTCGAGCAGCCCCTTCAGCTTCTCCCCGAACCGCGCCTGATCGCCGACGACATCGCCGCGCATCACCGCCCGGCACACAAACTCCTCGGCCAGCGCCTTGTCATAGTCGTCTTCATGCGCCCGCCCCAGCCGATCCGCTCGATCCTGATCGGTCCGCGACGCCGCAAACCGACTCTCCAGCCATGTGCGGACGACCGCGCCATCCCAAATTTTCTGCTCGCTCATTGACGGCCCTTAAATCGCATTTCGCCCGAAATCTCGAGGAAGTTGCCTTCTTAGCCCTCTCCCGTTCTTCACGGGCGCATCGGGTCGGTCATGCCCCCGGCATGACCTGAACAGCGCGGGGCGCTGTTCACCCGATGCGGGTTGGGTGAGGGCCTTCTTCTTTTGCCTGTCCTAACCAGCCCCCATCAAATCAGCCCGCAACCTGACGACAGAAGAAGACCCTCCCAACCCCTCCCGCGAAGGCGGGTGGGGCTAGAAAATCCGCGACTGTGCAGCTTGGGTCCGGCTGCTTTGGGTGGGGAACGACCGTTGCTACGCCTAACAGAATATTCAATAACGGGCTGATGTCGCTATATAAGAAATCTTGGTGGTTTGTTGCTTGGACGCTGGTTGTTTTCGTTACATTCCCTTTATGGATATCGGTACTCTGGGCGCGTTTTGGCGAAGCTGGAGTTATCGCTGGCGGTGTCTTTTGGCTAAGCCACGGTGCGGTGATGATGTTTGTGTTTCGTTGCCCTCAATGCGGGTTATCTCTGTTTCAAACCCGTAAAGGTTTCTTCGCATGGTCAACGCCGTGGCCGCGTAAAATCTGCGGCCATTGCGGCCACGACCACAGAACGGACAGGTCGCATCAGCTTGATAATTAGCCGAACGTCCGCAACTGGGTCGTAACCTGCCATTCCGCTTACGCCGCCCTACAACCCCCGCACCCCAACCTCGCCCTTCGGCCCCAGCATCAGCGCCCACACCGCCCACACCAGCGCATCCGCCCGATCCGGCGACCGCCCCGGCCCCTCATAGGCACCGCCGACGACCAGCCCGCACAACTCATCCTCCAGCTCACGAAACACGCCCGCATGGCGCACGCGGCCTTTCTCGTACAACGCCGCCACCGGCTCGGCCCGTGTCACCTTGCCGCGCGACGCATGTACCAAAGTCAGCGACATGGTCGCATTCACCGCCCGCAATACGCTCTCGACCATATCGCCGCCCTGATTCTTCTCCGCGATCACCCGGTCGGCCCCGACTTCCTTCGCGCACTGCGCCACCGCCCGCGCCCAGCCCTCGGGCGACAATCCCGCCACGCTCGCATCCGCCACCACATGCGCCACACCCTCGCTGTCCAGCGCCACCGCCACGATGCCGCACGCATCGCCGCCGGCGCTGGCGGGCGGATCGACCCCCACCACCACGCGCACGACATCCACCGGCTTCGCCCCCCGACAGCGCTCGATCATCGCCCGCGTCCACAATGCGCCCGCGACATCCTCGATCAGCTCGCCGTCCAGCTCCTGCCGCCCCAGTAACGTCGCGCCATATTCGCCAATCATCGCGCTCACGAAACTGGCGGGCAAATGCGGGTTGTCCCGCGTCCGCCCCCGTGTCTCGACGCAATCGGGCAACGCCATCACCCGCTTCATCAGCTTCACCGGGCGCGGCGTCGTCGTCACCACGATGCGCGGTCGCTCGCCGATCCGCATGCCCATCATAAGGTTATCCCAGGTCGCATCGCCGCGCCGCCATTTGGCCAGCTCGTCGCACCACGCCGCATCATGTTCAGGCCCGCGCAACTTCTCCGGCGTCTCCGACGAATAGACAAAGCCCTTCGCACCCGATGCAAAGCGCACCTCGCCCACGCTCGCCCGCCATCTGATCGCCTCGCCCGCCCGCGCCACCGCGATCAGCCCGCTTGGCCCCTCGATCATCACCTTGGCGACATCGTCCGCCGTCGCCCCGATCAGTGCGATCCGGGCCTTCTTGTCGCGCCGCGCCCATTCGCTCACCCACTCGCTGCCAGCGCGCGTCTTGCCAAAACCGCGTCCGGCGCGGATCAGCCACACTCGCCAGTTGCCCGGCGGTTCCCGCTGCCCATCATGTGCCCACGCGTACCAGCGTTCGCGCAACTCGATCTGTTGCGGGCGAGTCAAACGCGCAAGAATCCCCTGACGCCGCACCGGCGACAATTGCGCCAGCCGCTCGATCGGTGGCGTATCGTCCTCGCTCACGCATTACCCTTGGGCGCATTGTCTTCGGGTTTGCCCTTGTTCAGTTTGCTCGCCAGCGCATCGAGCTGCTTGTTCAACGCCGCATCGGTTTCTTCCGGGGTCGCGCGTTTGCCACGGATCGCGATGGCCCGGCCATCCACCGATTGCCGATGGCGGCTCAGCAATGACATGGCCAGCTGAACGGTGGCGGGTGTCAGCGCCCGCGCGCTAACCCCGCTGCCCGGCACGATCTTTGTGCCGTCCACCGGTTCGGCATCCAGAACGTCGCCCATGTTGATCGCGTTGACCCCGATCAATGCATGTTCGAGCAGCGCATTCTCCAGCCGTTCATAGCCCGCCTCCAGCGCTTCGGCCCACAAATCGGCGAATGCAGGATCGCGCCGGCGCAGCTGATAGACCCCGTTCGCGGTCATCCCCGCCGCCGCCGCCGCCCGCTTGACGTTGCAGCTGTCGGCCAGCACCGACAGAAACAGCACGCGTTTCGCCTTGGTCCAACCTCGCGCTGCAACCCGTTTTTGAACGGGTCGCCGATCGCCGGATGTAATCCTGTCCTCCATTGCCGCTCCCCCAAAAGCAATCGGGCCGGAAAGCGTTTCCGCCCCGGCCCGGTTCAGGGCCACCGCCCCGACTCGCAATTCTTCCGCCAAGGCGGCCATGCCGAGCGTGAGCACGAAATGGACTCGCCGCCCGCGCGGCCGGCGGGTCGGCGTGATGCCGAACCCGTCCGACGGCGTGGCTTTGCCACGTCGCCGCCCCGACTCGCAATTCTTCATCGTTCCTGATTTGTACCCAATCAGCGTGACGATGTCAAGCGAAATGTTCCTATTTGGTTATTCATTACCCCAAACTCTCTTCTGCTTGCGGGAGAGGGGGGAGCAACAGGCCGTCGGAAGGGTGAGGGCCTGTCGATAACCATAGGGACGAAGCTCTAACCGACCACCCCCGCCCATGCTGCAACCTCGTCGTCGCGTCGTCGCGTCACACGAACCGCTCCGGCAATCCCCGTCGCCGGATCGATCTCAACCACGCCCTCCCACTCGAACGTCGCATTGCCTTCGATCGTCACCCGATCGCCCCCGCTTGGCCCCTCGGCCCGTACCCGCACGCGCCCGCCAGGATTGAACACCGTCATCATGCCACCAAACGACACCCGCCCGGTCAGCCCCGCCGCGTGCGCCGACGCCCCCATCGCCGTGCCGCAAGCTTCGGTCAGCCCGACGCCGCGCTCATAGGTCTGCACGAACAGATCCTGTCCCCGCACCTCGACGAAACTCACATTCGCCCTATCCACCAGCAAATCGGGCCGCGCCTCGCACCAGTCGCCCAGCGCGACCAGCTCGGCCACGTCCACTTTGTCCGCGAACGCGATCAAATGCGGGTTCGGCATCGCCACCCCGGTGAACGCCCGTCCGTTCGGCAATCCCGGCACCCCCGAATCGATCACCGGTGCCGCCACGCGCAGCCCCACATCCACCGGGTCTAACGACACCGGCCCCACCGTCGTCCGCACGGTATAAACGCCCGCGCTCAGTTCATCCGCCAGCGCCACCTCGGCACTGCTCGTCTTCAGCTTCACCCGCGCCGCGCTCAGCCCCAGCGCCTCAAACCCCGCCCGCGCCACGCACCGCAGGCCGTTCAGGCACGTCTCCGGCTCCGACCCGTCGGCATTGATAACGCGCATTCCGAAATCATGGGCGGCATCACCCGCGACCAGCAACAACACCCCGTCCGCGCCAACCGGCCCGGACCGGTCGCACAATGTCCGCGCAATCCGCGACCACTCCGCATCCGACAGCGTCAGCGCGCGGGCGTCGACCAACGCGAAATCATTCCCCGACCCGTGGCATTTGGTGAAAGCGATCTCCATGCCCCGCATCTAGACCCGCCATCGTCGCACGCAACCGCAGTTCGCCTGGGCCCCCGCAAACCCGTACTGGCGCTCGCCTTCCCAAGCTGCAACAAGGTCGGCGATGGACGGCATTCTGTTTCTCGCCCTCGTGGTTCTCGGCGTCGTTGCCGCAGCACAGGCTCAGAAGCTGAAGCAGCTGACACGCCGCCTCGACCAGCTCGAACGCACCCGCCCCGCGCCGGTCGAGTTCATCGCCGCGGAAGCGGCACCACGTGTGGAACCCGAACCGGAAGCCGCCCCGCTCGAAACGGCCACGGTCTGGACTGCGTCCCCTGCACCGCCCGAACCGGTCGAAGCCGAACCGGAGTCGGCGTTCGTCGCTGAACCCACCGCTCGCCCCGGCCTCGAATCGCTTATCGGCGCACGCCTGCCCGTCTGGATCGGCGCCATCGCCCTCGTCGCGGCGGGATTTTTCCTGGTAAGATACTCCATAGAAACCGGCCTCCTCGGCCCCGCCGTCCGCACCACGCTTGCCGCACTCTTCGCCGTCGCGCTGGTCGCTGCCAGCGAGGTCGCCCGCCGCCTCCCCGCCACCAGCGACGATCCGCGCATCGCCCAGGCACTGGCCGGGGCAGGCATCGCCAGTGCCTACGGGACATTATATATGGCGGCCGCGCTCTACCATCTGATCGCGCCGCTTCCGGCCTTCATCCTGATGCTCGGCGTCACCGCGATCGGCCTGTTCCTGGCGCTGCGCCACGGCCCGCCCACCGCCATCCTCGCGCTTGTCGGCGGCTTCGTCGCACCGCTCGTCGCCGGATATGACGCCGCCGGGATCGCGCCACTGCTGGTCTATCTCGCACTGTTCACCGGCGCATTATTCGGTCTGGCAATACAGCGCGGCTGGGCCTGGCTCGCCATCGCCGCCACCGTCGCCGGGTTCGGCTGGATCAACTTCCTGCTGTTCGCGCTCGGCGGAAACGATCTCGCCGCCCCGGCAGGATTCGCCGTTCTTCTGGCCATAGCCGCCAGCCTCGCGCTCCCCCGCGCCGGTGTGGAATCCGCGTGGCTCCGGCTCGCGCCGCTCGTCGCCGGCCTCGTCCAGCTGCTCGCCTTCGCCCCTGCGCTCGACTTCAGCCCGCTCGGCTGGGGCCTATATTTGACCCTCGCCGCCGCCGCGCTGATCCTGGCGTGGCGCGACGACCGCTACCTGCCCGGCCTGCTCGCGGCGTTGGGCCTTACGCTCGTCCTCATCACCATCGGCCTGACCATGTCGCAACCCGGCATCACACTCACCGCGACGATCGTCGCCGCCATCCTGTTCGCCGCGCCCGGCCTATGGCTCCTTCATAGGGCTCGCAGTTGGGCGATTGTCGCGCTCGGTGGCATCGCCGCGCCGGTCATGCTGGCCAATCTCCTCGTGTCCAACCGCCTCACCGACTGGCGATGGGCCACGCTCGAACTCATCGCTGCCGCCCTCGCCTTATGGGTCAGCTTCCGCCGCCGCGCACAGATTGACACCCGCGATCCCGGCCTCGTCGGCGGCGCGCTCACCGCCGCAATCCTTGCCGCCGCCGCGCTCGGCCAACTCGCCGGGTTCGACTGGCTCGCCCTGCCGCTCACCGCCATCGCGCTGGCGCTCGGCTGGTGGGCGCGCGAGACCAAAGACGCCACGCTGTTCCAGCTCCCCACGCTCGCCATCGCCGCAACCCTCATCGCGGGCATCATGCCGCTCGGCACCTATGTCGAGCTCATTGCCACCTCCGCCAGCGGCGAACACCTTACCTACAATCTGCTCCCCAATCTCGGTGAAGCCTTCCGTCATATCCTCCCGCCGCTCGTCGCCACTGCAATCCTGCTCGCCGACCGCCGTCAATTCGCCCGCGCCCGCCCCGCCGCGCTGATCGCCGCGATCGTGATCGGCCTGCTCCTTCTCTATCACCTCGCCAAGCTCCCGTTCGCCATCGCCGATGAACCCGCTTTCATCGCATGGGGCTTTGTCGAGCGGGCACTCATCACCCAGGCGCTGTTCGCCGCTGGCTGGCTGCTCCTGCGCCGCCCCGGTCTCGGCACGGCGGGCATCTATCTGTTCGGCCTCGCGCTCGTCCGCTTCGCCTGGTTCGACCTCATGTTTCTCAACCCTGCGCTGGTCGCACAGCAGGTTGGCGGTATTCCCCTCCTCAACGCTGCCGTCCTTCACGCCGCGCTCGCCGCCGCCTGGTGCTGGACCTTTGCGATCGACCGTCCGTGGCGCAATCTCGGCATGGCCTTCACCCTCGTCGCCGTCGCCATCGGCATCCGTCAGGCCGCGCACGGCACCCTCCTGACAGGCCCGCTGGGGACCGGAGAGACTTACGGCTATTCCGCCGCCTTCATGCTGCTCGCACTCGGCTGGCTGGCGCTTGGTATCCGCAGCGGCGCACGCGACCTGCGTTTCGCCGGCCTCGGTCTGCTCACCGCCGTCACGATCAAGGTTTTCCTCGTCGATGCCTCGGCCCTTGACGGACTTCTCCGCGTGGTCTCCTTCCTCGGCCTAGGTATTGCGCTCATTGCACTCGGCTGGGTCTACACCCGCTTCCTCGCAACTCGACCGAAAGCGTCAGTAGAACCAACCTGACCCGATCAGGCATCTCGGCCTCACACCAACAGGGAGTGAGACCAATGACCCGCACTGTGCGCATCGCCGATCCTGCCGAGCTCGCCGCCGCCGAGACCCTCGGCCTCGCCGCCGAACTCGCCGGCTATGCCCGCGCCGCGCGCGATGCCGTCGCAATGATCGAGGCGGCCCGCCTCCTCGCCACACTCCCGCGCGAAGCCTTCGCCCCCGGTGCCGCAACCCCGCCCGCCTTGTTCGCCGAGGCACGCCTGCTGGCCAATGGCGATCGTGCATTGCTGAGCGAGATCAACGCCGTGCAATATGGCTACACCCGCCCGATCGCTGGTTGCTACGTCGCCGATAGTTGGGTCGTCGCCTATCGGGGCAACGGCATCGGTCTCACCGCCACCCAGCCTGCCAATTTGCGCTTTCGCATCGGCGAACCGGTCTGGAATGGTCCGATGACGATTGCCCACAACGCCGACGCCGCCTGAGCGATGGCCATCGCGCGTCTCCTCGCTGCCCTCGCCTTGGTCGCCAGCCCGGCGGCAGGTGCCGAGGAACCCCGTCCCGTCACCGGTGCCGAAATGCGGGCAGAGGCGCGCGCGATGGCAGCGGGCAACCCCGCGCTTCTCGACGAGATTGCTGCCGCCGACGCGGATGCCGCACGCGGCGTTCTCGGTAACGGCCCGACCTCGATCCGTCAGACTGTTCCCGGCGGCGGCAACTGGGCGATCGCACTTACCCGCCGCCCCGGCGAGCCGCTCATGGTCGCGCTCCGTCGCATCGGCCCGGCCCCGGTCACGCTCGCCGTCGTCGACGGGGAGGGGAGACAAGTCTGCGCCGACACCAGCCGTGCCGCACTGCTCAGTTGCCGCATCGCCCCCGGCTCCGGCAAACTCATCGCCCGCATATCCAACCCCGGTGCGGCTAAGACGGACGTGCTGCTGATGACGAACTAGCGCTTCATTTCAATCCGTAATGATCCGCCAGGCGATCCAGCGCCAGCGTCAACACCAGCCGCCCGGCTCGCGCGGGCCAGCCCAGCGCCTTCTCCGCATCCGGCATGGCCTCGCCCGCGCACACTACCCGCCACAGAATGTCAGACAGCCCCGGCCCCGCCGCCGCGACCGCCGCGTCGAACCGCCGCTTCGCGGAAATCTGCGACAGTGTCGGGTCCAGCCCTCCGCCCGGCACCCCGCCGCGTCGTGCCGTGGGTGCCGCGTCCCAGCTCATCGTAACGCGCGGCCCCAATGCAGCCATCTCGTAATCGCCGCGCAACCGCTCCCCCGCCTCAAACTGGCGGGAATTGACCAGCCCGCGTGACCGCAACCAGCCCAGCGGCGATTCGGCCAGATTGACCGTAACTCGCCGACCGGCTCGGCGTGCCGCCACGCCCGTAACCACGCGCCCGTCCTCGATCGACCGTTCTACCAGCTCGCGCATGCACCTCTCCCGCAACAACGAATCACCCTTGCCATATCGTCACGCTTGTAGGAAAGTGATTTAACCACATAGGTTCTATCAAGGCCGCCAGATGATCACCGCCATCCGCGAAGTCCGCCGTGCCAAGGGGTTGACCCTCGAAGATGTCGCCACACGCTGCGATCCACCCACTACCGCGCAGACGATCGGGCGGCTTGAGACCGGCACGCGTACCGTCTCGGTCGGCTGGCTCAACCGTATTGCCGCAGCACTTGGGGTCGATGCCGCCGATCTCGTCAAGCTGCCCGACCGCCCCGACATCCCCGTTGCCGCGATGCTCGACGCCTCGGGGGCACAGGCACCGCGGCGCACCGCCACCGTCACGCCCCCGCATGCAGAACCCGACCTGATAGCGATTACCGTATCCGGCGGCATCGGCGATTATCGCGCGGGCGACGCCATCTGGTGCCGCCGCCTCGCGCCGGGTTCGTTCGCGCCGGCGCTCAACCGCGACGTGCTGATCCCGCGTCCCGCCGGTCGCTTCCTGTTCGGCCGCCTGATCGCGCATGAAGGGGAAGGGGGGCGACTCAACATCCTCCCGCTCGGCCCCGGCGCGCGGCAACAGATCGTCACCGACCCGCCGTGGATCGCCTGCGCGGTGCAGCTCATTCGTCAGCTCTAACCCCTATCTTGCGCGCCGCCCCACACAGGCGCATGCTGGCATCATTCCTTTAGGGGAGGAATGCACATGCGAATGACAACAGGCCTGATCGTGCTCACGCTCGCGGCGACGCCCGCCTTGGCGGAAGAGTGGGATTTCATGCTGACCAACGATGCGGGCAAGCCGATCAAGACGATCGAACTGGCACCGTCGGGCAGCACCGAGTTTAAGCCGCAACTGCTCGATGAGGGGCAAAAGCGCGAACCCGTTATCAAGGTGAAGGCAAAGACCACCGTCCGCTTCGACAAGGCGGCGAAGCAATGTCGCTACGATATCAAGGCGACGTTCGAAGACACCACCAGCCAGGTGTGGAGCGGCGTGAACATTTGCGACAACAGCTATATCACGCTGAAACTCGCGGGCGGCAGGGCAACCGTAAGCGCCAACTAAATCATTTTGAGGCGGCGGGTTGGGGCGATATTAGTCCAGGTGGAGCCGAGAAGGATGAATTTTGAGCACCGGAGCGCAGCGTACTTTCGGTACGTGGGCACCGGAGCGCAAAAATTCGCGCTTCGCAGGCCCGCTTGGGCTGATATAGCTCCAACCCGCATGGTGGGCGCTGACGGGCTCGAACCGCCGACCCTCTCGGTGTAAACGAGATGCTCTACCAACTGAGCTAAGCGCCCCTCTCGGGATTTCGCCGCTTTTAGGGGGATTCGCAGGACGGTCAACGGTCGCCGACACGCAATATGCCATTGCGGTCAGGCCGCCCGCTTCTCCAGCGCGTGCGCCGCCTCGGCCATCAGCTGCGCGATGATCTCGGCGACCGGCTCTTCCTGTTTCACCATGCCGACCGACTGGCCCGCCATCAGCGACCCGTTGTCGATATCGCCGTCGATCACCGCACGGCGCAGCGCGCCTGCCCAGTAATGCTCGATCTGCAGCTGCGCCTCCATCATCTCGACCTTGCCCTCGTCGAGCAATGCCGCAACTTCGCGCTGCTTGGCGGTGAACAGTTCCGACGATGCGTTCTTCAACGCGCGTACCGGAATCACCGGCAAACGCGGGTCGATCTGCACGCTGGAAATGGCGTCGCGCGCGGAGGCGCGGAAGAACGCCTTCTTGAAATTGGGGTGGGCGATGCTCTCGGTCGCACAGGCAAAGCGCGTGCCCAGCTGCACCCCGGCCGCGCCCATATCCAGATAGCCCGCAATCGCCTCGCCGCGCCCGATCCCGCCCGCAACGAACACCGGCACCTGTTCGGCCACCTCGGGTAGGATCTCCTGCGCCAGCACGCTGGTCGACACCGGGCCGATATGGCCGCCGGCCTCCATTCCCTCGACCACCAGCGCATCGACGCCCGAGCGGATCAGCTTCTTGGCCAGCGACAAGGCAGGCGCAAAGCAGATCAGCTTGGCCCCGTTCGTCTTGATCGCATCCAGCGAACCCGTCGGCGGCAGCCCCCCGGCCAGCACGATATGCGTGACATCATGCTTCGCGCACACCGCGATCAGGTCGAACAGCATCGGGTGCATCGTGATGAGGTTCACCCCGAACGGCTTGTCCGTCAGCGCCTTCGTGCCCGCAATCTCGGCATCCAGCAGCTCGGGCGTCATCGCCCCGCACGCGATCAGCCCGAATCCGCCCGCGTTGGAAATCGCGGAGACGAGATTACGCTCGCTAACCCACGACATCGCCCCGCACAGGATCGCGGTCTCGCTGCCCAGAAACTCGACGCCGCGCGCCATGCGGCGTTGCAGCCGCTCTTCACCAATGCTCATGGCGCGGACCTAGCCGGGGCGGGCGGGGTCAGGCAAGCCTTGCCTACGCCGCCTCATCCTCCGGCGCGTCCAGCCCATAGGCCGTGTGCAGCACGCGCACCGCCAGCTCGGTATAATCCTCCTCGATCAGCACGCTGACCTTGATCTCGGACGTGGTGATGGCGAGGATGTTGATGCGGCGTTCGCCCAGCGTTTCGAACATCTGTGCGGCGACACCAGCGTGGCTGCGCATGCCGACGCCGACGACACTGATCTTGGCGACCTTGGGATCGTGGATCAGCGCGTCGTAACCGATCGGCGCCTTCGCCTTTTCCAGCACGTCGAGCGCGCGAGTCAGTTCGGCGCGTGGCACTGTGAACGTGACGTCGGTCGATCCGGTCGCATGCGCGATATTCTGGATGATCATGTCGACGTTGATCCCCGCCTCCGCCAGCGGCGTGAAGATATGGCCGACGGCACCGGGACGGTCGGGGACGTTGGTCAGCGTCACCTTCGCTTCGTTTTTGTCATGCGCGATACCGGTGATGAGCTGGCGTTCCACGTCGTCAATCTCCTCTTCGCCGACGATCAGCGTGCCGCGATGGCCGTCATCGTCATGTGTGTCTTCGAAAGAAGAAAGCACGCGCACGCGCACCCCCTCCTTCATCGCCAGCCCGACCGAGCGCGTCTGGAGCACTTTCGCGCCCACGCTCGCCAGTTCCAGCATTTCTTCATAGGTAACCTTGGACAGTTTGCGCGCACGCGGCACGATCCGGGGGTCGGTCGTGTAAACGCCGTCCACGTCCGTATAGATATCGCAGCGGTCGGCCTTCATCGCGGCTGCCACCGCCACCGCCGATGTGTCCGATCCGCCCCGGCCCAACGTTGTGACGCGATTCTCCGCCGTCAGACCCTGAAACCCCGGCACCACCGCGACATGGCCGTCGGCGAGGCTGGCGTTGAGGGCGTCGGTGTCGATGCCCTCGATCCGCGCCGAGCTGTGCGCGCCGTTGGTGTGGACCGGCAGCTGCCAGCCCATCCATGATCGCGCGGGCACACCGATCGCCTGCAAGGCGATGGCGAGCAACCCGCTGGTCACCTGTTCACCGGCGGAGACGACGACGTCATATTCTCGCAAATCGTAAAGCGCGCTCGCCTCGCGGCAGAACCCCACCAGCCGGTCGGTTTCGCCCGACATGGCGGAGACGACGACGGCGACCTGATTGCCTGCTTCCCATTCGCGCTTCACGCGCGCGGCGACGTTGCGAATCCGCTCGATGCCCGCCATCGACGTGCCACCGAACTTCATCACGATGCGTGCCATGAGTCTTCTGCCCCCTGAACCAAATGCTTGGGTCGTTGCGGAGGCGCTGATAGGAGGGGGGGATGGCGATGACAAGCAAAGCAACCATTGACCCGCGTGAAGCTGAGCATTTCGGCAAGCTGGCGGCGGACTGGTGGAATCCCAAGGGCTCGTCGGCGATGCTGCACCGGCTGAACCCGGTGCGGCTACGCTATATCCGGGAGGCAGTGGATGCGCATTGGCATGGCGACGCCCACGGTTTCACGCCGCTGACGGGCAAGGCTGCCGTTGATGTCGGCTGTGGCGCGGGCTTGCTGACCGAACCGCTTGCCCGGCTGGGCGCGCGCGTCACCGGGGTCGATGCCGCGCCCGAGAATATCGGTGCGGCACAGGCCCATGCCGGTGCCTCCGGCCTGGAAATCAAATATCTGGCGGGCGAGTTCGAGGGCGTCGCGGCGGGCCGGACCTTCGATCTGGTCGTCTCGATGGAGGTCATCGAACATGTCACCGATCCCGCCGCGTTCGTGCGCGGTCTCGCTGCCGCCCTTGCCCCGGGCGGCCTCATGATCCTCTCAACCCCCAACCGCACGCCGCTGTCACGGCTGGCGATGATTACGGTCGGCGAAGGGCTGGGCATGATCCCGAAGGGCACGCACGACCATGACAAGTTCATCACGCCCGGCGAATTGACCAAGCTGCTCGCCGCCGCCGGGCTGGACGTCGCCGATCTGCGCGGCCTGTCCTTCTCGCCCGGCGCGGGCTTTCACCTGTCGGACGACACCAGCCTCAACTATCTGCTGACCGCGCGGTGGTCGGTCGAGCGGGCGGCATAACGATCCGGAATGCGCGGCGATCGGTGGATGCGGTCGAAGATCGTTGCCGCCCGCTCGCACGCCTGTTTCAAGCGCTCTGCCTCCCGCTCGCCGTTCATGTTTCTTTCGCCGACATACGGAATAGCGTCGCCGCGACCAGCCACAGGCCCGTGAAGAACCCGCTCAGTACGATCACATCGCGCGGCCATGCCCTGCCATCGGTTCCCAAGTCACCGATCAACGCGATTGCGCCAACCACCACTTGCGATACCGCTGCGGCGATCAGCGTCCAGCCCATTCCCTCGGCGCGGAAATGCGCGATGCACGCCCCGCCGGTGATGACCGCGATCACCCCCGCGAACATCAAATTGGCGTCGTTATTCTCGCTGCCGATGATGCCCACCGCCAGATTGAGCCAGATCAACAGGAACACGCCCAGCACGGTCACCCCGGCGGCGACGCGATAGGCCATCGCGTTCGACCGGCTCGACAGCCATTCATACGCCCCCAGAATGATCGCGAGCAGCCCGCCCATCACGATGAAGTCGCTCGCGGTCCACTGCACCTCTTCGGTAAACTGCATTGCGATCGCCGGAATTGTCAGCAGCCCTGCCGCCGCGCTCCACCGCGCGATCCGCCACAGGTTGCGCCCGCCGCCATGCTTGTCCGTTATCGCCGCCATCTGCCCGCCTTTTTGTTTCGATTGAGGGAGCGGCATCGTCTGTCCGAAGGGTGAGCGTCATGAGCAAAGCATGATGTTTCGCTGAAATCGGCGGAATAGCATTTTCCTACAGACCCGGCTTCGCGATATATGGTCCGTCCGATGACCGACCGGGACGCTTTCATTCAATCAGCCGCATGCGGCACCCCAGAGAGCGCGCGCGCATGCGCGAGGCAGTGTGACTTTTGGGACTTTTCACGGTTCGGCGTGGCACTCACCACGCGCCTGACAACCCGTCGATTGTGTCAACTGCGTCAACTTGTCGCGTCAGAACAGCCGTCCGCCATTCGGCACCGGAACGCTGGGATGAAACAGCACGACCTGCCCGTCCGCATCGGGGAAGCCCAGCGTCAGCACTTCCGACATCATGGGGCCGATCTGGCGCGGTGGGAAATTGACCACCGCCGCGACCTGCAATCCGGGCAGGTCGGCCAGCGCGTGATGTTCGGTAATCTGCGCCGACGATCGCTTCACGCCGATCACGGGTCCGAAATCGATGGTCAGCTTGAACGCGGGCTTGCGCGCTTCCGGAAACGGTTCGGCGGCGATGATCGTGCCGACGCGAATATCGACCGCGAGGAACTGGTCGAACACGATCTCGGGCGCTGCGGGCGCTGTGGCTTGGTGGGAAATATGCATAAGGCGACTCCTTTTGCCGCCCGATTGACAGACCCGGGCGGTTTCGCCCAGTCCCGCACAATGAGCGTGAAGCTGCACCCCGACTGGCTCGACCCGTTACAGGCGGAGTTCGACAGCGATTACATGGCGTCGCTGCGCGCCTTTTTGCTCGCGGAAAAGGCGGCCGGAAAACGCATCTTCCCAAACAGTGCCGACTGGTTTCGCGCGCTCGACCTTACCCCGCCGCAAGATGCTCGGGTCGTCATTCTCGGGCAGGATCCCTATCATGGCGCGGGACAGGCGCACGGCCTATGTTTTTCGGTCCAGCCGGGCGTCCGCGTGCCGCCCAGTCTGGTCAACATCTATAAGGAATTGAACACTGATCTTGGGATCGTCCCGGCGCGGCACGGTTTTCTGGAGCATTGGGCGAAGCAGGGTGTCCTGCTGCTCAACAATGTCCTGACGGTTGAGATGGGTGTGGCCGCGTCGCACAAGGGGCGCGGCTGGGAGCGGTTCACCGATGCAGTCGTCGCGCACGTCAATGCGCAACCGCAGCCGGTAGTGTTCATGCTGTGGGGTAGCCATGCGCAGAAAAAGGCGGCGTCGGTCGATTCGCGGCATCTTGTGCTCCGCGCACCGCACCCGTCGCCGCTGTCTGCGCATACCGGCTTCCTCGGATGCCGCCATTTTTCACAGGCGAACAGCTTTCTCAAGGCGCACGGGCGGGGGGCGATCGACTGGGCATTGCCGCCGATTGCAAGTGTTTGACTTTCGTTATTTTCGATGCCTAGACAAGGGCATCAAAACTTGGGGTGGGGGCCGGGATGGCTGACAAGATTCGGAACCATAGCGTAGCCGCCGATCAGCGTGCCGCTCGTCAATCCTGGGTGCGCCCGACGGTTCGCCGACTCGCTGCGAGCGCGGCCGAAATCGGCACCCGTCCTGACAATACGGACGGTGCCTTCTCCTTTTCGTGAGGTGCCATGCGCGGATCAGAAACTGATTCGCGCCGCCACCCGGATGTCGCGCCCTGCCAGCGGGACAAAATCCTTGGTAAAGGATGCATGGCGGCGGGCGTCGACATCGAAGATATTGTTGGCTGACAAGATCAGCGCGGTTTCGCGCTTCTCACCAAACGGGTGCCAGGTGAGCGACGCATTGACCAGCGTGAAAGCCGCCGTTCCGGTCTCGAACGCGGCGATGCGCGATTGCTTCGTCACGTGCTCCACCTCGACCCGTCCGCCGAAATCGCCTTGGTTGACGTCGATGCCGCCCAGGATGCGCAGCGGCGGGATGCGCGGCACCGGGCTGCCATCCTCCAGCGTGGCGCGGACATAATCGGCGACGATGTTGCCGCCGACCGTAAACTCGCCCTTGTGCAGCAGGGTCGCCGAGACTTCACCCTCGACGCCGATGTAGCGCGCATCGGACTGGCGGTACTGAAACACGGGTAGTTCATCGATTTCGAGGCCGGTTTCGGTCTCGTAAATATAGTCGCTGAACCAGTTGGCATAGCCCGCGACCTGAAACTTCAGGCTGCCGATCGCGCCGCGGGCGTAAATCTCGCCGCCCCAGCTTTTCTCGGTACGGAAATCGGGGTTGCCGACCTCATAGGCCTGAGTCGCAACGTGCGGCCCGTTGGAGAACAGCTCCTCACCCGACGGCGCACGGACGGCGCGTGAGGCGTTGACGCCGACCTTGACCCGCGGCCCGACCGCATAGGACAGGCCCACTGCGCCCGAAAAGGCGTTGAAGGTCCGATCTACACCGCCGATCGGCGAATCCTCGTCCAGTCCGAACTTCACCGCGTTCGAGCTGACGTTGGTGTGCTCGTAGCGAAGCGCGCCCTCCAGCCCGAGGTCGCCCAATTTCACTTCCTGCAACGCGAACACGCCATATTGATCGGTGGTGTTTGGCGGCACGAAGGCTTCGGCACCGATCGCCGAGAAATCGCGGGTGAAACCCTGAAAACCCACCACGCCGCGCCAGCCGCCGCGATCCGCCTGAACAAGTTCCAGCCGTCCCTCGAACCCGTCGGAAGCGAACACCGTGCCGACCTCGTCGCCCTCGAACTCGGTATGTTCATAGGTCGAATAGCCGGCGCGCACGCGGATTTTGTCGAGAAGGCCGCCATTGAGGTTGACCTCGCCGCGCAGGTCGGCGCGCAGCTGGTTCAGCGCGATGGTGACCGGTGCTTCGCCATGCTCTTCGTCCTCCGGCTCACCGTTCTCATGATGGTGTTCGGCACCCGGGCGCGAAGGGACGCCGTACTTCGTGTCGTAATAGCCGACCGAAAAGCCGAGACTGCCACCGTCGTTGATGAGCGCCAGCCCGCCACCCAGCGTATAGGTGCGGGTGCCGCTATTGGGCAGGCGGCCGCGCTGGTTGGCGACTTCAAGCGCCTCCGCTGCCTCGTCGGCATGGCCTTCTTCGGCTTCTTCGGCGGCGATTTCGAGCTGTTCGGCGCGCAGCGACGGGCTGAGTACGAAGCCTCCGATACGGACATCGTCGGACTTGCGATAACTGCCGTCGAAATGGAGGACGATCTGTTTCGTCAGTGCGACATCGACCGCAGCACCCCCGCTGCGCTCGTCGGCCGCGGATCCATAGGTCCCCATCGCATCGACGTGAAAACCATTCTCCGGCACGGCGCGTGGAATGCGGCGGTCGAGCACGTTGACCGCGCCGCCGATCGCCTGACTGCCGAACAGCAGCACGGCGGGGCCGCGCAGCACTTCGATTCGCTCGGCGGTCAGCGGGTCGATCGATACGGCATGGTCGGTTGAGGTGTTGGAGACGTCGAGCGTGCCGAGTCCGTCGGACAGCACGCGAACGCGCTCACCCTGAAACCCGCGCAGGATCGGGCGCGACGCACCAGGGCTGAACGACGTGGCGGAGACGCCCGGCACACGAGTCAGTGTGTCGCCGATCTGGCCGCGAATATCGCGCACCAGCTCATCGCCGGTCACCACCGAACTGCCCGCGAGCAAGTCGAGGTCGGCCACGAACGGCGCGGTGATGACGACATCGTCGGCTGGCTCGCCGTGCACGATGCTGCGGCCGTCGCTGTCGCGCTCCTGATGCTCGGCGGTCTGGGCGAGCGCCGGAAAGGCGAGGAAACTGGTGGCGAACAGGGCAATGGCGCTACGCTTCATGGGAATACGCGATCCTCGGCTGAAAGAACGCGGCTCCTTTAAGAGCAATGTTACAACATCACAAGCGCCAGCTTACGAAAATCGGACGGGGCCAGTCGCTGGTGCGGCGAATTAGAGGTTTTCGTCGAGCGCAATGCCTGCATTGCGGTGCGCAGCGACCAGCGCATTGCGCAGCAAACAGGCGATGGTCATCGGGCCGACGCCGCCCGGAACCGGGGTAATCGCGCCCGCGACCGAGGCGGCGCTGTCGAACTCGACATCGCCGACGAGGGCACCGTCGACGCGGTTGATGCCGACATCGATCACGGTCGCGCCGGGCTTTAGCCACGCGCCCTTGACGAAATGGGGGCGCGCGACCGCGGCGACGACGATGTCGGCGCGGGCAACGTGACCGGGCAGGTCTTTGGTGCGCGAATGGGCAAGGGTGACGGTGCAGCTGGCTGCCGTCAGCAACGCGGCCATCGGCTTTCCGACGAGGATTGAGCGGCCGATGACGATAGCGTCCTTGCCGGAAAGGTCGCCCAACTGGTCCTGCAACAGCATCAGGCTGCCAAGCGGGGTGCAAGGCACCAGCCCGTCAATGCCCAGCGCCAGCCGACCGGCATTGACCGGGGTGAGGCCATCGACATCCTTCGCCGGATCGATCGCCGCAACCACCGCCTGTTCGTCGAGATGGCGGGGCAGGGGCAGCTGGACGAGGATGCCGTCCACCGCTGCGTCGGCGTTGAGCTGGCGGACCAGCGCTATCAACATGTCCTGCGTCGTGTCGGCGGGCAAGCGATGCTCGAAGCTCACCATGTTGGCGGCGATGGTCGCCTTGCCCTTGCTGCGGACGTAAACGGCGGAGGCGGGATCATCGCCGACCAGCACGACCGCAAGGCCCGCCTTGCGGCCCGCCGCCGCCTCGAATGCTGCCGCCGCAACGCCGACACGCTCGCGGAGTCGCAAGGCAAATGCCTTGCCGTCGATGATTTCAGCCGTCATGCGCCGCGCCATAAAGGCTCGCGGCAATCATCGCCAGTGCCGGATTAGATACCGTTGCTCGCCAGCGCCGCACCCAGATTGGGGATGATCGCATAGTTGATGATCGCAATCAGGATCAGCACCACGAACGGCGCGAAATCCATCGGCCCGGTGTCGGGCAGGATGCGGCGAATCGGTCGATAGATCGGCTCGGTCAGCGTGTTCAGACCCTTCCACAGCGAGCTGACGAAATCATTATACGTGTTGATAACGTTGAACGCGATCAATACCGACAGGATCGCCTGAACGACGATGATCCACCACAGCACGTTCAAGAGGATCTGGACGATGTCGAAAATGATCGCGATTGTCGTGCCCAACTGGACCTCCTGGATTTACTCGTCTGTACCTGAACGCGGCGCGTTTCGGCAAGCTGTGTTGCCTAGATAGGACGCCTCAGCGGTGAACCAAGGTGCCCGCACCTTGCGTCGTGAAGATTTCCAACAGCATCGAATGCGGAATACGTCCGTCGAGGATGACGGCGGCGTCCACCCCGGCATCGACCGCGGCGACGCAGGTCTCGACCTTCGGGATCATCCCGCCCGAAATCGTGCCGTCTGCCTTCAGCGCGAGGATGCGACCGGGGTCGAGATCGGTGAGCAGGTCGCCGGATTTGTCGAGCACCCCCGGCACGTCGGTCAACAGGAAGAAACGTGAGGCCCCCAGCGCAGCGGCGATCGCGCCCGCCATGGTATCGGCGTTGATATTATAGGTATGCCCGTCCGCGCCCAGCGCGATCGGCGCGATCACCGGGATGAAGCCCTGATTCGACAGGGTGGTCAGCACCGATGCATCGACCGAAACAGGTTCGCCGACGAAGCCCAGATCGACATGACGCTCAATACCTTGCAGCGCATCCGCCTCGCTGCGCTGGACTTTGCGCGCGGTGACCAGACCCGAATCCTTGCCGGAAATGCCCAGCGCGCGACCACCCGCAGCCCCGATCCACGACACGATTTCCTTGTTGATCGATCCCGCCAGCACCATTTCGGCGATCCGCGCGGTTTCGGCATCGGTCACGCGCAGACCGCCGACAAAGCTCGATTCGACGCCCAGCCGTTTGAGCATCGATCCGATCTGCGGCCCGCCGCCATGCACCACCACCGGGTTGATGCCGACCGCCTTGAGCAGCACCACATCCTCGGCAAAATCGCGTGCCAGTTCCGGGTCGCCCATCGCATGGCCACCATATTTCACGACGAATGTCTTGCCTTTGTAACGCTGCATATAGGGCAGCGCATCGGTCAGCGTTTCCGCCTTGGCGAGCATGGCCGGATCGGGTGCGTGTTGGGTCATGCCGCGCCTTTAGGCGGCGGGAGCGCTCCGGTCCAGATGGCGACCCAGCGCAACGAAGCCGTAGATCAGCAGCGGCACCAGCACGATCGACAAGGTAACCTTGGCCAGCATCTGGCCCGCCAGCAGGTTGGTGATGTCGAAGAGCCCGTAAAAGGCGACGAACACGAATACCAATGTATCGACGATCTGGCTGAGCACGCCCGCCACCGCCGAGCGGAACCACAGCATGCGCGATCCTTCCCGCCCCTTGAGCGCGGCGAAGATGGTGACGTTCAGCGTCTGCGAAATGCCATAAGCGATGATCCCGCCGATCCAGATGCGCCAAGTGCTGAACAGGATCAGCTGGATCGCCTTCAGCCCGTCGGCGCGTTGCTCGATCATTTCCGCCGATGGCGGAAGCGCGAACACCAGCAGTGATAGCAGCAGCGACGCGATCAACGGCACGAAGCCGAACAGCACCAGTTTGTTGGCGACACTGCGCCCGTGCAGTTCCGCAACGGCGCTCGACACCGCGACCAGCAGCAGAAAGGCGAAGATGCCCGCCTCGACCGCCAATGGCCCCAATGCAACCTGCTTATTGCCCAGCACGCCCGCGATGCAGACCATGCCCCCATAGAAGATCGAGAGGAAGAAGAGCGAGCGCGTCAGCGGAACAGGTGTCGTCATGGCGCACGCTAACCCGGTTTCACGCGATACGGAAGCACCTAGCGATATGGAAATCGCGCGCTAAGGTACCCCTTATGCCGCGCGCCAGATGCGGTTCACAGGGGCAGACCATTTGACTAATTTCCCGATCGGCATTTTCGGTATCATCGCGATCCTCGCCATCGCGGTCCTGTTGTCGTCGAACCGTCGCGCGATCCGGCTGCGTGTCGTCGGCGCGGCGTTCGCGCTTCAGGCGGGGATCGCGTTTATTGTGCTGTACGTGCCGGTCGGCCAAACGGTGATTGCGCGCATGGCGAATGGGGTGACCGCGCTGCTCGGCTATGCGCAGGAGGGGACCAACTTCATTTTCGGCCCGCTGGCGCAGCCCAATCTTGGCGGCGCGAGCTTTGCGATCGCGGCGCTGCCGGTGATCATCTTCTTCGCCAGCCTCGTCTCGATCCTCTACCATCTGGGCATCATGCAGTTCGTGATCCGCTGGGTCGGCGGCGGGATCGAACGGGTGACCGGCGTGTCGAAAGTCGAATCGCTGTGTTCGGCGGCGAACATCTTCGTCGGGCAGAGCGAGTCGCCGCTGGTCATCCGCCCCTATCTCGCCAAGCTTACCCCGCCGCAGCTGTTCGCGGTGATGACCGTCGGCATGGCGGGCGTCGCGGGCACGATCCTCGCGCTCTATGCCAGCTTCCTCAAACCCGAGGCGCTGCCGTATCTGCTGGCCGCGTCGTTCATGGCGGCACCAGGCGGGTTGCTGATGGCCAAGATCATGATGCCCGACGTGCCGCCGGTCGAGGAGGAACTGCCACTGGGCGACGATCCGGAGGATGTCGTGATCCGCGTGGTCGAGCATGAAATCGAGGAAGAAAAAGCCGCCAACATCATCATGGCGGCGGCGAGCGGCGCGCAAACCGGCGTGCGGATCGCGGTAGCGGTGGGTGCGATGGTGTTAGCATTCGTCGCGCTGGTCGCGCTCGCCAATGGCCTGTTGAGCGGTGTCGGCAGTTGGTTCGGCTATCCGCAGTTGAGTTTCCAGATGCTGCTCGGTTATGTGTTTCAGCCGATGATGTTCCTGATCGGCATCCCGTGGCACGAAGCGGGTGCGGCGGGCGGATTGTTCGGCACCAAGATGGTACTCAACGAGGTCGTCGGTTTCGTCGAGCTCGCCAAGCTGACTGAGCTCAGCCCGCGCAGCGTCGCGATCATCACCTTTTCGCTGTGCGGTTTCGCCAATTTCAGCTCGATTGCGATCCAGATGGCCGCGACCGGCAGCCTCGCGCCGAACCAGCGCCCGATGATCGCCAAGCTGGGGATTAAGGCGCTGATCGCTGGCAGTCTGGCGAATTTGATGAGTGCGGCACTGGCGGGGTTGATGCTGCCGTGAGCGAGCGGCTCGTCGCGCATGTATCGAAGACCAGGATGCTGATTCTGATATTTATTGGAGGGGCATTTTTGGCGGCGGGGTTCTGGATTGTCATCAATGCCGACGAACTTGCGTACCAGAAAGGCTTCGATAGTTCTGCGCCCATCTTGTTCATTGGCGCTGTCGCGATTCTGGTTTTCGGCGGACTTACGATCGTGGGTGTACGCCAGCTATTTCGCAACGGGCCAGTAATGGAAATCGACACGCGCGGTATCCTTTGGCGGCGCTGGTTGGACCAGATCATTCCATGGAGCGCGATCGTTCGCACGGAGCAGCGCGCAATCTATAACCAAACGTTCCTGTGCGTATGGCTCGATGCGCCGGAGCACTACCCTGCTCAATCGACTCTCGGTAGGCTGTCAGGCCTGAACAAAGGCATGGGTTTCGGCGATCTCGCATTGACAATGCAGGGCACCGATCAGAGCTTCGACCGACTGACCGAAGTAATCCATACTCATCTCGGTGCCCACAATCATCGCGTTGGCACCGGCTCCGGTCCCGAATAGTCGTAAAAGCCGCGCCCGGTCTTCCGCCCGTACCAGCCGGCTTCGACATATTTGATCAGCAACGGCGCGGGGCGGAATTTGGGGTCACCGGTCCCTTCGAACAGAACGCGGCTGATCTCAAGGCAGGTGTCGAGGCCGATGAAGTCGGCGAGCGTGAATGGACCCATCGGGTGGTTCAGGCCCAGCTGGATCGCGGCGTCGATATCAGGAATCGTTGCGACCCCCTCTCCAAGGGCAAAGCACGCCTCATTGACGAACGGCATCAGCACGCGGTTGACGATGAAGCCCGGGGCGTCATTGGCGTGGACGATGCGCTTGCCCAAGGTCTCGCCGTAAGCCTCGACCGCAGTGACGGTCGCGTCGCTGGTGGCGAGGCCGCGGATCAGCTCGATCAGGCCCATCACCGGCACCGGGTTGAAGAAATGCACGCCCACGAAGCGCGCCGGATTGGGCGAGGCCTGCGCCAGCCGCGTGATCGGGATCGAGGAGGTGTTGCTCGCAAGGATTGCGTCCGGCCCCAGCACCTTGCCGACGCTCTCAAAGATCTGGCGCTTGATCGCCTCCCGCTCGGTCGCGGCCTCGATCACCAGATCGCAGACGGCAAACGCGTCGGTGCCACCGACGCATTCGATGTTGGTCAATGCGGCATCGAGCGCTTCGGCGGTGATCTTTTCCTTCTCCACCGCGCGCGCGAGTTGCTTGGCGATCCCGGCCTTGCCCTTTTCGGCGCGCTCGGCGTCGACATCGGACAACAGCACGCGATAGCCCGCCTGCGCCGAAACCTGAGCGATGCCTGCTCCCATTTGTCCCGCGCCGATTACGCCGATCGTCTTCATGCTTGCCTCCGATATCGAATATGGCAGCCTCCTACCGACTCGTTTCGCAAACAGCTAGGATGCTGGCCATGCTGACCCTCGCGCTTGTCTTTGCCGTTCAGGTATCTGCCCCGCAGTTGGGGCCGATCAAGGTGTTCGGCGATTGGGTGGTCGCGTGCGACAATATCAAGCAGTGCGAGATGACCTCGCTCTGGCCCGGCGAGGCGCAGCCGGACGACAGATCACCCTACGACCAGGTGTCGGTTTCAGTCGAGCGCGCGCCGGGACCGACGGGTGGGTTCACTGTCGAAGTGCAGTTGCCCGCCAATGCCGGAAATGATTCGCTGCGGGTGACGACCGAGCGCGGGCTGGACGTGCGCGCGATGCCGCGAAAGGATTTTCTGCGCATTACCGGTACCGATGCCGCCAAGGTTGTCGCGGGGATGATCGATGGCGCGGACCTGCGAATCGGCGATGAAACGTCGGTGATGGGTATGGCATCGCTCAAGGGATCGTCGGCCGCCCTGCGTTTCATCGATGCCGAGCAGGGACGCGTAGGAACGGTCACCGCAACAGTTGCTAAAGGCACCAAGCCGGTGAGCGCGGTCCCGGCACCGCCGGCAATGCCTAAGGTGAGTTACGTGCGGCCGACGGGCGTGGCGGCATCGTTCACCCCGGCAATGCGCGCCGCGCTCGACAAGGCGAGCGAGTGCGGCAGCGTCTATGAGGGCGGCGAGGGGGAATTGCCCAAGGCCGAAACCGCCGCGCTGGGCGGGGGCAGGACGCTGTTGATGCTACCATGCGGGAGCGGCGCGTATAACTACTCGACGGAGCCTTATATTCTCGCCGCCGGTGCCAGGCCTGTGCTGGCGAAATTCGATGTCGCGCCGGGCATGGCGAGCGAAGGACCGCCGAACCTCGTCAACGCGACCTTCGATGCGAAGACGGGGCGGTTGGCGAGCTATTCCAAGGGACGCGGGATCGGCGATTGCGGGTCGGCCGAAACCTATGTCTGGGACGGGACGATGTTCCGGTTGATCGAAGCGCGGTCGATGATCGAATGTCGCGGTTCGGTGAACTGGCTGACGGTGTGGCGTGCCGAGCCAGTGGCGCGTTAAGGCAAGGCGATCTCGAACAGCTTCGGCCAGCGCTTGCCGGTGACGTAGAGTTTCCCGGCCTTCGCGTCATAGGCGATGCCGTTGAGCACCGATTCGCTATCGCGCACCACTACTGTCGCGGTCACCGCCGACAGATCGATGAAGCCCTTGATGACGCCGCTCGCCGGATCGATTCGCGCGATCAGGTCGGTGTGCCAGATATTCGCCAGCACCTCGCCGCGCACGAACTCCAGCTCATTCAGCTGATCGACCGGCTGACCGTTCCAGGTGACGCGGATGCGCCGCCGTTCGGCCATTGTTTCAGGGTTCAGAAAACGCAATTCGGCGGTGCCGTCGCTCAGGATCAGGCTGCTGCCATCGTGCGTGAGCCCCCAACCTTCGCCGGTGTAGCGGAAGGTGCCGGTCTGGCGGAATGTCTTACGATCCCAGCGGAACCCAATGCCGTGCCGCCAGGTCAGGCTGACGATGGTGCCGCGCCAGCCGGTGCTGCCCTCACCAAAATATTGCGCGGGCAGCCGCGCTTCGCGCTTTACCTTGCCGGTGGCGAGATCGACTTCGCGGATCGCCGATTCGCCGCGCTGACCGGTGCTCTCGAACAGGTGACCTTCGCTGAAGAACAGGCCTTGGGTAAATGCCGCCGGATCATGCGGATGAATGGCCAGAATCGTCGCCGTCTCGATCGGCGAACCGGCTGGCGTTTCGGCGCGTGTCTCCGACTGGCTTGTCTGGGGCGCCGAAACGACAGGGGCCGCCCCGGCCAGCATGGCCAGGGCGACCCCGATTATCGTCCCGCGCCCGACCTGGATCAGTCGGTGCATGGATTTCCGTACCTTCGACGTCAGTCCTGCGACGGCGACAGATTCACCGCAGCATATTTGCCGCGACGATCGACTTCGAGCTCGAACTCGAGCTTGTCGCCTTCGTTGAGCGTCGGCATGCCTGCACGCTCGACCGCCGAGATGTGCACGAACGCATCCGGCTGACCGTCATCGCGCTGAATGAAGCCGAAGCCCTTCATCGCGTTGAAGAACTTGACCGTACCGGTCGCCTTCTCACCCGTCAGCTGACGCTGCGGGCCACCGGCACCGCCGCCAGCACCGCCGCGAGGGGCACCCGGACCAGCATCGCGGTCACGCGGCGGACCGCGATCTTCGACTGGCATCGGTTCGCCGTCGATCTTCAGATCGGTTGCGCTGATGCGGCCGCCGCGATCAACCAGCGTGAAACCCAAAGGCTGCCCTTCGGCCAGACCGGTCAGACCGGCTTGTTCGACCGCGCTGATATGCACGAAAACATCTTCACCGCCATCGTCGCGGACGACGAAGCCAAAGCCCTTCTGGCCATTGAAAAATTTGACCACGCCGGTGCCTTCGCCAACGACCTGGGGGGGCATGCCGCCACCACCGCCGCCGCCGCGATTTCCGCCGCCGAAGCCGCCGCCACCACCGCCGCCAAAGCCACCACCGCCGCCGCCGCGATAACCACCTCCGCCGCCGCCGCCGCCGAAGCGGTCACCGCCGCCGAAGCCGCCACCACCGCCGCGATCGCCAAAACCACCGCCGCCGCCGCCGAAGCGATCGCCGCCGCCACCAAAGCTGCTGCCGCCGCCAAATTCATCGCCGCCGAAACCGTCGCGCTTGTCTCTGCCACGCCCGCCGCGATCCCCGCGGCGCCCTCGATCAAAACTCATTGCCCTGTTCGTCTTCCCGGTCGCCCAACTTCGATGCGAAAACCATACGCTGGACGAAGGCGCAGGCATTCCGGCGCTCCTGAGACACGCCTATGGAATCAGGTCATAGCGAACTACGACACGCCGTGCGAACGATTTCGTCTAATTTGAACACCATTTCAACCGAACCTTGCGCACCTGCGTCCCAGAAGGCACAGGGCGGGGATGACCGATATTTCTGTATTGCTGGCCGACCCGGCCGCCTGGGCCGCCCTGATCACCCTCGTCATCATGGAAGTGGTGCTGGGAATCGACAATCTCATCTTCATTTCGATTCTGTCGAACAAACTGCCGGAGCATCAGCGGCAAAAGGCGCGCCGCATCGGTATCGGGCTGGCGCTCGTCATGCGGCTGGCGCTGCTGTCGATGATCGCATGGATCGTCGGGCTGACCGCGACCGTGTTCGATCTGGGCCTGACCGGACCGGTCGGAGCGAATGGCGAGCCGAGCTTCGAGACGCTGTTTTCATGGCGCGACCTGATCCTGATCGCGGGCGGCCTGTTCCTGTTGTGGAAGGCGACCAAGGAGATCCACCACACGCTGGATCCGGTGCCCAGCGACCATGCGGTGCTCGACAAGAAGCAGGTCGCGGGCCTGAACTTCGGATCGGCCATTTTTCAGATCATTCTGCTCGACATGGTGTTCTCGATCGATTCGATCCTGACCGCGGTCGGCATGACCGAGCATGTGCAGATCATGTATGTCGCCGTCATCGTCGCGGTGATCGTGATGCTGGTCGCCGCCGATCCGCTGGCCAACTTCATCGACAAGAACCCGACGGTGGTGATGCTGGCGCTGGGCTTCCTGCTGATGATCGGTGCCGTGCTGATCGCCGACGGCTTTGGCGTGCATGTGCCAAAGGGGTATATTTATGCCGCGATGGCATTCTCCGCGCTGGTCGAGGCGCTCAATATCTTCTCTCGCCGGGCAAAGGCGAAGAAGGGCGGGCCGCAAGAACCACCCGCTAGCCCCTAAGCTGGCCATTGAGCGTTCAGAGATAAGCGGCTAGTCGCACGCGATGGCCGTTTACCTGCACGAAGAAGATTTGCCCGCCGACGTGTTCGCACCGGGCGTCGATATCGCCGTCGATACCGAGACGATGGGGCTGCTGACGCCGCGCGACCGGCTGTGCCTGGTCCAGCTGTCGGACGGCGGCGCGGACGAACATCTGGTGCGGTTTTCGCCGGGCAGCGACTATGCCGCGCCGAATTTGAAGGCAGTGCTGGCCGATCCTGCGCGGGTGAAGCTGTATCACTTCGCGCGGTTCGATCTGGCGGCGGTCAGCCATTATCTGGGCGTGACCGCCGGGCCGGTCTATTGCACCAAGATCGCCTCAAGGCTGGTGCGCACCTATACCGACCGGCACGGCCTGAAGGATCTGGTGCGCGAGTTGCTGGGGCAGGAAATCTCAAAGCAGCAGCAATCGTCCGACTGGGGCGGGCCGGTGCTGAGCGAGCCGCAAAAGGAATATGCCGCGTCGGACGTGCGCTATCTGCACGCGATGCGTGAGGAGCTCGACCGGCGGCTGGCGCGCGAGGGCCGGACGGCGCTGGCACAGGCTTGTTTCGAGTTTCTGCCGCATCGTGCGGAGCTTGATCTGGCGGGCTGGCCCGAAACCGATATCTTCGCGCATGTCTGAAATTGCCCTTCAGGAACGCTCACGGCGCAAACGCTGGGCGCGGCCGGGCAGCAGCCACGATTATATCGTGCGCACGCTGCTGATGGTGCTGCCCGCCGGGATCGGTGTGCTCGGCGCGTTTCTGGTGATGGCACCGCTGTTCATGGGCGGCGAAATGTCGTTCCTGCTCGACAAGAACAAGGTCGATGTCGCCAGCGAGCGGTTGCGTATCCAGTCGGCGCGCTATCGCGGTGCCGATGCGAAGGGGCAGGCGTTCGTGCTGCGCGCAGGATCGGCGGTGCAGAAGAGTTCGGCGCAGCCTGTGGTGCAACTCAACGATCTGGCCGCCGGGATTCAGTTGTCCGACGGTCCGGCCGAGGTGAAGGCGCAGCGCGGACGCTATGACATGGAGAGCGAGCAGGTCGCGGTCGATGGCCCGATCCAGTTTCGCACCTCCGATGGCTATCGTCTCGACACGCGCGATTCGACGATCGATCTGAAGACGCGACAGCTGACAGGGACTGGCGCGGTCGATGGCAGCACCCCGCTCGGCAAGTTCAGCGGGAACAAGATGACGGCAGACCTCGACAAGCGCACCGTAAAAATACAAGGGAATGCCCGCTTGCGGATCGACCCCAAGCGCGCAAATAGGTGACCATGTCCCGTCCCCTCCTCATCGCGGCAATCGCGGCAATCGCTACCTCCGCCGCAATCGGTACCGCGGCGCTGGGTCAGACCCGCCACGATTCCAACGCGCCCATTGATTTCGCCGCGCAGAATATCGAGCTTCAAGACCGCGCCAACCGCGCGATCCTGTCGGGCGGGGTGCGGATCACACAGGCGAACATGACGCTGACCGCGGCGCGCGTCACCGTCGTCTATACCGGCCAGGTGATCGACGGCTCGCCGTCGGTTTCGCGTTTCGATGCATCTGGCGGGGTCACGGTGACGAGGCCGGACCAGACCGCCAAGGCCCAGTACGGCGTTTACGACATCAACCGTCGCGTCATCACCATGCTGGGCGCGGTGACGTTGCGGCAGGGCAGCAACACGGTGAGCGGCGGGCGGCTGACGCTCAATCTCGACACCGGCCGCGCCTCGATCGACGGCTCCGGCGTCGGAACCACGCGCGCAGCGGATGGCAGCGTGGTGAAATCGGGCGGGCGCGTGACTGGACGTTTCACGGTTCCCAAACGCGACTGATCCGGTCGCTGGATCGCACGGCCGCCTTCTTCATGCATAAAACTTGCCAAGTGACGGCGCGATAAGGATTCGCTAAGCACCGCGTGCGAGCAGGAAAGGCTATATGGCTGACGTCGAAACGCTGGAACCGGTGAACGCTGAAGAAGCGGCCACGCTTGGCGCGGGCCTTGCGGTCGTTTCGATCGCCAAGGCCTATGACAAACGCGTCGTGCTGTCGGACGTGTCGCTGACCGTCGGGCGCGGCGAAGTGGTCGGGCTGCTCGGCCCGAACGGTGCCGGCAAGACCACTTGTTTCTATTCGGTGATGGGGCTGGTGAAGCCCGATTCGGGCCGCATCATGCTCGACGGCAACGATATCACCGCGCTGCCGATGTATCGTCGCGCGATCCTGGGCCTGGGATACCTGCCACAGGAGACGTCGATTTTTCGCGGGCTGACGGTCGGCAAGAACATCTCCGCCGTGCTCGAACTGGCCGAGCCGGACAAGGCGGCACGCGAACGGCGGCTTGAGCAGTTGCTGGAGGAGTTCGGCCTGACCCGGCTGCGTGACGCACCGTCGATGGCCTTGTCGGGCGGTGAGCGCCGCCGCGCCGAAATCGCCCGAGCACTGGCCGCCGACCCCTCGATCATGCTGCTCGACGAGCCGTTTGCGGGCATCGATCCGATCTCGATCTCCGATATCCGCGATCTGGTGAAGGAATTGAAGACGCGCAATATCGGCGTGCTGATTACCGACCATAATGTGCGCGAGACGCTCGACATCGTCGATCGCGCGTCGATCATTTACGATGGTCGCGTGCTGTTCGCCGGGTCGCCGGAGGATCTGGTCGCCGATGCCAATGTGCGCCGCCTGTATCTGGGCGAGGGCTTTTCGCTCTAGCTTATGAGCCTCGCGCCACGCCTCGATCTCAGGCAGTCGCAATCGCTGGTGATGACGCCGCAGTTGCAGCAGGCGATCAAGCTGCTGGCGCTGTCGAACCTCGAAATCGAGACCTTCATCGCCGAGGAGCTGGAGAAGAACCCGCTGCTCGATTCGCTGGGCGGCGAGGACGAGCGCGGCGGGGCGGATATTGCCGAGCCGGAGCGCGATGCGCCGGTAGAATCCGGGGAGCTGCTCGATTCGAGCGCGGCCACGGGCGAAGGCGCGCTCGACATCGCGTCGGCGGGCGAAAACCTGCATCAGGACAGCGCATCCGATTCGATCGGCGGACTGGATGGCGGTCTCGGCATGGCCGGGACGGGCGCGGGCGGGATGGGCGAGGACGGCCCGGACTTCGACAGTTTCGCGTCCGCGGACCTGAGTCTTGCCGATCATCTGACCGCACAGGCCGGAGCGAGCGTTGCGGGGGCGGACCTGTTCATCGCCCAGCATCTGATCGACCAGATCGACGAGGCCGGGTATCTGACCGCATCGTTGCTCGACATGGCGACGCGGCTCGGCGTGCCGCTGGCGCGGGTGGAGGCGGTGCTGGCGATCATCCAGACCTTCGATCCCACGGGCGTCGGCGCGCGAGACCTCGCCGAATGCCTGGCGCTGCAAGCGAAGGAGGCGGATCGTTACGACCCGTGCATGGCCGCACTGATCGCCAATCTAGACTTGCTCGCGCGCGGCGAACTCGGGCGGCTGAAGCGCATTTGCGGCGTGGATGACGAGGATATGGCGGATATGATCCGCGAATTGCGTGCGTACGATCCCAAGCCCGGCTGTCGCTATGGCGGCGATCCGGTGCCTGCCGTCACGCCCGATGTGTTCGTGGCGCAGCGAGGGAACAGCTGGGCGGTCGAGCTGAACAGTGCGACGCTGCCGCGCGTGCTGGTCAACCGATCCTATTATGCCGAGGTGTCGGCGGGGCCGCAGGACAAGTCGAGCAAGGCATGGCTGAGCGACATGCTCGCCAGCGCCAACTGGCTGGTCAAGGCGCTCGATCAGCGCCAGCGCACGATCATCAAGGTATCGAGCGAGATCGTGAAGCAGCAGGAGGCTTTTTTCCGCAAGGGCGTGTCGCACCTCAAGCCGTTGACGCTGCGCCAGATCGCCGATGCGATCGAGATGCACGAATCGACCGTCAGCCGGGTCACGTCGAACAAATATCTGTCGTGCGCGCGCGGGCTGTTCGAGCTGAAATATTTCTTCACCTCCGCCATCCAGTCGACCGAAGGCGGCGATGCGGTGTCGGCGGAGGCGGTGAAGAGCGCGATCCGCGCGCTGATTCAGGCGGAAGACGCGAAAAAGATCCTTTCCGACGACACGCTGGTCGAACTGCTCAACGCCAAGGGCTTTGACATCGCCCGACGCACGGTGGCGAAGTACCGCGAGGCGATGGGGATTGGCAGTTCGGTCCAGCGGCGGCGGCAAAAGGCGCTGGAGGGGGCTTAGCGCGTCCTACTTCGCCCGCTTGGACTCCTGCGCGATGGCGTCCAGTTCGGTGTCGAACAATCGCGCCGCCAGCAGCGCGGTAGCGGCCGAGCGCGCGAAGAAGTCTTTCGGGATCGCCGCGAAATCGTCGCCGGGCTGGTGATAGTCGGGATAATCCTCGACGCCGAAATAGGCGAAGGGGATGCCCTTGGCGTGAAACACATGATGGTCCGACCCGTCGGTCCAGTCGTCGATTCCCTTCCATGGCGGGCCGTCATGCCCGAGCTTGAGCGAGACCGGCGCCGCCTTCGCCAGACGCTCGAAACGCGGGCGGAGAAAGGGGTAATGGTGCGCCCCGGCCAGCCACAACTCGTTCTTGTCGCTGCGGCTCATCATGTCGAGGTTGAGGTTCATCACGATGCGCGACAGCGGCACCGGCGGCGCGGCGACGAACGCCTTTGCGCCGAACAGCCCCTGTTCCTCCGCATCCCATAACGCGAAGATCACGTCGTGTTCGGGCCGCTCGCGCACAAAGGCTTCGGCAATCGACAGCAGCACCGCGACGCCCGAGGCATTGTCGTCGGCACCGTTGAAGATCTTGCCATCCTGCACGCCAAAATGATCGTAATGTGCCCCGATCACCAGCACGCGATCGCTCTTGCCCGTTCCCGGAATGCGCCCGATCAGGTTCACGCCCTTTAGCGGCTTGTCCTTGTAGACCGTCTCGAACGGTTGCTCGAGCGCGGCGTAAGCGGGTTCGACGCCGATGGCGCGCAGCCGTTCGAGCAAATAGGCGCGCGCCTTGGCCGAACCGGGCGTGCCGGCGAGCCGGCCCTCCATATCGTCGGCGGCCAGGATGCGGACATCGTCGAACAGCTGTTGCGGCGGCGTTTGTGCGGCGGTGGTGGCGGTCAGGCAAATGCCGACGAATAAAGCGAGGAAACGGGCGATCATAGGCCATGCTTTGCCGCCCCGCGCCGCAGCGGCAAGCGAAAACAAATCCGCTGTTGCGCCCGCTTCGTTCCATGTCCAATCAGCGAGCATGACCAGCATCGGCATTTACGGTAGCCTCGGCCGAATGGGCCTGGCGATTCAGGACATCCTAGCGGCCGAAGGGCTGCGGTTCGCGGGCGGTGTGGATGCGAGCGACGATCCGGCGCCACTGGCGCGCGATGCCGATGCGCTGGTCGATTTCTCTGCCCCCGCCGCGCTCGAAGCGCACCTCGCCGCCGCGCGCGCCGCCGGTACGCCGATCGTCATCGGCACCACCGGGCTGTTGCCGCAGCATCATGCGATGATCGACGAAGCCGCGCGCGATATCGCGGTATTGCAGACCGGTAATACCTCGCTGGGCGTTGCCTTGCTTGCGCGGCTGGTGCGCGAAGCGGCGTCGCGGCTGGGGCCGGACTGGGACATTGAAATCGCGGAGATGCATCACCGGCAAAAGCTCGACGCGCCGTCCGGCACCGCGCTGATGCTGGGCGAAGCGGCGGCGGCGGGGCGCGACGTGGCGCTGGGCGAAGTGCGGGTCGCCGACCGGGCGGGCCTGACCGGTGCGCGGGCCGAGGGGACAATAGGCTTCGCATCGCTGCGCGGCGGCACGGTGGTGGGCGACCATCTGGTGATCTTTGCCGGGACCGGCGAGCGGATTGAACTGGCCCATCGCGCCGACGATCGCGCATTGTTTGCGCGCGGTGCGGTCAAGGCGGCACTGTGGCTGAGCGGCCAGCCTGCCGGTCGCTACACGATGGACGCGGTGCTCGGCCTTTGAAGAGAGCCGACGTTTTTTCGTTCTTCGAGCGGTTGGCGGAGGCCAATCCGCACCCGGAGACCGAACTCGAATCGGTCAACGACTATACCCTGCTCGTCGCTGTGGTGCTGTCCGCGCAAGCGACCGATGTGGGTGTCAACAAGGCGACCCGGCGGCTGTTCGCCGAGGTCGATACACCGGAGAAAATGGTCGCGCTTGGCGAGGACGCGCTGAAGCAGCACATCAAGACGATCGGGCTGTTCAACGCCAAGGCGAAGAACGTCATCGCGTTGAGCAAAGCGCTGATCGCCGATCATGGCGGGCAGGTGCCCGCCGACCGCGATGCACTTGAGAAGCTGCCGGGGGTAGGGCGCAAGACCGCCAATGTCGTGATGAACGTGGCATTCGGGGCGGAGACGTTTGCGGTCGACACGCATCTATTCCGACTGGGCAATCGCACCGGCCTTGCCCCCGGCAAGACGCCGCTGGCGGTGGAACTGAAACTCGACAAGGCCGTGCCCCAGCCGTTTCGGCTGCACGCGCACCATTGGCTGATCCTCCACGGCCGCTATATCTGCAAGGCCCGGACGCCCGAATGCTGGCGATGCGTCGTCGCCGATCTTTGTGCGTTCAAACCCAAGACGCCGCCCCCCGCCCGGGGTAAGGCCGACGCCGTTACTTGAGGAGATCGTCATGCGTATCCGCACCATCGCCGCCGCCGCGGTCCTGCTTGCCATTGCGCCGGGTGCCGCGAAGGACAAGGCGGTACCCGAAGCCACCCCGGATGGCGAACCGGTGGACTGTGTCCCGCTCCGCCAGATCCGCGACACGCGCGTCCACAGCGATCAAGTGATCGATTTCCGTATGCGTGGGGGCAAGACTTATCGCAATACGCTGCCGATGGCCTGTCCGCGGCTGGGGTTCGAGGAGCGCTTTCTCTATAAGACTTCGGGCAGCGAGCTGTGCGCAATCGACACCGTCACCGTGCTGATTGGACCAACCGCCGACGATCAGGGCGCGAGCTGTGGTCTTGGCCAGTTTCAGCCGGTAACGCTGACCAAGAAGTAAGCGGCGCAAACGCGGCGCGAATCGACTGGCGCGCCGCGTTTCGCTTTGCTAGTGCCGCGCCTGCGCACCCGTAGCTCAGCTGGATAGAGTACTGCCCTCCGAAGGCAGGGGTCACTGGTTCGAATCCAGTCGGGTGCACCAACTATTTTTCGCGTTCCAGCAATTCCTCGCGGATATGCACCGCGCGGATCGACAGGCGCACCTCGACCAGAAACGCGATCAGCCCGGCGGTGAGGAACAGCATCGACGCGATAAACGTCACCGCCACCACACCGCCGATGTCGAGATGGGTGAGTTCCGCCCCAAACAGCAGCGCGACGACCAGACAGATGGCGATCGCGCTGGCAACGCACAGCCAGATCGCGTGGTTGATCACCGACAGCCGCCGGTCGATCAGCCGCAGTTCGGCGACGTGCCGCTCATGTTCCGCCCCAGTCGATACCGGGTGCAGCTGTTCGATCTTGCGCGATCGGTCGACCACCCGTGCCATCCGCCCGACCAGCACGTTGAGCAGGCCCGCGATGCCCGCGAGCAGGAACACGGGGGCGATCGAGATCTGGATCGTCGCGGCGACGGTGGAAAGCATGATCGGTTGCATGGGCATGCTTCTAGCACGGCTGCGGCAAAGCTGAACCGGTTGCGGTACCGCCCGCACCTCCACCGGTTGGTAACCGATTGCGGCTACAAACCGCGCATGACGAAGCCGATGCCGCTCGCCGAATTCACGCGTTTGCCGCCGCTGCTCACTGCGACGGTGGGGGACGGGCTGGCGAGTGCGCTCGACACGGTCGCGGATCGCGCGGCGCCAACCCACCGCTTTCTACGCTATGGCTGGTTTGCCGCCGCTTTGGGTGCCTATGGCGGCGCGGCGCGGACGCTGACGATCGCGCGTGAGGGGGCACCGGTGCTGGCGCTGCCGTTCGTGCCCATGGGTCCGGGCGCGCTTGGCGCGGCGACGGTGCCGGGGAGTTACTGGCCGTTTCGCAGCTTCCCCGTCGCGGGCGATGCCGGGGCGGAAGCGTTCGAACTGCTGCTCGACCGGTTGGGGCGCGAGGTGACGGCGCTCAGGGTGGGGCCAGTCTATGACGGCGACCCCGCGCTGGAAGGGCTGCGCGCCGCCGCCGAAACCAAAGGCTGGCTGGCGATCGACCGGTTCGTTGCCGAAAGCTTCCTGCTCGACATGGCGGCGCTGCGTGACGAGGGGACATGGCCGCGCAACTCGACGCTGCGCAAGAACCGCTTTCACGAAAAGCATCTGGGCGAGCATGGCGCGCTCGACTGGCGCTTTGTCTCGGGCCCGAACTGGACCGACGTGGCGTTCAATGACCTCGCCGCAGTCGAGCGTAAGAGCTGGATCGCCGATCGCACCGATGGCAGCGATGCCAAGTTCACCGATGATGGCCACGGCCCGTTCTGGCGCGGCGCTGCCGCCGACCCGGTGCTGGCGGAAATGATGTGGGCGGCGGTGCTGCATATCGACGGTGAACCCGCAGCGTTTTCGTTCGACATGAATGCGGGCGGCCTGAAATACGCCATCGCCAACAGTTACGACCCGCGCGTGGGCAAGCATTCGCCGGGCAAATTGCTTTACTATCGCAACCTCGTCCGCGCGATCGACGATGGCATCATGACGGTCGACTGGGGGGCAGGCGACAGCGGCTACAAGCGCGTGATCGGCGCCGCGGCGGGTCCGGCAATCCGCGACTGGCTGTTCATCCGGCGTGGCGCTCCGGCGACGATCGGGCGTCTGCTCAAGGGCCTGTGGCAGCGCAGCGGTCACGCGCCGGTCTGATTCCCCCTGCACCTGTTGCATTTTCAATCGTTGCTTATAAAGTGACAGCTGCGAGCGATATGACTCGTGCCACAAGCGGGGCGGCTTCGGCTGTCTCCAGATGGAGAAAGCAGCATGGAGAGGAAGAAACTGGCAGTTGCCGGTGGGATCGCGCTTGTCATCGGCGGTATCGCCACGGCAGCTAGTGTTTCACACTTCAATACAAATGAAGCAGGCAAGATTGTCGTAAAACCCGCTGCCCCGGCGGAGACGGCGGCGGGGTCCGGCGGCGGTACGAGCGGTTTTGCCGCGATGGCCGCCAATGACGCGCCGGTACTGGGTCTGGCCGATTCGACCATCGAGACCTTTCACGACAGCGATGTCGATCTGTGCGGCACGACCAAGGTCAAGCAGGACGGCCCGGTCCGTGTGTTCGAGGATCAGTATAACGTCATCCACATGACCGTGTCCGATGCCGATGCAAAGGGGTGGCAATGGCATGGATCGGTCACCGGCTTCACCAACAACCCCAAGACCGCTGTGCTCGACTGCACACCCGTCATGATCGGCAATGTCGGCAATACCGACCCGTCGAAATTCGATCAGAAAACGTGGATTCAGGGCTATTATTTCGATGGCACCACCGCCTGGGCCTATGGCCATCAGGATTTCTGGGGCAACCGCGTCAACAACGATCCCGATTGCCACAAATCGGGTGCGACCGATGGCAAACCGGGCTGCTGGTACGCCTCGATCGCCACCTGGAAGGCGAACCCGGTGTCGAGCGCCAACCGGCATCTGGATTTCAGCCGCGACGGCACCGCGCCGGGTCACATCGCCATCTATCCGCATGTCCAGTATCCCGGTGACGCGTTGACGCCGACCGCGGGCTGGATCGGTTATGGCGCGCCGTCGAACATCTTCCGTGGCCGCAATCAGGACGGCACGACCGACAATTTCTGGTACATGTATGCCTATACCAATTCGGGCTATGGCGGGCAGGCGAAGGGGGTATGTCTGTTCCGCAGCGACAATCCGGCGGACAAGAGCAGCTGGCGCGCATGGAACGGCAACGCGACGACGCCCGGCTTCACGCAGGTGATGGGCAATCCCTATACCACCACCAATTCGACCTGTGCGGTGGTGCAGCCGACCCTGTTCAACACCTATGTGCGCAGCGTCGTGTGGCACAAGCCGTCGAAACATTATGTGGCGATTCTGCGCAAGTCCGACGGCGTCTATTACACCACCTCGACCGACATGCTCAACTGGAGTGCGTCCACCCTGTTGCTGACGTCGGACAGCGATGCGGCGAGTTACCCGGTGCTCGTCGACTTCGACGGCGGCGATTATGGCGACGACAATTTCGACCGCGCCTATGACAATGGCAAACTCTATATGTTCTATCGCAAGAAGAACACGACCAACAACAATCTGCGCATCACGCGACGCAAGATCGACATCACCAACTATGCGGCGGATGCGCCGGGATCAGGCAATCCGGGGTGACACGGGGGCGGGGCGGCGATGCGTCGCCCCGCTTTACCGGTAGAGGATGCGGAGCGGCACGGCGGCCGCCATTGCGCGATAGCCCTCTGCACTGGGGTGCAATTTGTCGCCGCTGTCGTAAGCCGTGGCGAGCGCGAGCGGGTCGGCGGGATCGCGGCCCGCACGGTCGAAGTCGATGACGTAATCGTAGAGGCTGCTGCTGCGGATAAAGCCGTTGAGCGCGGCGCGCACGCTCTCGCGTTCCGCCGTGAACCTCTGTCGCCGCGTCGGCAGCAAGGTCGCGCCGATGACGCGCAGCCCCGCCATTCGCGCGCGCAGTGCCAGTTGCGCATGCGCCTGGATCAGCGGCACGGCGGTGATCGGGGTGCCGTAAATATCGTTGATCCCCTCGAACACGATCAGCGTGTGGACGCCCGCATGCGACAACACATCGCGGTCGAGTCGGGCGAGTGCGTTGATGCCCGCACCCGGACGCTGTGCCGCGATGCGGTTGCCCGAAATTCCGGCATTGACCAGCCCCAGCCGCCGCGCTGCGGGCAAGCGCGCCAGCCGCCGGGCGAGATGATCGACCCACCCTTGATAACTGCCGCGTGGATTGCCGCCGCTGTCGGTGATCGAATCGCCGATGATGGCGACTGACCCGGCATTGGGCGCGCCCTCGCCGATCAGCGCATCTGCAAACAGCCAGTGCGGGACGGTGGTCGGAAACGCGCTACCGTCCTCCACCGCGCCATGATCGCCGGGGGCGGAAAGGTAGCTGTTGTCCTTGGGCCGCAGATGGCCGGTCGTGGTGGCGGGGCTGCCGCTGATCGCCACGCTGACTAACAGGTCGGCATTCGCGGCGACCGGGAGCGCGACGGAATCGCTTATGACGCTGGCTCCCGCCGGGATGACGATGCCGCCGCTGCCGTTGAAGGTCACGCGCCGGTTGCTCCTGCGCTGGACGTTGGCACCCACAGCCCGCAATCCGATGTGCAAAGACGCGACCACCAGCGGATCGGTCCCGAACGCATTGCTCAGCCGCACCCGCACCCGCCCCGCATCCGCCGTGGCGCGGATCGCCAGACGGATGGTGCGGTCGGCGACGGGATAGTCGAGCCGGTCCGTTGCCGTTGCCCAGATCGTGGTCGGTTCGCTCGATCCACGTCGCGTCTGCGCCAGCGCGGGGGTCGCGGCGAGTCCGGCCAGGCCGGCCAGCGCCGCACGCCGGTCGAGCCTCACGAAACCGCCCGCCACCCGGCGACGATTGCGACGGCCCGCCGCCCGACCTCCTCCGCGCTCATGCCCGGTTTGAAGAGCGCGGTGCCGATGCCGAACCCGGCGACACCCGCGGCGCGGAACGCGGCATAGCCATCGGCATCGATCCCGCCGACGGCAAAGATCGGGATACCGGACGGCAGCACCGCACGCCATGCCGCGACGGTCCCGGCCCCAAGCATATTTGCCGGAAACAGCTTCAGCGCGGACGCACCCGCGCCGATCGCGGCGAATGCTTCGCTGGCGGTGGCGACGCCCGGCATCGTCGTCAGTCCGCGCGCGGCGGCATGCTCGATGACACCCGTGTCGGTATTGGGCGCCAGAATCAGCGTCGCGCCTGCATTTGCCGCCGCATCGACGGCATTGGCGCTCAGCACGGTCCCGGCACCGATGACCGCACGTCCCGCCAGACCCTGCGCCAGCCGCGCGATGCTGTCGCACGGATCAGGCGAGTTCATCGGCACCTCGATCAACGTGAAGCCCGCTGCCACCAGTGTTTCGCCCACCGCCAGCGCTTCGTCCGGCGCGATCCCGCGCAGGATTGCGACCAGCGGGAGTGAGGCGCGCGCAGTATCGAAATCCATCGTTCTATCGCCTTGTCACACCCGCACCGCCGTCGACGGCAAGCACGGTGCCAGTGATCCATCCCGCCGCGTCGGAAGACAGGAACAGCAGCGATTCGGCCACATCCTCCGCCGTCCCCAGCCGCCCCAGCGGATGGCGCAGCACATTGGCGGCGCGCGCTGCGGCGGGATCGTCGGCGCGGTCGAACGATGCGCGCAGCATCGGGGTGTCGACCGATGCGGGCGCGATGCCGTTGACGCGGATGCCGTCGGCGGCGACTTCCAGCGCCAGCGTTTTCAGGAACGTCTCCAGCGCCCCCTTGGACGCGGCATAGGCGGCCAACCCCGGTGCGCCCATGCGCGCGTTGATCGACGAGACGAAGGTGAAGCTGCCCCAGCCCTTGGTCCGCATCGCCGGGGCAAAGGCCTGCACCAACCGCAATGCGCCGCCGACATTGACGTCATAGACGCGCAGGAACGCGGCAGGGGAGGAGTCAAGCGTGGCGGCGAATTCGGTGGTCGCGGCGGCGTGGATGACGATGTCAGGATGGCCGATCCTCGCCTGCACCTCCGCCGCCATCGCCGTCATCGCCGTGTCGTCGGCGAGATCGCAGGCCAGCGCCAGATCGCCGATCGAGGGTTGGGTGACATCGAGCGCGATCACCCGCGCCCCTGCCTCACATAGGCGACGGCACGCGGCCTTGCCGATCCCGCCCGCCGCACCGGTTATCAGTGCGATCTGCCCATCAAGCCGCATCCGCGTGTTCCTCCAGCATCAGCGCGCCATTCCAGTCCATGCCCGTCACCGCGCGTTCGTCGGCGGCGAACAGCGTTGCCACCAGCGTTGTCGCGCGCGTCTCACCCGGCGCCAACCGGATCGCGGTTCCTTTGGCCGCCGCCTCGCTCAGCGAGGGCAGCGCGTTGCACGGTTCCAGTGCCAGCATCGTGCGCGATCCATACCATGGATAATCTTTGCCGCCCCCCGCCAGCCGCCAATAGCCAAGGAGTGGGAACAGCGTCTCATTCCAGCGCAATGCCACCCCGGCACCACGTGCGGCGTTGCGGATTGCGAACCAGCCGGCATCGAAGCGGTCGACGCGCATGAACTCCTGGCTGTTGGCGTCGGGATCCGGAAATACCGACATGTCCTGTCCATCGAGCATTGGCCATTGGCCCTCACCCTGCGCCGCCAGCGTCGCGGCGGGCGGGGGCGTGTCGGTCGTCGTAAGGCGCGCGGGTGGCAGGTCGATCCGCGCGCTCGCATCCAGCAAAGGCGCGCCGAAAGTCGGATGGTGGCCCCACAGCATGTCGAGCGGCTGGGCGGATTCATTGGTCACCGCCTCGTCGATCCGCAGCACTGCGCCGTCGGCGTCCAGCGCGATCCGCCGCTCGATCAGCAATGGCATGCGTCGGAGCCGGGCATGGGCGCGCAGCACGACACGCTCGGCACGGTCCTCTTCGATCCCGTATTCCCACGGCAGAAACGTCGCCTCGCCATGATGGCCGAACGCGATGCCACCATGTTCGCACGGTCCGGGGCCGTTGGGCAGCATGACATACCAGCCGCCGGGAAACTGGTCGCGGAAGCCACCGCCGGGGAGCGGCGAGGACTGCATTGCGAGCGGCGAGAGCATGCCGCCGGGTGCCTGATGCAGCGTCTCCGTATCGCTCGGCTTGTGCGTCAGCTCCAAAATGTCGCAGCCCTTGTCGATTGCGATCACCGCGCGCAGCACGGCATTCTCGATGCTCACGCAGCGCCGCCCCCGCCAGACATATTCACGCAGCCGCGCGCCATGGTTGCGGTGCGGCCCGATACGGCCCCAATCCGTCGTCATGCGGGCATGGCCAGCCGTCGTGCGCGCGACACACAGGCGCGCGCGATCAGCCAGCCGATCGGGTGCATCACCGCCATCGCCAGGAACAATGGCGCATAGTCGCGCCCCTCGGCGAACTGGCCGACGATGCCGGTCGAGATGATCCCGCCCACGCCGCTGCCCGCCGCGATCAGGCCGAAGATCGCGCCGACCTGACGCTGCGGAAAGATATCCACCGCCAGCGTCGTCAGATTGACCAGAAACGCCATATGCGCCAGCGCCACGACCGCGCCCAGCGCATAGGTGATCGGCAGCGACGGCTGCGCAGCGATCAGCGCACCGACCGGCGCGATGCACACGGCAAAGCCCATCATTCGCAATCGCGCCGCCGCCGGGGCCATGCCGCGCTTGACCAGCCGCCCCGATGCGCCGCCGCCGAAGATGCTGCCGACATCGGCGGCCAGATAGACCAGCCACGCCGTGGCGGCGACGCCCAGCAGCGTCATGCCGCGCGCATCGATCAGATATTTGGGGAACCAGAAAAGATAGAAATACCACACCGGATCGGTGATCGTCCGCGCCAGCGCCAGTCCCCACACCGAGCGGTCGGTGAGGATGCGGCGCAAAGGCCATTTGGGTTCGGCCGACTCCGCCTCGCTCACCACCGCCTTCGGTGCCTTGCGGAATACCAGCAGCCATGCCGCCAGCCACACAAAGCCCAGCCCGCCGGTCACGAAGAACGCCGCGCGCCAGCCATATGCGATCGCCAGCCAGCCGATCAGCGGTGGCGCGATCGTCGCGCCGACCATTGCGCCCGCCGTATAGACGCCGACCGCAAAGCCGCGCTCATGCGGCGGGAAGCGTTCCGACACGGTCTTGGGCGCGGCGACATAATTGCCCGCTTCGCCCAGCCCGAGCAGGAAGCGCGCTGCGCCCAACTGTCCGACCGAACTGACCAGCCCGGTCACCATATTGGCGATCGACCACCAGGCGACGAACCCGGCCAGCGCGAGTTTCGGCCCCAATTTGTCGGTGATCCAGCCGACGACCAGATAAGCCAGCGTATAGGCGATCAGGAACAGCTGAACGACCCCGGCATAGTCGGTGTCGCTCATCCCCAGATCCGCCTGAATCGTCGTCGCCAGAATCGACAGCGTCTGGCGGTCGACATAGTTGAGCACGGTCGAGAAGAAGAGCAGCGCGAGAATCGCCCAGCGGACGCGGTGCGGTGCGGTGACGGGGGCGTTTGCGCTCATCGCCGTGCCACCGAGCGAGCGGTTGCCAGCGCCGCAAGCCCGGCGATGCTGGCGTCGTGCGCCGACACTTGCCGCGCGGTCAGCCCGAGCGCTTCGATGGGCGCGGCATAGAGCGGCATCAGCGCCGGCGCGCCGACCAATGTCACGGCCTCGAAGTCCATTCCGCGCGCACGATGCGCGGCGATGGCATCGCGGACTTCCGCAGCGATCAACAGGCCGGACAGAAACGCGCGCGCCTCGATCGCGGGCAGGTCGCCGGTCACAACGCGGCTGCGCGCGGCGAACACCGCCAGTTCGACCGCCAGCGTTGGATCGGCGAGCATGCGGGCGACGCCGTCACGGAAGGCGGGGGTGTCGGGCTGGATTGCGACCGACGCGCTGGCATCGGGCAGACCGCGCCCGACCAGACTGTGCGCCAGCAGGATCTCGAACAACTCGCCCTGCATGCTGGTGAAGAAGCTGCGCACCGCGCCGTCCTGAACGATCGCCCATTTGGCATGGGTGCCGGGCAGGCACACCAGCATGCGTTCACGCGGGGTGTCGATCAGATCGAGCAGCCCGAACAGCTGCACCTCCTCACCGCGCATTACATCGGGCAGGCCGAAGATGTTGGTGCAGCGCAGCCCCGGCGCGATGGCGATTTCCACACCCCGCGCAGTAAAGCGGTGGAGGCGGTCGGTCAGCGCTGACGCATCGCTGGGGCAGGTCGCATAGGGGCAGTCCGCCCAGCCCAGATTCGACCCGATCATTCCCGCCAGCACCACCGGCATCGTGCCGTGCACGGCCAGCCAGCCGGCCGCCGAATCGAAGAACGCCTGCTCGAAATCGCTGCAGAATTTGACGCCCGGTCCGGCGGCGCTGTCGATCACGCGCACCTTGTCACCATCGCGCGCACACAGATGTAGCCGCATCGCAGTGGATCCCCAGTCGCCGACGATCAGCAGCTCTTCGTTCAAGGCCTTGTCCTCTCATCGCAGCGGGTCTGGCGCCCGCATCGTCTGTTCCGACTTCAGAAATGTTTCGATTGAAGCAACAAGTCAACCTGCAATTGCTGTGTTGTGCATCGCCAAAGGCTTGACCTCGCCATCGCATCCGCCATCACGTTGCGCAACAAACCGGGGATTTGAGCACGATATGCGGCAAAAGCCGAACGCCCAGCCGAACCAGAGCCTGATCGACGGGATTGCGACGCTTCAGGCGCTCGCCGTCTCGCCGGATCCCGTGGGAAATCGCGAGCTTGCGCGCCAGCTCGGCTTCAACCCGACGCGCGTCAACCGGTTGCTCAAGACGCTCGCTTATCTGGGCATCGCGCGGCAGACGGCGAACCGTAAATATACGGCGGGGCCGGGTATGCATGTGCTGGCCGCGCAAAGCCTGTTCGCGTCGAAGATCGTGCAAACCGCGTTGCCAGCGCTGGAAAAGCTGCGACGGTTCGGGCTGACGATCGCGCTGGGCGTGTTGTGGAACGACAATGTCAGTTACCTCTTCCACGCCCCCCCCGGCATGGAGACGACCCAGGCGCTGGGGCGGATCGGCCTGCTTCCGGCGAGCAGCAGCGGGATCGGCATGGCGTTGCTGGCGGAGCAGGATGACGAGCATTTGGCGGAGCTGTTCGAGGAACGCGAGATTCCGGACTTCCCCGGCGGGCTGGCCGAGCTGATGGTCGCCATCGCCGAGGTGCGGGCGCAGGGCTATGCGCGGGTGCGGGTGGGGGAGAATCATGACCGCCACACCATCGCATTGCCCGTCTCCCATCCCGCCTTTGCCGCCATCGGCCTGTCCGGCTGGATCCCCGAGGACAGCACGGCAGCGATCGTCGAAGCGCTGCGCGAAGCCGTCGCGGAGATTGGCGACTGACAAATGAAACGCTATCAGCAACATTGTTATTGCTAATTTAGCACCGTTATCGTTATTGGGCTTCAGCAAGGGCGGCAAATCGCCGTGCGTCTCGTGCTGGAGGGGATTTCATGTCAGACATTGCGGGCGCGTTTCCGGTGCTGCCCACCATTTTCGACGCGCATGGCGATGTCGACGAGGCCGGGTTCCGCCGCGTGGTGCAGTGGGTGATCGATTGCGGCGCGGACGGCGTGGTGTTTCCGGGTCTGGCCAGCGAATACGACCATTTGACCCTCGACGAACGCCGCCGCCTGATCCGCGTGGTGGGGGAGGTCGCGCATGGCCGCGCCGCGTTCATCGCGGGTTGTGGCGGTCATAGCGATGAAGAGAGCGCGGCGCTGATCGTCACCGCCGCCGATTCCGGTGCCGCCGCCGCAATGGTGGTGACGCCCGCGCGCCTGGGTGGCGATACCGACGCGCTGGTCGATTTCTACAACAGCCTCTCCGCCGCCGCGCCGCTGCCGATCATGCTGCAGAATGCGCCCAAGCCGATGGGGCTGGGCCTCTCGCCCGACGAGGTGCTGGCGATCACCGCCCGCGCGCCGGGTATCCGCTACGTCAAGGAAGAGAATGCCCCTTGCGGCCAGCGCATCACCGCGCTGCGTGAGGCAGGCGGCGCGGGACTGGCCGGGATTTTCGGCGGGGCTGGCGGACGCTACATCACCGATGAACTGGCGCGCGGGGCCGATGGCACGATGCCCGCCGCCGAGATCGCCGACCTTCACGTGGCGCTGATCGCGGCGCAGCGCGCGGGCGACTGGGCGGAGGTCCGCCGCCTGTTCGAGCGCACCTTGCCGCTGCTCAACATGCAGGCGGTGTATCGCTGGCGGCTGACCAAGGAAGTGCTGAAGCGGCGCGGGCTGATCGAAAGCGCATATGTTCGCGCGCCCGGACCCGCGCTCGACGCGCACGATCTGAAGGAGTTGGACGAGTTGATGGCGGGCCTGTCCGACCTGCTCGACGCGCCCTCGCCGCGGCTCGCCCGCGCGCTATAGTCGCCGCCATGACCGACGCCATCGCCCATATCGAGACCTTCGTCGTCACGATCCCGCGCGACACGCCCTATCTGGGGCCGCTGCGGCCGGGCGAGGTGGTCAACGAGCGCGGCTATTTCGTCCGCACGTCGAACCGCACGATCTATCCGGTCGAGGACCGTTCGGTGCTGGTCAAGGTGACGACGCGCGACGGCGCGGTCGGGTGGGGCGAGACCTATGGCCTGACCGCACCGGGCGTGATCGGCGTGCTGATCGACGATCTGATCCTGCCGCTGGTGCGCGGGCGAGATCCGGTCGACGTCGCCGCGATCTGGGACGATCTCTACGATATCTTGCGCGTGCGCGGCTATGGCGGCGGCTTCTGGCTGGATGCGGTGGCGGCGGTCGATATCGCGCTATGGGATATTTGCGGGAAGCTGGCGGGGAAGCCGGTGCGCGACCTGCTCGGCGGTGCTCGGCGGCAGACGATCCCCGCCTATGTCTCCGGCCTGCCGCGCGCGACGATTTCAGAGCGGGTCGAGCTGGCGCAGGACTTCGTCGCCAAAGGCTATAGCGCGATCAAGTTCGCGGCGGCAGTCTCGACGCAGGGCATCGAGGAGGAGATGCAGGCGCTGCGCGAGGCGCTGGGGCCGGACGTGAAGTTGATGATCGACTTCCACTGGATGTTCGATGCGAACGCGGCGACCGCGCTGATCCGGCGGCTGGAGCCCTACGGCCTGTTCTTCGCCGAGGCCCCGGTGAAGCCCGAGGACGTCAACGGGCTGGCGCAAGTCGCGCGCGATGTGTCGGTGCCCGTTGCGGCGGGCGAGGAATGGCGCAGCACCTACGACGCGCTGCCCCGGCTGAAGGCGCGGGCGGTGTCGATCGTCCAGCCCGAAATGGGCCATACCGGCATCACCCAGTTCATGGCGATCGCCGCGCTGGCGGGGGCGCACGGCGTCTCCACCATCCCGCACGCGACGATCGGCACCGGCATCTTCCAGGCCGCGAGCCTCCAGGCATCGGCGGCGATCGCCGATTTGCCGATGCACGAATATCAGCATTCAATCATGGACCGGAATGCCGAGTTGCTCGACGGGCAGCTAAAGGCGGAGGCGGGGGTTTATCTGCTTCCCGAGGGACCGGGGCTGGGCGTGGAGCCGGGCGCGGCACTGTGGCAGCATGCGGTGAAGATTCAGGGGTAGGTGGCGGCTATTGGGTCGTTAGCTGGCGTTCGGTTCTGCAACCCGGAACGGATGCTTGGGGTTCCGGCGGATGAACTCGTCAACCTCCCGCAAGCGCTCCGGGAACGGCTCTGCCTCTTGCCAGCGCGTGTGATTCACAAAGCGAAATCCGGCAAACCAGAGGGCGCGAACCTTGGCCCATTGTTCGTTGTCGGATCTCTTGGGCACCTTGAACGCACGCCCCATCGAATGAAGCGTGTCGCCGCATTCCGGGCACTTGCCAATGGCCTCGTCCGGCAGCTTCCAAGACTTCTGACAGTCGAAGCAGGCGTGGGGCCAAAGGCAAATTGGCCCTCGATAGTTGGGGAGGCCTGTCATCACAGGCAGCGCTCTATTCCCCGTCGCGCGACGAAGCTCCATTCGCTCTTCTTTAGACGGAGGTTGAGCCATCCGCGTAATATGCGATGACCCGGCGAATGTCCGCAAGTGGGTCGTGAGCAGCTGCCGCACCTACCGCCCCAACGTCACCTCATCACCCTGCCCATTCGCACCACCCTTGCGCTTGCCCGACAGGCGAAAGCTGAAACTTTCGCCCGCTGGCACCGGCACGCTGAACTCGAACGGGAATGCCGTGTCGGTCGTCTCGGTCCATGCGCCGCCTCCAACACGATAACGCAAGGTTGCGCTGGCGATCGTGCGGTCGTCCTCGCGCAGATAGACATAGCCGCGACGTCCGAACTTGCCGAAATCGAGCAGGTAGGCGCGGGCGTCGCCGAATTTCACGCTCGCGCTGTCGGTCTTGACCCGCGCGCCGGTGCCGCCCAGCATCGCGCGCTGGAGCTCGGCCTTGGCGCGCAACCCGTCGATGCGGATCGCCACCTGACCGCCCGCCGGCACGGTGACGCGCCAGCCATTGCCTGCCGCCACCGCCGAACCCTCGGGCGACAGCGTCGTCACCCGCGTCGCGCCGACGCGCTGGACCTGATCGGGCTTCAGCGTGAAGTCCGCCGTGACCGCCTTGGCCGACTGGTTGGCGAAGGACAGATAGACCGCGTCGCCGCGATAGCCCGCGACATGGTTCAGCTCGCTCGCTTGCGTTTGCACCAGCCCCTTGGGCAACCACAATTGCACGCCGCTATCGCCGTAGAATTTGCCCGGCTGATAGCCGTAGAAATTGCTCTGGAGATAGGCATAGCCCTCAATGAACTGCGCCGGAAAGTCGATCGCGCCGTCCGAGCGCGCATAGGCATCGGCGACGAGGTAATCGAGCAGCAGCGAGGCCATCGGCCAGATGTGATTGTAGTGGAACGAGTTGACGCTCAGCTCGAGATGCTCGCGCAACGGATAGTCGGCATCCTCGTAGATCGTCGTGCGCGCGGTGTTCATGTGATAGCCGGGGAAGTTGCGATAGCGCCCGATCACCGCCGCCTTGGCCACGTCCTTAAGGAAGGCGTCGTTCGTATCCTCGCCGATCTTGAGCATCCACGGCGCGTAATTGGCCATGAAGATCGCGCGGTGGCCGGTGCTGGTGCCGGAGCTTTCGGCGGTCAGCCCGATTTCGGACACGCGCCACGCCGCGACCTTGCCCTCGCGCGCCTTCATCGGCTTGTGGCCCTTGCCCTTCAGATACCAATACATTGGCGCTTCGCCGCCGGGATTGACGGTGACGTCGGCGGTGGGGATGCGCGGGGCCATCCAGGTGAACATCGTATAGCGCCGCGCGCCGAGCCGCGCCGCGTCGAGGAAGCGCCGCTCGCCGCTGGCTTCATAGAGACGGTAGAGGTCGACGAAATCGGGGACGAAGGCGGGCCAGAAGAAGAAGCTTTCGTCCTTGAACTCGCTCTGGTTCACCGCGACGCGCTTCGCCAAATAGCGGTCGGCACCGGTGACGGCGGCAGACAGCATCGCCTTGTCGCCGGTCGCCTCGAACAGCGACAGCGCGTTGTGCCAGCTGTTGCCCGGCTCCGCCACGTCGAGATTGCGGACGCGCTCGCCTTCATACTCCGCGCGGGCGAGGTCGAGATAGGCGGCGTTGCGCTTGCCGAAGATCGCATAGAGCGTCGCCAGTTCGGACACGGGTGCTGCGGGGCCGAGCAGCTGACGCGAGGGGTGCTGGATCTTCTGTTTCGGGTCGAGCGCGAACAGGAACTTCTCGCGCGACAGCATATATTCGACATAGGGCGCGACGCGGCCGTCGAACATGTCCTGTCGGTCGGTCACCATCGCCAACATCAGCGGGTTGAGGCTGGAGACGTTCTTGACCGCGCCCGGCACGTCGGTGGAGTAGGACGAGCCCTTCAGCTCATCGAGCCAGCGTGCATATTTGGTCATCGAATAATCGACCATACGATCGAAGGTGGCGTTCAATGATCCGGTCGCATTGCTACGATAATCGCGGAAGCCATAGATGCGCCGCGCGAGCTTTTCATAGACCTGCGTCAGGTCCTCGCTCTTCTCCCGCACCAGATAAAAGCTGAAATCGCGCACGCCCCCGGCGGGCAGGCGGGAGAGCGTGCCGCCCATGACGGGCGCGAAGATCATCGGGCTGGCGCGCCCATCCTCGGTGCGCAGCGCGACGCCGAAACGGCTGTTGGTCGGCAGCGGCATCGGCTGAAACGGGAATTCCGACGGATGCGCCAGCGCGCCATAAGCCACGCCCTCGTCGCGGACCAACGTCGTCGGCAACGGCGCGCGATAGGCGAGCGTCAGATAGGGCCGGTCGGGCATCCGCCGTTCCTGCCACACCAGGGGCTGCCACAATTCGTCCGCCGCTGCCGCCGCGATCTTCGGCGCGCCGACATAGCCGACCGAATAATAGCCGGGGGCGCGGGCGGTCAGCTTCCACTTCACCAGCGGATAAGGCTGGGCCGACAGGTCGGCGGTTGCGGTCAGCGTGAAGCGCGGGTCCGCCGGATATTCCGCGGTCAGCATATTCCCGGCGCGCGTCACCTGCGTCGGGGCCATGCGAATCTGCTCGCCGCTGTTGAAGTAATTGGCGCTGCGCCGGTCCGCCTTGCCGTCGAGGATACGATCGTCAAAGCCGTCGCCCTGGCTGGCGACGCTGCGTTTGGTTTGCGCGAGGTCCGCCCTGGCGGGGTCGAATGCTGTCCAGGTTTCGACATTGTAATTGACCTTGGCAATGCCCGCTGCGCGCGTTGCCAGACCGGGATTGTCGGCGCGGTGCAGCACCACGAAGTCCATCGTGAAGCCACCCATTTCGGCGGGCATCGCCGCCGCCGCGGCCTGCCCGTTCGGGGCCGCGCCGACGCGCGCGAACGCAACCCCGCCCGCCGTCGCAACCCCCAGCGCGAGCGCGCTGATCCCGATAAGCCGTGCAATCACCAGATACGCTCCATTACTCGGGTCGGGGTCAGAACTTCGCGCGCAGATTGGCGGTGAACGTCCGCCCGTTTTCGAGGAAGGACTGGGTCGCCTCCTCGAAGCTGCTATATTTGCGGATCGACGAGTTGAGCAGGTTCGATCCCGAAAGGCTCAGCTTCAGCTCTTTGGTGATGTCGATATTCACCGACGCCGACAGGCTCTCATACGGCTTGTAATAAACGCCGTCGCCGCTGCCGCCGATCTTGTCGAGGAAGCCGCCGCGCCAGCCATAGCCGACCCGCAGCCCGATTGGACCTTTCTCGTAATAGCCGACCAGATTGGCGCTGTGCTTCGACAGGCCTTCGAGCGGCAAGTCAGCCTGGGTGCGGATATCAGTGATGCCCGACTGGCTGTCGATGAACGTATAGGTCGCATTGATGCCCAGCCCGTCGAGCGGACCCGGCAGGAAGGTCAGCGGCTGTTTGAACTGGAACTCGAACCCCTTGATCGTGGCGCCCGCGCCATTGAAGGTACGATTGATGCGGTACGGCGTCTGCGGATCGCTGTCGGTGACGTCGGCGTCAAGGCCGGGAAGAATTTCCTCGACCAGGCGGGTGAAGATGAAGCTTTCGACATCCTTGTAGAAGGCGGCGAGCGACACGATCGAGTCGCGCGTCGGATACCATTCGATCGACAGGTCGAACTGGTTGACGCGGAACGGTTGAAGCGCCGGATTGCCGCCCGAACCGCCACCAGCCGAGGTGATCGAGAAGGAGGGCGAGAGGTCGCGGGTGTTGGGTCGCGCCATCACCCGCGCCGCACCCAGCCGGAGCAACAGCGTGTCGGTCAGCTGGAACCGGAACGCCGTGCTGGGCAGCCAGTCGTCATAGCTGATGCGGTCGTTGCGCTCCTCGAACCCGCCGGTGCCGCCGCGAATGCCGTAAAAGCCGTTGGCCAGCACCTTTGTCTTCACATAGCGCACGCCGACATTGCCGGTCATCGGCAGGCCGAACCAGTCCGCGCCGAAATTCGCCTGGACGAAGGCCGAATAGATCGGCTCCTCGATGTCATAGCTGGAGGTGGGGTCGTAGAGGTAGGGCGTGCAATTGGGCTGAAACACCTTGCACACGCCCTCCAGCTCGCCGAATTCGGGCACGCCCAGCAGGAAGCTGGTCGGGAAATTGCCCGTCGCGCTCTTCATGAAATCGTCGAAGGTGACGGTCTCGTAATTGTTCGGATACGACGTGACCGGGATCGCCGCCGCGCCGGATGCGGCATAGGTGCTCTGGTTGCGAAAGGTTTCGCGGTTGCTCTTGATATTGCTGTAGCGCACCCCGGCCTCGATGCTGCGCAGGAACGGCCCTTCGATATCGTATTTCAGGTCGAGCCGTCCGTTCAGCTCCTCCGACTTGTAGACGAACAGATTATCGAAGCTGGTGCGATAGATGTACAGCGCGGGATCGGTCAGATCGAGTGTCGCGGGCAGCGTGATTTGCGGCACGTCGCTGTCGCGGAAATCGAACGGGATCAGGTGGGTGGCGCGAGTGTCGGCGCGCAGATAGGCCTGATAATAGTCCTGCGTGCCGCGCGTGTAGGAAACTTCGCCCCGCAATTCGAGACGATCGCCCGCCTGCCAGCGTCCGCCGACCGCGCCGCTCCAGATGTTGGTGGGCAGCGTCATCCGCTCACCATTGCCCTGCACCGTTGCGCGGACGGTGCCCGCGATCAGATTCTCGTTCGCGGTATAGATCGGGTTGGTATAGGCCGACGATGCCGCGCTCAGCGGGATCGAGATCCAGCGGCGATAGCGGTCGGTGTCGGCACGCGCGTAGAGGACGTCGACATACATGTCGAAATCGCTCGACGGTGCAAAGGTCAGGCCGGTCGTCACGCCCAGCTTGCGGCGCTTTTCCTCCAGCCGCTGATAGCGGATGTCGTTATAGTAAAAGATGTTGATGCCATCCCCATTGGGATCGCGGATCGCGGCGTTGCTGTTGAAGCTGTCGGGTGCCTCGCGCCAGCCGGTGAAGCTGTCGCTGGAATCCTGAAGGATGTTCAGTTCCTGATAGTTGACGCCTAGCGAGAAACCGAACTTGCCGTCCATGAACGACTTGGCGATCAGGCCGGTCAGGCGATAGGACAGATTGTCGGCCTTGTCTTTGTAAACACCCTGCGCCGATCCGCCGATGAACCATTCGTCGTTCTTGGGCGCGCGCCGCGTCTGGATGTTGACGGTGCCGCCCAGCGAGCCCTCGATCATCGACGCGGAGGGAAGCTTGGTCACGTCCATCCGCGAAACCAGCTCGGACGGGATCAGCGTGAGGACGTTATACGCGCCGTCATCTGGTCCGTCGGGGCCGCGGCCATAGGGGCTGATGAGCGTGCGGCCATTGAACTCCAGCCGGTTCTGGCGAAGGCCGCGCACCGAAATGTCGCTGGCCTCGTCGATTCCGCGCCGCACCTGCACGCCCGACACGCGCTCCAGCGATTCCGCGACATTCTGGTCGGGCAGCTTGCCGATATCCTCGGCGACGATCGAATCGACGATCTGGTCCGAACTGCGTTTGATGTCGATTTCTTCGGCCTGGCTGGCGCGAATGCCACTGATGACGACTTCGTCGGCGGCTGCTTCGTCGGTCTGCGCGGCGGGGGCGGGGAGTGTCTGGGCGGGTGGCGTGGGCACCGGAGCGGCCTGATTGTTCGCCATGGCGAAACACTGTGGCGCACCTGCAATCAGCGCGATGACCGCCGTTGCCGCGAGAAAATCACGAGAAACTGCCATTTTTCCTCCCCAGACACCCGATGGGCGCGATTTCGCGTCCCATGTTTATGAGAGGATATTGTTGCTATTTTAGCCATAGGTCAAACACTTTCTACGGCCATTGCGGTACGCTTTATCTGTTTCGCCGTGTTCGACCCATCGGCGTCACACCCGTAAATATCTGAAATACCACACTTCATGCCCCTGTCGCCGCGCCTTGCGCTCGTAACGCGTCTCCGGCCAGTCGTCGGGGCGGGTCAGGAAATCCGTCGCCGTCTGGGCCAGCCACTCGAAATCGCGGCGCTGGTTCATCACCATCATCGACCAGCGGCAATAGGTAGGGTCGTCGGTGCCCAGCCGGAATTCCGCACCCGGCTTCAGCTTGGCGGCGATCAGGTCGAGCGGGCCGTGATTGACCATGCGGCGCTTGGCGTGCCGCACCTTCCGCCACGGATCGGGGTGGAGCAGATAGAGGCGATCGAGGCTGACATCGGGCAGCCGTTCGACTACGTCCAGCGCGTCGCCCATATACAGCCGGACATTGTCCAGCGCGCTGTCACGGATATGCCCCAGCGCGCCGACCACGCCGTTCAGGAACGGCTCGCAGCCGATAAAGCCGGTATCGGGCCGCATCGCCGCCTGTCCCGCCAAATGTTCGCCCGCGCCAAAGCCGATTTCGACTTCCAGAGGACGATCATCGCCGAACAGGGTTTGCGCATCGAGCGGCCCGGTTTCCGGCACCTCGACCTGTGGCAGCAGTTCCTCGACCAAAGCGGCCTGACCGGTGCGAAGCTTGTGGCCTTTTGAGCGGCCATAAAGACGGCGAATGGTAGTTGGGTCGTTCATCGCCGAAGCCACTAGCGGCGCGCGCGACTGATGTGAACCGCGCTCAGCCCATGCGTTCGAAAGCGATCTTCCGCGTCCGCGCATCGGCGCCGGTCAGTCGTACCGTCAGCGTATCGCCGGGCGTCAGCCCCGACGCATCGACTCGCGCGACGACCGGCAGTTCGCACAGCTGGATCGACGCGCCGCGCTCGCCGATATCGGTGGCGATCGCCGCGAAAATCTCCCCTTCGCGGCCCGCCAGCATCACCGCCTCGGCCATGTCGATCACCGCGCGGTCGATCTGATTGGCGCGGGCGTCGGCGCGGGCCATGACTTTTGGCAGCTTTGCAAACGCGGCCACGACATGCGCGGGCACTTCGCGATTGTTCGCCACCGCGAGCGCGGCCTGTACGACATAGCGGTCGGCCAGCCGGCGCAACGGGGCGGTGGCATGGGCATAGGGCGCGGCGACGGCGGCGTGCCACGGCGTCTCGCCCGCGCGGAATGGCTGATAGCCCGCACCATTGCCGGCGCGGCGGATCGCCAGCATCAGCGCGGCGTCACGCGGGTTGGCGGGGTTCAGTGTCCGCTCGAACTGGGTCAGCGTCGCGGTGGCGGGCCACTCGATGCCGAACGCACGCGCGGTGTGGCGCAGCCGTTGCACCGCCTGATCGTCCGGCTCGGCCATCACGCGGAACAGCCCGGTTTCGTGCGCGATCAGCGCATCCGCCACCGCCATGTTGGCGGCCAGCGACAGCGCCGCATTCTGCGCCTCCGACGGGTGTCGCTCGCGAAACACCAGCGCCAGTTTGCCGTCCGGCCCATGCGCAACTTCCTGTTCCGGCGGATCGACCCGCGCCGCCCCGCGCGCGATCTCCGCCGTCTCGATGCGCCGTGAAAGCTCGGCAAAACCCGGCGGCAGGTCGCTTTCCCGCACGGTTGCATAGGCCAGTTTGGCGCGGGATCGGATCACCGCACGCGTCGCCGCGTCCAGCTTCACGCCGCCATCGGGTGCAACTCGCACGCTGAACACCACCGCCGGACGCGGGCCGTCCGGCAACAGGCTGGCGGCCCCCTCGGCCAGCACCGGCGGATAGAGTCCGGCCTTGCCATCGGGCAGGTAGAAGGTTTCGCCGCGCGCCCACGCTTCGGCGTCGATCACGCCGCCCTCGTCCACGAACCACGCAACATCGGCGATGGCATAATGCAGGATCAGGTCGTTACCGGCCGCCTCGATGCTGAACGCCTGATCGAGGTCGCTGGCGGTCGCGGGATCCAGCGTCACGAAATGCCGGTCGGTCCAGTCGGCGTGATCGGTCGGCGCACGCGTCGCGGCGTCCGCCGCTGCCGCCAGCACGGCGGGCGGAAAGCCGTCGGGCACCTGAAACTCGGCGCGGATCGCCGCCAGTTCGCGGGCAAGGACATTGGCGGGGTCTGCGAGGGTCTTCATCGCGGCATGCTAGGCGCTGGCCGCAATCGCGCAACGCAAAAGGGCCGGAAATCGCTTCCCGGCCCCTTTGTTTTCGCTATCGGCGGATCAGGCCAAAGCTGCCTTCAGATCATCGACCAGATCGGTCTTTTCCCATGGGAAGAAATCGCCCTCGGGCTTGCGCCCGAAATGGCCATAGGCGGCGGTCTTCGCGTAAATCGGCTTGTTGAGACCGAGATGCGTGCGGATGCCGCGTGGCGTCAGGCCGCCGAGCTTTTCGATGCTCAGGATCGCGTTTTCGATCGCATCGTCGCCGACGGTGCCGGTGCCGTGCGTGTCGACGTACAGCGACAGCGGCTTCGACACACCGATGGCATAGGCGAGCTGGATCGTGCAGCGTTGGGCCAGACCGGCGGCAACGATGTTCTTCGCCAGATAGCGGGTGATGTACGCCGCCGAGCGGTCGACCTTGGTCGGATCCTTGCCGCTGAACGCGCCGCCGCCATGCGGGGCCGCGCCGCCATAGGTGTCGACGATGATCTTGCGCCCGGTAAGCCCTGCGTCGCCGTCGGGTCCACCGATCTCGAAGCTGCCGGTCGGGTTGATGTGATAGACGGTCTCGTCGCTGAGCAGTTCGGCCGGGATGACGTCGGCGATCACCGACTTCACATAGGCGTGCAGCTCGGCCTCTTTCTCGCCCTCGTCATAGCCCCTGCCATGCTGGGTCGAGACGACGATCGCGGTGGCGGCGACGGGCTTGCTGCCCTCGTAGCGCAGCGTAACCTGGCTCTTCGTATCCGGCTCCAGGAACGGGGCCTTCTTGGAATGGCGGTCGGCGGCCATCTGTTCGAGGATCTTGTGGCTGTAGTAGAGCGTCGCCGGCATCAGATCGGGCGTGTCGTCGGCGGCATAGCCGAACATGATGCCCTGATCGCCGGCACCCTCGTCCTTGTTGCCGGACGCGTCCACCCCCTGTGCGATGTGCGCGGACTGTGGGTGAAGATTATTCTCGAAGCGCAGCGTCTCCCAGTGGAAGCCGTCCTGCTCGTAACCGATCCGCTTCACGGTATCGCGGACGGCCTTTTCGACTTCGTCCTTGACGCCCGGTGCCCAGTTGCCGGCCTCGTCCATGATGCCACGCCCACGGATTTCACCGGCGAGCACGACCAGCTGCGTGGTGGTCAGCGTCTCGCACGCGATGCGTGCCTCGGGGTCTTTTGACAGAAACAGGTCGACGATGGCGTCGGAAATCTGGTCGGAGACCTTGTCGGGATGGCCTTCGGAAACCGATTCGGACGTGAAGAGATAGCTGGAACGCATGATGATCCTCAGTGATAAGTCGGGCCGTTGCCATGCCTGACGGGAAGACGGTGATATAAAGCTTTTGTTATATCGCGCTGGCCCTAGCGGGCGAAGCGCCGAAAGGCAATTGCGGCGGCCAGCAGCAGTCCCGCGAAGAGAAATGCGATCCAGTTTCCGAACCGTGAGAACAGCGTGGGCGGGAGCGCGGCGGGCATCGGCGCCTCGATCGCCTTTGCCTCGCCCATACCCGCCGATGCGACAACGCGGCCATTCGCGTTGATGATTGCGGAAATGCCCGTCGGCGTAGAGCGCAGGATGGGCAGCCCCTCCTCGATCGCGCGCATCCGCGCCTGTGCCAGATGCTGCGGCGGACCCCAGCCGCCAAACCATGCGTCGTTGGAGGGGTTGAACAGGATCGCGGGGCGATTGGCGCGGTCCACCGTCTGGCCGCTGAAGATGATTTCGTAGCAAATCTGCATGCCGATATTGCCGAAACCCGGGATCGCCATCGTCCTTGGCCCCGGACCTGGCTCATAGTCGATTTCGCCCGCGACCAGCCGGGATAGACCCAGCGGTTCGAGGATGGTGCGCATTGGCAGATACTCGCCATATGGGACCAGATGCGCCTTGTCGTAACGGCCCAGGATGGTCCCGGCGGCATCGAGCGCGAACACCGAATTGGTCGCCGCGTCGAGTTCGGTATCGCCCTTGAACAACAGCGCATTGCCGCCGATCAGCGCGATGTCCTTTGGTCCCAGCGTCTGCGCAATGGTCGCGCGGATCGTGCGCGGATCGCCCTTGCTATACCAGGCTTCGGGATAGCCCTGTTCCACCCAGTAATCGACTGCGCCCTCCGGCCAGACGATCAGGCGCGGGGCGGGGCCGCCGGGGAGGAGGGCCGGGCGATCGTTGGACAGCCGCACCAGTTCGCTCAGCGCGAGTTTCGCGTAGGTGCCGTCGAGCGTGGCTTCCTGTCCGATATTGGGTTGCAGGACTCGAACGCGGGGATGGTTGGCTGCGGCGACGTGCGGCTTCCAAATGGGTGCGAACAGCACGGCGGAGGCGAGCAGCGGCATGATGACTGCAACCGGAAACCACCAATTGCGCCGGCTGGCCAGCAGCAGCGCGCCTGCCACGACAATCACCAGACCCGACAATGCGTAGGTACCAACCCACGCCGACAGCGACGCTACCCCCGGCACCGGCAGCCAGCTGACGCCCAGCGGATTCCACGCATAACCGGTGAACATGACGGCGCGCAGATATTCGCTGACGATCCACGCGGCAGCAGCGATCAGCACGAAGGCGACGTCAAGCTTTCGTCCCTGACCAAAGCGCCACGCAAGGCCCATCGCCATCGCCGGATAGATCGCCAGATAAAGTGCCAGCAGGACCACCGCGACATAGCCCAGCTCCGCGGGCATCTTGTCCTGATAGATAAAGGCGTGCTGGATCCAGTTGTTGCCGACGGTGAAATGGCCAAGCCCGAACAGCCAGCCACGCAGCAACGCTTGCTTCAGCGTCGGCGCCTCATGCGTCAGCCGCAACAGGATGGCGAAGCACACCAGCCCGACGACCCACCAGTCGAGCGGGGCGAAGGCGGTGGCGGAAAGGATGCCGGTGAGGAGCGCGATGAGACGGGGGCGTGGCAACATGGTGCGATGCTATTGCGCCGGAACGTGACAGACACAAGCTTGGGGCGTATCATTGCATCAACACACCCAAGGAGCGATCATGGCCGAACCCGTTACCGTTGATATCCCGCACAAGCTGGGCAAAGACGCCGCCCGCGCGCGGCTGGCCGCTGGCGTCGGCAAGATCGGCAGCATGGTTCCCGGCGGCGGGACGGTGCAGGAGCGCTGGGACGGCGATACGCTCCATTTCACCGTCAGCGCGATGGGGCAGTCGGTGGCGAGCAAGCTCGACATCTTTGAGGATCGCGTTCACGCCGTGGTCGATCTGCCGCCGCTGTTGGCGCTGTTCGCCAACAAAATCCGAGAGAAGTTGCTGAGCGAGGGGCCAAAATTACTGAAATGAAGGAACCTGCGGGCAGCCATTCGGTTTAGCGCACAGGGAGACATCGTAATGCGTTTGCTGGTCGCCATTCCGCTTGTGCTCGTCGCCGCCTGTTCGGACGATACACCGCAAGCACCTGCCGGAACCGAAGTCACCGCCAACGGCGCGATTTCCGCCCCCGCTCCGGCGAAAACGCCCGCCGCACTGCCATCTGCGACTGGCCCGGGCACCGCGTTCGGCCTGACCACCAGGCAGATCGAAGATGCCGACCTGATCGACAGCAGCGGCAAGGATTTGGGCGATGTCGAGCGAGTCGAGACCGACGCATCGGGCAACATCGTCGGCGTGATCGTAGAGGTGGACGACACCAACCCGGACCGCCTGGTGCGATTGCCGCTGACGCGGCTGACTGCCGCATCGGATGGCGACGACTGGGATCTGCGCGCGGCGACGACGCGCGATGAGTTGATCGCGTTGCCACAGGTGGATCGCTGAGATGCGCGGGCGTTCGCGCGCCATCAGCTGGATGATCGTCGGTGCCGGTGCGCTGACATTGGGCAGCTGCACCGGCGCGATGATGGGGCATTACACCGTGACCGGCATGATGCCTTTGGTGTCGCGCTCGACGCTGGGCGAACCGCGCGACACGGCGTCGCGCGATCCATTGTTCGAGTCGGCTTATTCGGACGCAGGCTCGGTCGATTGAGGGGCGGCGGGTGCGCTCACCCGCCAGATGACGTTGCCCACATCGTCCGCCACCAGCAGCGCGCCGGTCTTGTCCGCTGCGACGCCGACGGGACGTCCCATCGCCTTGCCTTCGGCGTTCAGGAACCCGCTGACGACATCGACCGGCTTTGCACCGGCAATCGGAAGTCCGCGCGAATCGAATGGGACATAGACGACCTTGTAACCCGTGGCCGGCACCCGGTTCCATGATCCATGCAGGCCGACAAATGCGCCGTTGTCGTAATTGTCCCCCAGTTTCAGATCCTGAGCAAAGGTCAGGCCAAGCGGGGCGACATGCGCGCCCAGCGCGAAATCGGGTCGCGCTGTATATTCGCGCAAATCGGGCCGTTCGGGCTTCACGCGCTTGTCGACATAACCGCCCCAGTAATTCCACGGCCAGCCATAAAAGCTGCCGACATCGACCTGGGTCAGATAATCGGGCGGCATGTCGGAACCGAGCATGTCGCGTTCGTTGACCACCGCCCACAATCGGTTGCTCGTCGGGTTGATCGCCAGGCCGACGGGATTGCGCAAGCCCGCCGCATAGATGCGAAAGGTGCGGGCGCGAGGATCGACTTCCAGCACCGTCGCGCGGTTCTTTTCGACATCCAGCCCGTTTTCGGCGATGTTCGACGCCGATCCAACGCTGACCAGCAGCGTGTTGCCCTCGCCCTCCGGATTGACGACCACGTCGCGGGTCCAGTGATTGCCGCCACCGGGCAGGTCGACCACCTTCTGCGCCTTGGCCGTGATCTTCGTTTCGCCGACCTTGAACGGAAAGCGAACCAGCGCATTGTGGTTGGCGACGTAGAGCGTCTCCCCCACCAGCACCATGCCGAACGGCGAATCCAGGCCGTTGGCGGCGGTCAGCAATGCCGACCGGCTTTCCGCCACGCCGTCACCATCGGCATCGCGGAGCAAGGTAATGCGGTTGGCGGAGGGGACGCCGGCACCGGCGCGGCCCATCAGCAGCTTCATGACCCAGCCGGTGATGCCGCCATCCTCGCGCGGCGGCGAATTGCTCTCGGCCACCAGCACGTCGCCATTGGGCAGGCGATAAATCCAGCGCGGATGGTCCAGCCCCTTGGCAAAGGCGTTGACGGTCAGACCCGCTGCGGCGGTGGGCTTGGCGTCGCCGGGCCAGCCGACTGCTTCGGCGACATTGATCGTCGGAAAGGTTTCGGCGCGGGTATCGGTGATCTGGGGTTTCTGACCCGCCACCGCATTGGCATCGAGCTGCGCCACATCGGGCCGCGTAACGTACCAGACGAACGCGGCAGCGACGAGGATCAGTCCGCCGACGATAATCAGGATCTTGCGCAAACGGGTCATTCTTCGACTTCCAGTAATTCTTCGGGCGGATGGAGGCGCAGGCGACGAACGCGCGTGGCGTCGGCCTCCAATACTTCGAGAGTCCAGCCGCTGGGATGTTTCAGGCATTCGCCCGCTTCGGGCACGTGGCCGGCGAGGATGAAGGCGAGGCCGCCCAGCGTCTCGATATCCTCGTCAACCTCACCCAAGCGCGGGTCGATCGCGGCGGCGACGTCTTCGAGCTCGGCGCGGGCGTCGGCATCCCAGCCACCATCGTCCAGCGGCACGAACAGTGCCTCGGGTGCGTCGTCATGCTCGTCATCGATCTCGCCGACGATTTCCTCGACCAGATCCTCGATCGTGATGAGGCCTTCGGTCCCCGAATATTCGTCGAGCACGATCGCCAGATGGGTGCGGCTTGCCTGCATCTGTACGAGCAGGTCGAGCGTACCCATCGATTGCGGCACGTAATGCGGCTGGCGCATCAGATCGGTAATCTTCGATGGCGGGCCGGCCCCGGCGGCGAGAACGGCGAACACGTCCTTGATATGAATCATCCCGATCACGCGATCGAGCTTCTCACGATAGACCGGCAAACGGCTGTGCCCGGCCTCGGCAAACAGCTGGACCAGTTCGGCGAAGCTGGTGCTCTCGGCAACGGCGACGATGTCCGCACGCGGCACGCCGACATCGCCGGCATCGCGCTCGCCGAAATGGAGCAGGTTGCGCATCATCTTGCGCTCGAGCGGGGAAAGGTCGCCGTCCTTCGACAACAAGTCGCTCTTGTCGCCGCCATCCTCGGCGTCGGCCTCGTCGATCGCTTCCTCGATTCGATCTCTCAGCGTTTCATTCTGCTCATCGCCGAACAGGAGGGCGCGCAGCCCGCGCCATATCCCGCCCTCGCTGCTACTGTCGCCGCTCCCGTTGCTACTGGGTCCGTCCGCCATGTTCGCCGATTAGTCCTCACGCACCAGATAGGGGTCGGGGATGCCCAATGATTCGAGCGCGGCGCGCTCCATCGACTCCATCGCCTCGGCTTCGGAATCCCCCTGATGATCGTATCCTAGCAAATGCAGCACCCCGTGGACAATGAGGTGCGTGGCATGTTGCTCGACGGTAATGCCTTTTTCCGCCGCTTCCGCCGCGCAGACGCCGTGCGCCAGGACGATGTCACCCAGGATCACCTCGCCATCGTCGCTGTTCTGCGTCAGCGCCTCGATCAGATCGGGTTCGATCATCGGAAAGGACAGGACGTTGGTGGCCATGTCCTTTTGCCGATACTGGTTGTTAAGCTGATGCACCTCGCCATCGCTGGTAAGGCGCACGGCGATTTCGATCATGGCAACTGTGGTGGCGAGTGATCCGTGCGGGGTCTGTCCGACGGCAGCGGCGGCCGCCCTTGCGCCGATCGCCTCCCAATCGGCATCGGGCCAGTCGGCTTCGCGCTGGACGGCGATATCAAGCATCAGGCGAGGTCCGTGTGGATGAAGTCGTTGCCCTTGTAGAGGAGACGGGCGTCGTTCGTTTTGGCGCACGCATAGGCAAAACAGTCGCCCATATTAAGTTTGGCCGGATGGCCTGATCCGCGACCGTAACGGCTGGCCGCGTCAATCGCCAATTGTGCTTCCTTCTCGCCGAGATCGACCATGACCAAACTATGTTCTCGAGCGAAATGTTCGACCTCATGATGTGCTTCCGCGATGGTCAGATCGCGCAACCGGCGCAGACCAAACACACTTTCCCATTGCGACACCGCCGACCAGAGCAGTTCGGTTTCTTCATCCGCCCGATCAGCATAGGTCTGCCAGTCGGCTTCCTGACCGACGATGGCGATAATGGCGGACGCATCCATGAACCAGCTCACAGATCGCCCGATAGTTCGTCGAAGAACGCCTTGTCAGCCTTGAGGCCGGTCTCGGGTGGCAGGGGATGCTGTTTCCAATACTCAAGCATGCGTTCACGCATCGGGCGCCGATCCTTACCTTCCGGCGTCAGCTTAGCGTCGATCGCTTCCAGCGCCTGACGCACGGCCTCGGTCTTGGTCGTGCCGAGCTTCTGCGCAACGCGCTCAGCGAGAAACGCCGTTTTGCCATCCTTGATGTACAGCGCGCCCATCGTTCAACTCCAGAAGGATATCCCAATATAGCGTCAGGATATCCCGTTATCAATCGTTCCCCTCATACGCCTGAACGATCCGCCCAACGATCGGGTGACGGACGACGTCGCCGATGCCGAAGCGGATCATCGCCATGCCCTCGATCCCCTCCAGCTTGTTGACCGCATCGTTGAGGCCGGAAGCGCCGGGGCCGCCGGGCAGATCGGTTTGCTTGGGATCGCCGCACACCACCATGCGGCTGTTCTGGCCGAAACGGGTGAGGAACATCTTCATTTGCATCGGCGTGGTATTCTGCGCCTCGTCCAGAATCACGAACGCGTCCGCGAGCGTGCGGCCACGCATGAAGGCGATCGGGGCGATCTCGATCTCGCCGGATGCGATCCGCCGTTCGACCTGTTCGGCGGGCAGGCAATCGTACAGCGCGTCGTAGAGCGGGCGCAGATACGGATCGACCTTTTCCTTCATGTCCCCGGGCAGGAAGCCCAGCCGCTCGCCCGCTTCCACCGCAGGGCGCGACAGGATCAAGCGCTTGACCGATCCTGTGATGAGCTGCGCGACCGCCTGTGCCACCGCCAGATAGGTCTTGCCCGTGCCGGCCGGCCCGAGCGCGAAGATGATGTCGTTGGAAATCAGCGCGCGCATATACGCCGTCTGCGTCACCGAGCGTGGCACGATCGTTTTGTTGCGCGTGCGGATCATGATCGGCGGAGCGGCCCCCCCAAGACCGTTGGCATCATTCTGGGCGCGGACGATACCGGTCAGCATCGGCTCGCTCGACATGGCGATCACCGCGTCGATCAGGCCGGTATCGACCGCCTCCCCGCGAATCACCCGGCTGTGCAGTTCCTGAAGCACTTCGCGGGCATGCGCGACCGCCTCTGCGCTCCCCTCGATCACCACGCGCTGGCCGCGGGCGTGGATATAGACGCCGAGCCGCTCCTCCAGCGCGAGGATGTTGCTGTCATATTCCCCAAAAAGCTGCGGCAGCAGTTGCGGCTTGTCGAAATTGACCTCGACACGAGAGCGATCGCCCGATTGGGCGGGGACAGGCTTACGGCTCATGCGGTCCTTTCGGGGATGAGGGGCGTTGCGAAGACGCGCGTGCAGCGGAAGCGGCCATTACATGGCAAACCGGCACGAGGGGCGAGGGTTCCGTTGCGCATCTTGCCCGGTAAGGATGACAGACCGGCGGCGACGTGGACAGCGGAAAGATGGCGAAACCACAGCCTTTTCCGGCAAGTGACGCAGCGACGCCACACCTTGCGTCGCAGTTTGCGGTGCAGCGAATGATTTTGTTTTGAATGGCAAAAATTACGGTTATGCGTGGGTTCGACCCGAACGGGAATTCGGTTTCAAAAGGGGATGGCAACGTAAGCTATGCCGCAATCGCTGGAGTGTATCGAGTATCGAGCAGCGAGCGCCAAGGGCGCAGCTCGTCGCAAGCGCGGCAGCCTGGACGCTCGGCTGATCGGTGTCCGCGAAGGTGCGGAAATTGAAGTGCGCGGTGGCGATAGCCGCCGTCCGCACCGCATACCCGTGTCCAATCTGATTGCGCTGACGATCGGGGGCGAACGTCATCCCATCGGCGCGGGTGTCGATGACATGGCCGCGCGTGCCGCCGAGGTCCGCCGGTTGCTGGGCGACAGCGGGCCTGATGCACGAATGTCCGCGCCGATATCGGCACCACCGATCCCGCGCCCGGCGGTGTCGGGTGCGATCCATGCAGCGATTGATGCGCACCACACCGCGCCCTTTGCGCAATCCCGGTCGGCTGCGAATCAGCCGTTTCTGGCCCGGGGCGGCACCACCTCTGCGCTGGTACCGGAGCGTGCTTATGGCTGTCTGTTGTTCGGTATCGCGGCGATCTGCATGCTCGAGGTGCTGGTGCTGATCGCGATCAAGGCAAGCTGACCGGCAGAGTTCCCGACTTCAGGCCGCAGCTTTCACCCGCGCCACGCCCGACAGCGAATTGGGGTCGGCACGGACGATCTCGACTTCGACCAGATCACCGATCTGCGCGTCGGTGAGCAAATGGACCGATTGCAGCCATGGCGACTTGCCGAGCATCTGGCCGGGGAGCTTGCCCTTGCGTTCGATCAGCACCGGACAGATCCGACCCAGCGTCGCGGCGTTGAAGGAAGCCTGGTCGCGGTTCAACGCGGACTGGAGGCGCTGGAGGCGGTCGTCCATCACTTGCGGATCGATCTGGTCGGCCATGTCCGCCGCCGGGGTGCCGGGGCGGGGGCTGTATTTGAAGCTGAAGCATTGCGAATAGCCAACGGCATCGACCAGGCTGAGCGTGTCGGCGAAGTCGGCTTCGGTTTCGCCCGGAAAACCGACGATAAAATCGCCGGACAGCGCGATATCGGGGCGGGCGGCGCGGACGCGGTCGAGGATGCGGAGGTATGAGTCGCAAGTGTGGCTGCGGTTCATCGCCTTCAGTATGCGGTCGCTGCCTGCTTGCACGGGCAGATGCAGGAAGGGCATCAGCTTTTCGACTTCGGCATGGGCGCGGATCAGGCCGTCGCGCATGTCGTTGGGGTGGCTGGTGGTGTAGCGGATGCGGGCGAGGCCGGGGATGCGGTCAAGCGCGTGGATCAGACCGTGCAGACCGGTGCCGCTGTCGTCGTCCCATGCGTTGACGTTCTGGCCCAGCAGCGTGATTTCGCGGGCACCGGCATCGACCAGCGCCTTGGCTTCGTCGACGATCGCGGCGAACGGGCGGCTGACTTCGGCGCCGCGGGTGTAGGGGACGACGCAATAGGTGCAGAATTTGTCGCACCCTTCCTGAACCGTCAGGAAGGCGGACGGGCCGACTTTGCGGCGTGACGGGAGCGCGCCGAACTTGCTGGCGGCGGGCATGTCGATGTCGGTCGCGGCGGTGCCGGACGTGGCTTGGACGATCAACGCGGGGAGGTTGTGATAGGCTTGCGGGCCGACGACGACATCGACCTTGGCGCGGCGAATGATTTCGTCGCCCTCGGCTTGGGCGACGCAGCCGGCGATGGCGATCATCGGGGCTTCGCGGTCGGCGTTGCGGGCCTTTTTCCGCAAATGGCCGATGTCGGAATAAACGCGGTCGGTCGCTTTCTCGCGGATGTGGCAGGTGTTGAGGACCACGAGATCCGCTTGGGTCGCGTCGTCAATCGCGGTCATGCCCTGCGCGGCCATCAGTTCGGCCATGCGCTCACCGTCATAGACGTTCATCTGACAGCCGAAGGATTTGACGTGGAAGGTTTTTGGGGCGGGCTTCATGGGTAGGCCTATAAGGGAATGGGGTCTCAAGCGAAACCACCTCTGGCGTTCCAGGGCCGCCCCTAATAGATAGCCGCCCCAAATGGCACGGATCGAAACCCCCAAGCGCGTGCGCGGCACGCAGGATATTTTTGGCGATGACCAGCGGCGCTTTGCGCGGGTGGTCGAGGCGTTCGAGAAGGTGCGGCGGCTCTACTGCTTCCAGCAAGTCCAGGTGCCGGTGTTCGAATCCACCGCCGTGTTCGCGCGGTCGATGGGCGAGACGTCCGACGTGGTGTCGAAGGAGATGTATACGTTTCCGGATCGCGGCGACGACCTGCTGACGCTGCGGCCGGAATTCACCGCCGGGATTTGCCGGGCATATATTACCGAGGGGTGGCAGCAGTTCGCGCCGCTCAAGCTCACCACGCATGGCCCGGTGTTCCGCTATGAGCGCCCGCAAAAGGGGCGGTATCGCCAGTTCCACCAGATCGACGCCGAGATCATCGGGGCGGCGGAACCGCAGGCCGATGTCGAATTGCTGACGATGGCGGACCAGCTTTTGCGCGAGCTGGGGATATCCGAGGGCGTGACGTTGCAGCTGAATACGCTGGGCGATTCGGTAAGCCGGGAAAAGTGGAGAAGTGCGCTACTCGACCACTTGAATGCTCACAGCACATACCTTTCGCCTGACAGTCAGATGCGCCTCAAGTTAAACCCACTTCGGATACTCGACAGCAAGGATGCCGGTGATCGTAAGATCGTCGAGATGGCGCCGGGCATAGAAAGATATCTGACGGATGATGCCCGCAGTTTCTTTGACAAGGTAAAAGAAGGTCTGGTGGCGGCAAAAGTAGATTTCGAGCTTAATGACAAGCTAGTGCGGGGTTTGGATTACTATCGGCACACCGCGTTTGAATTCGTCACCGACCGGCTTGGGGCGCAGGGGACGGTGCTGGCTGGCGGGCGGTATGACGGGCTGATCGGGAATCTGGGCGGGCCGGAGACGGCCGGCGTGGGCTGGGCGGCCGGGATCGAGCGGTTGGGGATGTTGTTGGAGGAACCAACCCAGGGATCAAACTGGGCCGTCGTAATTCCAGAAGCCAACGACACCAGTGTCGATGCTCATGCTATCGCGTCGGCGGTACGGGCAGCAGGGCGGGCCGTTGAGATTGCATTCAAAGGAAATGCAAAGCGGCGATTTGAGATCGCTCGGAAATCGCTTCCGATTTTCCAGATTACCTTAGAAGCGGTTTCAACGCAGTCGACAAAACTACGCTTCAGAACATTCTCACCAACTTGGGGAATCGCAAGCGAAGCCGACTTCATCGAAGTTTTGAACGCGATTGATCCGCTTTATCTCTACCAGACTACGTTTACGGATGCGCAAGCGGGCATATTTGAAGCCGAAGTCTCTCGGCGAGATTTAAACCTGTGACCCGCATCTCGCCGGAAAAGATCGCGGCGATCGAGGCGCGGCGGGATGAGCTGTCGGCGATGATGGCGACCGGCGATCTGCCATCGGAGCGCTTTGTCGCGGTGTCGAAGGAATATGCCGAGCTGGAGCCGGTTGCGGCGGCGGCGGGCGAAGTGCGGCGGTTGCGGGACGAGGCGGTCGCGCTGACCGAGATGAGCCGCGACGGCGACCCCGAATTGCGCGCGATGGCGAATGAGGAGCTGCACGACAATGCGGCGGCGCTGGAGCAAGCCGACCTCGCGCTCGCGCTGTCGCTGTTGCCGCGCGATGCGGCGGACGAGCGCGCGGCGATGCTGGAAATCCGGGCCGGGACCGGTGGCGACGAGGCGGCGCTGTTCGCAGGCGACCTGTTGCGGATGTACACCCGCTATGCCGAGAATCAGGGATGGAAGGTCGAGATGATCTCCGCCTCCACCTCCGAAGCTGGCGGTTACAAGGAAGTCGTCGCGAATGTCGCGGGCAAGGGCGTGTTCGCGAAATTGAAGTTCGAGAGCGGCGTCCACCGCGTGCAGCGCGTGCCGGTGACGGAGAGCGGCGGGCGCATCCATACCAGCGCGGCGACCGTGGCGGTGCTGCCCGAGGCGGAAGAGGTCGATGTCGAGATCCGGCCCGAGGATCTGCGCGTCGATATCTATCGCTCGTCGGGCGCTGGCGGACAACATGTGAACACGACGGATAGCGCGATCCGGCTGACGCATATCCCGACGGGGCTGGTTGTGATCCAGCAGGATCAGCGGTCGCAGCACAAGAATCGCGACAAGGCGATGCAGGTGTTGCGCACGCGGCTGTACGAGCTTGAGCGGTCGCGGCTGGCAGACGAGCGGTCTGGCGCGCGCAAGTCGATGGTGGGGTCCGGGGATCGGTCGGAGCGCATACGGACGTATAATTTCCCGCAGGGACGGGTGACGGATCATCGGATCAACCTGACGCTGCACCGGTTGCCGGAGATATTGGAGGGCGCGATGGACGAGTTGATCGGCGCGCTGAGTGCCGAGGATGAGGCTGACCGGTTGGCGACGCTGGATTCGTGAAGGGAGGCTTTATCCTCCTTCTTTCCGTCACCCCGGGCTTGACCCGGAGTCCCGCTGCCTTTCCCAAACAAGAAGCGGGACCCCGGCTCAAAGCCGGGGTGACGAAAGAATTTTGAAATGTCGGAGTATGCCGACATCCGCACCGCCATAGCTGCTGCCGCCGCGCGGATCGACTCCGCCACACCGCGCCTCGATGCCGAATTGCTGATGGCACATGCGCTGGGGGTGTCGCGGGAAACACTCATCCTCAAACATCTGGGCGATCCCGAACCCGCCGGATTTGCGGCGCTTATCGAACGGCGGATCGCGCACGAGCCGGTGGCTTATATTACCGGAAGCCGGGGGTTCCGGACAATCGAACTGGGCGTCGGGCCGGGAGTGCTGGTGCCGCGTGCCGACAGCGAGACGCTGATCGAGGTGGCGGTGGGGCACTTCGCCGGGACCGCAGGGCCGAGCCGGGTGCTGGACCTTGGCACCGGGCCGGGGACGTTGTTGCTGGCGGCGCTGGCTGAATGGCCCGAGGCATATGGGCTGGGTATCGATGAGTTCGAGAAGGCGCTTGTCTACGCGCAGGACAATGCGATTGACCTTGGGATGGAAGAGCGCGCACGCTTCAAGCTGGGCGACTGGGCTAACGGGCTGGAAGGCCAGTTCGACCTGATCCTGTGCAACCCGCCTTATATCGGCACCGGTGAAGACCTGGGGCCAGAGGTGCGCGACCATGAGCCGCCTGGCGCCCTGTTCGCGGGGGCGGACGGGTTGGACGATTACCGGCGGATCGTGCCCGATCTGCCCCGCTTGATCGCGCCGGGCGGAATCGCGGTGCTGGAGATCGGGTGGACGCAAGGTGACGCAGTGTCGACATTGGTCGCGGCGGCGGGGCTGGTCGCGGCGGTGCATCACGACCTGGGCGGGCGACCGCGCGTGGTGACGGCGAAGTTGAACTAATGGTGTGGCACCACAATAATATGCTTGGAGAAAGCCCTGCCGCGGGCTAAGACTGCCTCCGGGGACGGCATTTTCAACCTAAATCGTTGAAAAAGGGCGCTGCCCCGCTCCAGAGCATGCGCGCTGCTGAATGTCCGGCAGCCATGCGGGAAAGCCGTTTCGGACCTAAAGGTCCGGTGCGGCACGCGGTATAACACGCATCCGGGATCGCTGTTTTGACCGATGGCGGATTGAGTAAGGACAGGACGCAAAGACTTGATCAACAATCGTCAGGCTAACAACGGCCGCCGGCGTGGCCGTGGCGGTCAGCGCCCCCAGGGTGGCGGTGGCAACCAGAACGCAGGCAACGGCAATCGCATCGACAGCCGCGCGCGTGGCAATGCCGCGCAATTGCTAGAGAAATACAAGAATCTGGCGCGTGAAGCGCAGATGCATGGCGATCGGGTCAACACCGAATATTATCTGCAGTTCGCCGACCATTATTTCCGCGTGCTGGCCGAGACGCGTTCGCGCTTCGAGGAGCAGAACCCCGGCCAGACCGCGCATGGCAAGCGCCCGAACACCGATATCGACGGCGACGACGAGGATTTCGACACCGACGGCAATGAAGGCCCGCGCGGTAACGAGGGTGACGCCGACGATGGCGACGATCGCGGCCAGCGCCGCGATGCGCGGCCCGAGCGGAATTACCGTCAGGACCGCGATGGCCGTCAGGATCAGGGGCGTCAGGACAACCGGCCCCAGCGCGAGGACCGGCCTCAACGCGACACTCGCCCGGAGCGCGAACCGCGCGCCGACCGCGACCAGCGTCAGGACCGCGATGTGCGCCCTGAGCGGGAAGCGCGCCCGGAGCGCGACAATCGTGATGCACGCCCTGAGCGCGCCGAGCGCGACAACCGTCCAGACCGGAGTGATCGTCGTCCCAACGCCTATCGTTCGGAAATGACTGAGGCCCCGGCTCCGGCCGTGCCGATGCCTGCGAACGAGGATGAGTCCCCCCGCACCGAAGCCGTTCCCGAGCGTCCCCGCCGTGGCCGTCCGCGCCGCGAACCCGAGGATACGGGCGAGGCTATCGGCATCGCCGCGATCCTGCCCCCTTCGCTGGGCGTCGAGGGTGAGGTGGTCGAGGTCAAGCCCCGCCGTCGCCGCGTGAAGAAAGACGACGAGCCTGCTGCGGCGGAGTGAGTTCTTGCCGTTGCGGGAAGAATAAGGGGGCTGGTTCGTCACAGGCGAACCGGCCTCTTTCGTATTTTGCGCGCCAGCCAAATCATTCTGATTCTTTGTATTGTCCGTTGACACGCACGGTAGGCTGGCGATGTTGCGGCAACGGTACGAAGGGGGAGTGCGATGCGGCGTCTGACCTTGGCTCATGCGGCAATTGGGGCGTTGGCGGTGGGAGCCGCGCTTCCAGGCACGGCGTTCGCGCAGTCCGCGCAGGGCGAAGTTTCCGTCACCATTTACAACAACAATCTGGCGCTGGTTCAGGACAAGCGCGACCTGCGGCTGCCTGCGGGCAAGTCGAAACAGGATTTCCCCGACGTGTCGGCACAGATGCGGCCGGAGACGGTGACGCTGGCCACCGCTGGCGCGACGATCGTCGAGCAGAATTTCGATTTCGACCTGCTGACGCCCGAGGCGCTGATGGAAAAGGCGGTCGGGCAGAGTGTCACCGTCGTGCGCGGCGGCCAGAGCCTGCCCGCGAAAGTGCTGGCCTATAATGACGGCGCGGTGGTCGAGATTGGCGGGCGGATCGAGATTTTGCAGAAGGAGGACCGCGTGGTCTTCCCGGCGCTGCCGCCTTCGCTGCGCGCGCGTCCCACCCTGTCGGTGACGCTGGATGCCGATGCCGCAGGATCGCGCCCGGCGACGCTCAGCTATCTGACCTACGGGATGGGCTGGAAGTCCGATTATGTCGCGCTGTTCGACGAGAAGGCGGGCAAGATCGACGTGCAGGGCTGGCTGACGCTGACCAACAATAGCGGCACGACCTATAGCAATGCGATGACTCTGCTGGTTGCGGGCGGTGGTGGACAGATGGGGCGCGGGTCCGGTTCGACGATGGTGCCGGGGACCGAGACGGCGAGCCGCGAGCGGATCGGCGATTTTTACGTCTATCCGATACCCGGTCGGGTGACGATCGCCCAGCGGCAACAGAAGCAGGTTAGTTTCCTGGATGTCGCGGGTGCACCCGCTGCGAAAGCCTATGCCTATCGCAATCCGTGGCTGGGGCGCCAGGATCAGCCGCGCAGCGTCGATACGGTGCTGCGCTTCTCGTCTTCGGCAGAAGGCGGGCTGGGCGATGCGCTTCCCGCCGGGACCGTGCGTATCTACATGCGCGATGCGCGCGGGGCACCGCAGTTCATCGGTGAGAATGGCATCGGCCACACGCCGATGGGATCGCGGCTGGCGATCAAGACCGGCGAGGCATTCGACGTGAAGGTCAAGGCGGTGGTGCAGGCCCGCGAGCGGGTGAACAGCAGCAAATGGCGCACGACGATGGTCTATACGCTGACCAATGCGCGGGCCGACGCGGCGGTAGTCGAACTGTCGCAGGGCGGACTCGACAGCTGGTGGAAGGACACCAAAATCATCGAGGAAAGCCAGGTGAGCGAGCGCGTCAACGCTGACGAAGCGCTGTGGAAGGTGAGCGTGCCTGCCAATGGCGAGGCGACGCTCACCGCCATCTTTGAAACCCGGTACTGATCGCGCCGGTGCGGGGGTTCCGCACATCGATCATGGTACTCGCCGCGATGACGACGGCGGGCGGCGCGTGGGCGGAGGAAGTGCAGACTTCCGCCGGGCCGAACGCGGTCGCGGTCACTGTCTATCGTGCGCCTTATCGCGATGCGAGCGACAAGATCGAGCTGAGCTATCTGGGCGGTTATGCGCTGATTACCGAGACGCGCACGATCACGATTCCACAGGGGCGCGCGGTAATCCGGTTCGAAGGGGTGGCGTCGGGCATCCTGCCCGAAAGCGCGATCGTCACCGGGCTGCCATCGGGGGTGCGCGAGAAGAATCTGGATGCCGAATTGCTCTCCGCCGCCAGCCTGTACAGTCGCGGCTATGCCCGACCGGTGACGCTACGCCGCACGCGTGACGGCAAGACGGTGGAGGAGCAGGCGATCATCCGGTCGGGGCCAGCCGGTGCCGCGATCGTCGAGACGTCGCGCGGGTTCGAGGTGCTGAACTGCGGGCCGACCGAGGATGCGATCAGCTATGACGGGGTGCCGCCGGGGCTGTCGGCGCGGCCGACCTTGTCGGTCGAGACGGACTCACCGCAGGGCGGGACGGCGACGGTGACCTTGTCCTACCTCGCCTGGGGTTTCGACTGGCAGGCCAATTATGTCGCAACCTTGCGCGAGGGCGGAACCGCCGCCGACCTGTTCGGCTGGGTGACGCTGGCGAGCACCGACATGACGAGCTTTGTCGATGCCGAGACGATGGTGGTGGCGGGCAAGGTCAACCGCACCACCGGCCGCACATCCAACCCTTATGAATCGACCGAGGCGTTCGAGTTTCAGTGTTTCCTGACCGCGCCCGAACCGCCCCCGCCCCCGCCCGCGCCGCCACCGCCGCCGGCACCGGTGATGTCCGCGCCGCCAGCGATGATGGCGCGTGAGGATGCGATCGTCGTGACCGGCGCGCGCATCCGTAGGGTCGAGCAGGAGGATCTGGGCGACCTGAAGGCCTATCGTGTGCCCGAGCGGACGACGGTTGCGGGCAAATCGCAGAAGCAGGTCGCGCTGCTGAGCAAGGACGCGGTGCCGGTGGCCATCATCTATGCCGCCGATATCCAGTTTTCCTATGCCACCGCCCCGCAGATCACAATTCGGGCCATGAACAAGGCCGACAAGGGGCTGGGTCTGCCCTTGCCCGCCGGGCCGGTCGCACTGTTCGAGCGGCAGGGCGAGCGCAACCTGTTGATCGGTGAGTCGTCGACCGATGACAAGGCGATCGGCGAGGAGGTTGAGATCAAGTTCGGCAGCGCGTCGAACGTCACGCTGGAGCATCGTGCACTGGTGTCGGAGGGCAAGAAACGCCCCTTTGAACTGACCGTGCGCAACGCCAATCCGTTCCCCGTCCGCTTTGAGGGGGATTTCGACATTGCCGCCGAAATGATGGGCAGCATGTCGGCGAAGGTGGGGCGCAAGGACGGACGCTATCTGTGGGCGGTAACAGTGCCGGCGAACGGATCGTCGGACCTGCGCTATACGGTTACGTTGCCAAGGTAGCTGGCAAATTAGGGGTTTCGTTCGGTCGCATCGCGCGATCGTTCGTCATGCCCGGTGCCCGAACTCATGAAGATCAGCCCCATCAGCGCGCCGCCGAGCAGCACCGAAAGCCCGATGCCGATCGCCATTGCGATCGACGCATGCAACTGGAACTCGCCGAGCGACAGCCACAAGGCGACCACGGCGACCACGGCGGAGAGGAACGCGACCACCCCGACCAGCGCAAAGATGCGGCGATAACGTCGCCAGGCGAGCCGGGCATAATCGGGATTGTCGAGATCGGGTTCCATGCCCTTTCATTTGGGGACGAAACATGAAAGTCTCAATCGCCTGAACAGATATAAAGGAGACAGGCGATGACCATCGCGGCGATCCTGAGCGGACGCGGACAGGATGTCATCACGATCACGGGCGACCGCACGGTGCGCGACGCCGTGACGCTGCTGGCGGAAAAACGCATCGGCGCGGTGCCGGTGATCGAGGGTGGTACCGTCGTCGGCATCTTTTCCGAACGCGACGTGATCCATTGTATCGAGCGTGACGGCGCGGCGGCGATGGATCATCAGGTGCGGATGGTGATGACCGCCCCCGCGATCACGGTGACCGGCGAAGAACCGGTGCTGGCCGCATTGTCGCTGATGACGCAGCGGCGCATTCGGCATTTACCGGTGGTCGAGAATGGTGCGCTGGTGGGTTTCGTGTCGATCGGCGATCTGGTGAAGTACCGCATCGACCGGATCGAGACCGAGGCGAACATGATGCGGGCGTATATTCAACAGGCGTGAGGTTGGCGCGTAGCGCTATTTTGACTCGCACAAAGACACAAAACCACAAAGAGGAGGCAACACTCTCTTCGTGGCTTTGTGTCTTTGTGCGAGATAAATGCCGCTATGCGGCAGTTCAGCGCCGGATCATGCCGATCGCGTCATTTACCGTTTCGCGCGCGAACAGGAACAGCCATGCGCCATAGGCGGCGGCACCGGTCGCGCTCAGGATCATCAGATGCGGCAGCGACCCCAGCGGGGGCAGTGCGCGATCGACCAAGGCGACGATCAACGCCATGGCTGCTGCGGCGGTGACGGGCGGTGCGATCGCCGCGAGCCAGTTGCGCCATGACAGGCCGATAACCGGCAGGCTGCGCCACGCGGTGATGACCAGATAGACCGGCCAGATCGCAATCCATGTGATCGCCAGCCCGGTGACGCCCCACTGGACGCCGACCAGAAACGCTGCAGGGAGCAGGAACGCGCCGATCGCCGATATCTGCGCCGCGATGCCCGGTCTTCCGCGCGCGTCGGTGGCGGCGGCGAACAGGATCTGAAGCGTCATGAACGGCATGGCGAGCGCGAGCAGATGGACGATCGGACCCGCCTCGATCCATTTCTCGCCCAGCGCCACGCGCACCAAAGGTTCGGCGGTGGCGGCGAGACCAAGGTAGAATGGCATCGCCGCGACCATGATAAGCCGCACCGACTTGGCGAAGGCGGTTGCCGCCCCTGCCGCATCGTCCTGCATGCGCGAATAGGCGGAGAAGGCGACCTCGTTCAGTGCGGGGACGAATTTCGACACCAGAATCTGCGTCAGAAACAGGCTGGTGGTATAAATGCCCAACCAGTGCGGGTCGAACAGGCGGCCGGCGATGAATATATCGGCCTGACTCTGCGCGAACCAGAAGAGCTGGCCCGCCGCCATCAATCCGCCGAACCGCGCCATCTCGCCCGCGCCGCGGAAATCGAAGCTCGGCCACATCAGCGAGCGCGCCGCCCATGTCATGCCGATCGCGCGCGTTGCGAACAGGACGAGCGGGGCGAGCACCAGCGTCCACACGCCCATTCCGGCATAGGCACCGGCGAGTGCCGCGATCGCGCCGCAGGTGGCGGAGATCAGATTGACCTGCGCCTGTTTGCGGAAATCCATCGCGCGGGCGAGCAGTGCATAAGGAAGGGCGATGAACGGCGTTGCGATATAGAGCAGCGCCTGCACCCGCAGCAGATCGGCGACGATATCCTGCCGATAGTAAGCCGCCGCCAGCGGGGCGAGCAGGAACTGCATTGCGCCAAGACCGAAATTGAGCAGCAACAGCATGCCGAACAGCTGGCGCACCGCGCGGTCGTCGACATCGGGCTTCTGGATGATCGCGCTCGCCAGCCCATAGCCGTTGAGCATGTTGAGCAGCACCAGCACGACCTGAGTCATGGC